>JANPDE010000385.1:0-22387 GCA_031431315.1 Haliea sp.
TGCGCCCTCAACCGGTCATCGCAACACATGCGTTAAATCTATCAGCCGGTGTTTCGTAATCCAAGGTCTTTCTCGGTCGCTCGTTTAGTTCTCTGGCAATGGCATCCAGTTCCGTCTGCGAGTAAATAGACAGGTCGGTTCTTTTTGGAAGGTAATCGCGTAGCAGTCTATTCGTGTTCTCATTCGATCCTCGCTGCCAGGGACTCTGCGGATCACAGAAGTAGACCTTGATATTCGTTTCCAGTGTGAACCGTTGATGCCCAGACATTTCGGCACCCCGATCCCACGTCAAGGACTTGTATAGCTCGTTGGGCAGATTGTGTGCTTGCTTGATCAGGGCATTAATAACAGTGACTGTCTTTTTGTTCTCTAATTTTACCAGCATCACATATCGGGAATGCCGCTCCACCAACGTTGCGACGCAGCTCTTGTTCGACCCCTCAATCAGGTCACCCTCCCAATGACCCGGTACAGCTCTATCTTCAACCGATGCGGGTCTTTCGCGGATAGAGACTGCATTGGGTATACCACCACGCCCGTCGTTCTTGAGGGTAGATGTGCGGGCACGACGGATACTTCGCCGGGAACGCAGATAGTCCTGAAGCTCTTTTTTCAGGGCTCCACGGGCCTGTATGAAGAGGCTGCGATATATCGTCTCGTGTGACACCTGGTTCCACTCATCTCCGGGGTGTTCTCTTTTTAGCCACCCGGCTATTTGTTCTGGCGACCATTTCCGCCGCAGCTTTAACTCCACCATCTGACACAGTGGTTGATTAAGCGCCAGCTTACAGGCTTTCGGCCTGAGGGCCCTATCCTGGGCATTCTGGTCTGCCTGTGTGGCTCGGTAATCGCATAGGCCGCCATTTCGGATAATCTCTCGGCTGACTGTTGAGGGTGCACGCCCCAGCCCGGAGGCAATGACCCGAACGGACAATCCGACAACCAGGCCCCGCGATATCTCTTCACGCTCCGCCAGGGAAAGACATCGAGTGGATCTCTTTCTCCGGGGTGGGCGAATTCCTCCTGTAACGGCTAATTGTCGATGGATTGAGGAGGTGGGTCGATCAAAGTATCTGCCGATAGACTTGACGGCATCCCCCTGTTGATACCGGTCCCAGATATAGGATTTCATCTCTTCGGTGTAGATAAGTCGTTTTCGATAAGTCATGTTGCAACACTCCACTTTTTTCCAAAAGATAGCAGGGTGTTGCGTTGATCAGTTGAATTCGCACCTAGGAAAGGACGTTAGCTGTGAACCTTTCGTTTTCGACGACTGAAACCGAGGGCAGCGAGGGCTAAGCTCAGCAGAGGAAGGGTGGCGGGTACCGGAACGCTGCCAGGTGCCTGGCGGTAAAACCAACCACCGGCGCCCTCGGCCGGTGACGTAATATCATTGCCCCAGTCGGTTGCGGCGCGGACCTCAACGGGTGCTCCGGGAACTTCATACATCGCTCCCAACTTTGCGTATGGGTCCCCTCCGAGGAACAGGGTACGCGTCCACCCCGCCACCCCAACGGCGAATGTTGGTGCGAGCGGCTCGAATGTCACCGCCCATCCGTCTGACAGAAATTGCGAGAAAACCGTGGGTGAATTTGGCAGGTAAATTTCGCCATACGAGTCAGGGCCAGGACCCATCAGGATGAACGGGGGGTCGGTGAAATAGCTATTGAACAGAGAATTCAGGTCATCGACGCTCGCCCAAGTCCAGCCAGTGATGTCATTGCCTCCCAAAGATCCGGAACACATTCCCGTGGGGGCATTGCAAACAGCGTTGATATCGTTCCAACTCAAGTTCATGAAATCCAAAGGCTGCAACCACTCCTGCCCATTCACCGTAACAGGCGGGAGCATCCCTGCACCTGCTGAACCAGCCCAGCCAAGTCCCAGAACCAGTAGCCTACCAAAGCCCTTGGACATCCTTATTCTCCATTATTTTTCTTGCAGCCCAACTTCGGGATTGAATGACTTAAACGTGTTTCTTCCTGCGGCGTCGGCTGTAACCAACGGCTGCAAGACCCAAGCCTAGTAGAGAAGAAGTCGCCGGAAGAGGTACCGCAGTAGTTGCAGTAGTCGCGCAACCGATGCAAACGGTAGGCGGATTTTCGGGATTGTCCGGTGGTCCAGACGGCGGCAGAATCACGGTCCCGATGATCGGGGGGAGGGGCGGGATCTCAGCTAGTGCATTGCTTGTCAGCCCGATAGTCAGACTGAGAATACAAAATAACCTACCAATTAGCTTGAACATCCTTATTCTCCATTATTCTTTTCACTGCCTATTAAATAAGCAAGATATAGACCACGTCAACAACTACAAGGTTTATGGTGAGATATATTCCGTTTCGGCTTAGCTATTGTAAAGAATGCTGACAATTAAAAGCCCGCACAGGGCGGGCATCATAGAATCGACGTACTAACCGCAGCCAGGAGGCACGTAGTCGGGGTCGCACACATTACCTATACTATCACCATCAGCATCTGCCTGATTCGCATTTTTATTCACCGGGCAATTATCATAGACGTCTTGCCAGTTATCGTTGTCGTCGTCTTCATCACAGGCATTACCGCCGTCATTAACCCCATCCGTATTCAATTGATCGCTGTTGGCAATGGACGGGCAATTATCTATCGCGTCTTCCGTACCATCCAGATCGGTATCGGGCGGAAGAGGCGTTTCTGACACTTTGAATTTAAACGACCAGTTGTATTGCGCGGTTGTGAAGCAGGTTGCATTAACAACGTTAAGTGGCGGTCTACAGGTATTAAACGTCTCGCCATTGGCCTCTATGTAAAACTCTTGACCCGTCAATATTGTGCCCCTTTGTACTGGAGTGGAGGAGTTCCAACCAAAGTCGGGACCCCACATCTCCACACGTGATTTAAAACCTGACGGAGCTTTGGGTACTCCAGTCAAACTATAATCAGCCGTTCCGGTAACCTCATAATACAGATTTGCGTTCGCAGTGAAGTGCACCTGTAATCGGGATGCACTGTTGGGACGAGCGCTGGGGTTATAGACCACAGGCGGCTCTATACCATCCGAATTCCAACTGGAGCCACTTATCGAACCTGAGGATGTTGCTTTAAGCTCTGCTGTTGGAAGCCCGGTAGTCGTCATCGAAGAATCTTGGTGGGCTTCAGCGGTAGCGGTGCTAACAGCGCCCCCGATAGATGTCGAGGTGACTTGTAGATTGGAAACCCATGGGCCCGTTGCGTACGTATCGGCAAAGTCGGTATCGCTGTCAGTATGAGCGGTATTCCCATCGCCGCCGTTGGCGATCGTGCTTACAAACGTAGATCTGTAGATTGATGTGATTGTGATTAAATCATCGGCACATACAGGTACCGACAATGCGCTGATTACAAGTAAACAATGAAGGCGTTTCATAGATTACGTTCCCTGTATTGTTATTAAAGAGTCGATTTATTTTTTAATTCCCTAATCTTACAAATTAAGCTCAGGATAGTGTCAACATCACTCAATGTAGGGTTAGCCCTGCGGGTAGCGCCTCCCTTACTGGCCAGTGTAGCGGCTCTCTGTGGCGTGTAACGGCTCAATTCGTTTTCGCGCAAGACGCGAGCTTTCCCAAAATTCTTCAGCTTTAGCAACGCGATTTCAGCAGTCGGAGATAGTTTGAGTGGGGCCGCTATGAGGCGACAAAGGGAACTTCTTTGCTGACATAAAAGCGAGCGCAGCCTTCCATGGCCACGCTTCCACATTATCGTACAGTGCAAAAAGTTCATTCTTTAACGAAAGATTAGAGGGCTTAAATTTTTTCAAAAAACGTGATCTAAGTCCGCAAAGAGGTGGTTAGAGAAGTTCCCACTCCCATCCCCGGAATGTCCGGTTCTGGAAATAGCGGAAGTAGGGTTATCCTTTTCGCCGTAGCAGTATGCCCTGATATTGGGCGGCGCAAATCGTGGAGCTCTGCTCGGTTAAACGGACCAATATCTGTCAGAATTGGTAGGCATCTGGCTGCTGCCAATTAAGGCCCAAGTATTTAACTGGCGGCCTATTGGAAAGGATTAACACTCATTGAAAAAAGTTACGATTTAGGTGACTGATTATTTCGACTTTGTCATCGCCGGCGGCAGAATTGCCCGCTGCGTGCGCCGCGCCTTTTTGGGGTGCAGAGAGAGTCAATGTTGGCGCTGGCGGTAGTGGCCAGGAAGTTGTGCAGGCGTTAGGTATACCCGATCAGACATCTGCCGTTGACAATATGCATAATATATGCATACTTGTAGCATGGTAGTTGAGTTCGATCCGGCGAAGGCGAAAACAAACCTACGCAAGCACCGCGTTAGTTTCGCACACGCAGAGCAGGCGCTTCGCGATGCCAGGGCTTTCACAATTGAAGAACCGGACGCAGTAAATGAACGACGATTCGTTACTATGGGCATGGACGCCCTCGGTCGTGGGTTGGTTGTAGTTCATACGCCGCGTGACAGCAGGATCCGAATTATTTCGGCGCGAGAGACAAGCAACAGCGAGGCAAAGCAATATTATGCGTAAAGAGTACGATTTCAGCAAAGGGAAGCGTGGCGCGGTGATTCCTTCTCCAGGGAAAACACGCATCACCATAATGCTTGATGACGACATCATCGAGCATTATCGCGCAGAAGCAGAGTCTGCCGGGATAGGCTATCAGACCATGATCAATACGGCACTTCGTTCTGCAATCGCCGCAAGAGGTGGCCGCAAGGCTGGTGATCGACCAATCACGGTCTCTATACTACGCAAGGTTCTCCGTGAAGAGCTTCACGCGGAGTAATGTAGCAGGTACAGGAAATAGTGAAAACAACTAGCTTTGACGTAGATGCCCGATCATTTTGACATTGTCATTGCCGGTGGCGGCATGGTGGGAGTCAGCCTGGCGCTACAGCTGGATGCGGTGCTGCCACCACAGACGTCAATCCTGCTGGTGGAAGGCTTCCCCATTCCCGTACCCGTCGCGGGCGGCATGCCGGATTATCATCCCGCTTTCGATGCGCGCTCTACGGCATTGAGTTACAGCTCCCGCCTGATCTATGAACAGATTCGAGTATGGGACGATTTGCGCCAATGGCTCTGTGCGATTGACAGTATTCACGTATCCACTCGCGGGCGTTTTGGTAGCACGCTGTTGCGCGCCAGTGATCACGACTGGCCGGCCCTGGGCTATGTGGTGGAGAACGCCTGGCTGGGCAACGCGCTGATACAGCAACTGTATCGTCGTGGCAGGGTCGAGGTGCGCAGTCCTGCCAGGGTGGTGGGCGTGAAGCCGGCGGGTGCGGGTGTCAGTCTGCAACTGGAGGGTGCCAAAGGCGATGTTGGCGCGGGCCTGTTGGTGGTTGCTGACGGCGCCAGTTCCGGACTGCGCGACCAGCTCGGTGTGGCGGTCAGCGAGAAGCTCTACCGGCAGCACGCGCTGGTGGCGAATGTCGCTTTCGCTGAGCCGCATCGGGGCTGTGCTTATGAACGTTTTACAGATGAGGGACCGTTGGCGCTGCTGCCACTACTTCCGACCAACGATGGGGAACATCGCAGTGCCCTGGTGTGGACGCTGCCTCCGGAGCGCGCGCGCCATTTTGTCGACTGTCCTGCTGTGGAGTTTCTCCACACCCTGCAGGAACGCTTCGGCTATCGGCTGGGGCGCATGTTGCGAATTGGTGAGCGACACGTGTATCCGCTGTCGCTGGTGCAATCCAGTGAGCAGGTGCGCCAGGGCGTGGTGGTCATGGGCAATGCCGCGCATGCACTGCACCCGGTGGCAGGACAAGGCTACAACCTGGCGTTACGGGATGTCGCCGGACTGGGACGTGAGCTGAGCCAGGGTATCGACGCTGGATTGGTGCCGGGTGATCTCGCCATGTTGCAGCGCTATCAACGGCGACAACAGCGTGACCAGCGCCGCACCATTGCGTTCAGTGACCGCGTGCCCGCGCTTTTTATGCATGCTGATCCGGTGTTGGGTTTGGGTCGTGACCTGGCACTGGCGGGCCTGGATATCCTGCCCGGCCTGAAGCGCGAATTTGTGCGCCATGCGGCAGGCGTGGCCGGCAACGGGGGACAGGTGAGTGGCTGAGCCGCGGCACGTTGATGTTGTCATCGTTGGTGCCGGCATCGCCGGAGCATCCCTGGCCGTAGCCCTCAGTGGCGCGGGCCTGTCTATCGCGCTGGTTGAGGCGCAGGCGCTGGAATCACCCCCGCTGCCGGTGGCTCGCGACTTGCACAGTTTCGATCCCAGGGTCAGCGCCCTGACGCCGCGCTCACGCGCCTTTTTGGAAACATTGGGTGCGTGGGATGCAATTGCCGCTTACCGCTACTGTTCCTACCGCCATATGACCGTGTGGGATGCCGAGGGCACCGGGCAGATCGAGTTCGATCACTCTGAAGTCAATGCGCCCGAACTTGGCCTCATCGTGGAAAATCGCGCCATCATCAGCGCGCTGCTTGCCAGGGTCACTGCCGCCGCAGAAATCAGTCTGTTGAGTCCGGTCGCGTTGCGGTCCTGCTCGCGGCTGGATGCTTCGGGCATGTTGTTGGAGCTGGCAGGAGGTCACACGCTGCAAGCAGATTTATTGGTCGCCGCCGACGGCGCCCTGTCGCGCGTGCGGGAGATGATGGGGTTCCACAGCAGAGAATGGGATTACGGTCATCGCGCTATCGCAGCCACCATCGAAGTTGCGCATCCACACGAAGACACAGCCTGGCAGCGCTTCCTGCCCAGCGGGCCGTTGGCATTGCTGCCGCTGCCCGGAGCAGACGGACACCACTACTGCTCCATCGTTTGGTCATTGCAGGAGCATCTGGTCGATGCCGTGATGGCGCTGGATGACCAGGCGTTTTGTGTTGCCCTGGAACAGGCCTGCGAAAGTCGACTGGGTGCGGTGCTGGGTAGCTCCAGGCGCTTCGCCCATCCCCTGCGCCAGCGTCACGCCGTTGACTACGTGCAAGCGGGAGTGGCTCTGGTGGGCGACGCTGCCCACACCATTCATCCGCTGGCGGGTCAGGGTATTAACCTCGGATTGCAGGATGTGGCAGTGTTAGCCGAAGAGATTGTGGCAGGTCATGCCTGCGGCGTCAGTGCGGGGCAGCTGGAATTGCTGCGCCGCTACCAGCGTCGGCGCAAAGGTGAGAACCTGATGATGATGGGCGCCATGGACGGCTTCAAGCGCTTATTCGAGCAACAGTCGTTGCCCCTGCGTTGGTTGCGCAACGCCGGTATGCGCACGGTGGATCAATTGTTGCCACTGAAGCAGCAACTCATGCGCCATGCCATGGGTCTGGATTGATGTCTTTAGCCGGCGAGACAACGCTGGACATTGTTTTTCAGTGCTGGCTCGTTAGAATGGGGCGCGCAACAGTGCCATAAATGTGCCGCGCGTTGCCTCACCCAACGCCGCGCGACCGCAACAAATACCATCAGAGGACGATTTATGAGCGACACGCCGAAGAATCTCAAATATGCCAGCACGCACGAGTGGGCGCGGTTGGAGGAGGACGGCACCGTGACCGTCGGCATCACGGACCATGCACAGCACGCCCTGGGCGATGTGGTGTTTGTCGAGCTGCCCGAGGTGGGTACGGTGCTGGGTGTGGCGGACGAGGCGGGTGTGGTGGAGTCGGTCAAGGCGGCGTCCGACATCTACGCGCCACTGACAGGGAAAGTTATTGATATCAATGCACTGCTGGAAGACAACCCCGAGATGGTTAACTCCGACCCCTACAACGAGGGATGGTTTTACAAGCTGCTGCCCGAGGATGTCGGTGAACTGGAAGACCTGCTGTCAGCAGACGATTACCGGCAGCAATGCGAGAATGAAGAATAGGGGCCTGGGCCCCGCAACGACAAACACCCTACGATGGATCTGTTCCTGCGCAAAGGTGCCGATCACCGTTTGCGCGGCGGGCACCTGTGGGTGTATTCCAACGAAGTCGACAGCCAGCGCTCGCCGCTGGGCGGCTTCTCCCCCGGCGATCTGGTCGCCGTCCGCAATACCAACGGCAAGCTGCTGGGCAGCGCCTACATGGAGCCCCAATCGCTGATCTGCGCGAGAGTGTACGCGCCCGAGGAGCGGCCTATAGACGCGGAATTATTTGCGGCGCGGCTGGAGACGGCACTGGCCCTGCGGCAGGCGGCCTTCGACAAACCCTTTTACCGGCTGGTGTATGGCGACAGCGATACCCTGCCAGGACTGATTGTCGACCGTTTCGGCGACGTGCTGGTAATGCAACTCAACAACAGCGGGCTGGAGCGCTATCGCGAGCCGCTGCTACAGGCGCTGGTGACGACCATCGCACCGCGCGGCATTCTGCTGCGGGCCGACAGTCGCAGCCGCCGCGAGCAGGGGCTGGCTACAGACAGCGAGGTCGTTTACGGCGAGGTGCCGCAGCAGGTGCCGCTGCAGGAAAACGGCGTGCAATTCCTCGCACCCGTCCACACCGGCCAGAAGACCGGGTGGTTTTACGATCACCGCATGTCGCGTGCGCGTCTCGCGACGTGGGTCAAGGGCAAGCGCGTGCTGGACGTGTACAGTTACCTCGGCGCCTGGGGTATCCAGGCTGCGGCGTTTGGCGCGACCGAGGTGTGCTGCCTGGACAGTTCCGCCCAGGCTCTGGAGGGTGTCGAAGCCAACGCCCGCCTGAACCAGGTGGACGCTCGCGTTTCCACCCGACGCGGCTCTGCGCCCGAGCTGATGGCAGCCATGCACGCCGAGGGCGAGCGCTTTGACGTGGTGATTCTCGACCCGCCCGCGTTCATCCAGCGCAAAAAAGATCTGAAGAAAGGGATTGCCGCCTACCGCCGCATCAATGAGCTGGGCCTGCAGTTGTTACATCAAGGTGGCCTGCTCGTATCCGCGTCCTGTTCCATGCACCTGTCACGCGCGGAGTTGATCGCCGCCATGCAGCAGGCCGCGGTGCGCACCGGTTGCCAGTTGCGTGTGGTGGAGCAGGGCGCGCAGGGGCCGGATCATCCGATTCATCCGGCTTTTCCGGAGACTGAGTATTTGAAGGCGGTGTTTGCCCGTAAGCTTTAGCTTTTCTAAAGTTAATTTCCACCGTCGAGATGCGGTAGCAAAGTGGGCCCATGCGTGGGACGCAAAAGCGCCGTGCCCGATAAAGCGGGGCAGGCTCTCCATGGCCTCACACGCCCCCGCATGAGCCCACTTTGCTACCACACCTCTAAAATCGAGCATCGCAACGTGCGCCTATAGTTAGCTATACCGTGGCAGTTCAGTCTTGATCGGATATGCAGGCTCAGATTTGATGTTTCCTTTTCCCGAAAGCGGACTTTTTAAGGTGGTCGAATTGGGCAGTGCGGAATACTCTTAACACCTCACAGCGGTCCTTAGAGGATTTTGGCTCCAATGCCGCCAATCGGACCATGAAATCCACCGGATCGAACGCCACCTGGCTCGTGCCGTCCCGATAAGGCGTCTTCAGGGTGTAGACCACCTTGCCGGTGGAACTGAGCGAGAGGCGAGGAACAGCGACGGCGGGCCGGGCGATGTAGTTCCCGTCGAATCTGACCGAAAATCGCTTTCCTCCGATACTTCGGAATGAAAACGATGTGGTACTTACACTCCCACCGAGTGTGATTTAAACTGTTTACCGGTCTCATGGTTTCTCCCTTGTGTGGTGCTTGGCGGCTCACACCTGGGAGTTACTATGGGACTTCCGGAATTGTCAAACTTCGGGTGCCTCCCCGGCAGAGCCGGGGGGTCTCCCGTTTGTACTAGTGGTAAAAAGCCGGTGCGGACAGCGCCATGAGCTTCGTTAGCTGTATCTCAGGTGTCAGGGTGTGCGATAGAACCACGCAGAATGCCTTGATGAACTGGCAGCGGTTTCCGATGTTGTGGCGGTGCCACTGAGGTAACCGAATTTTCCGGACGCGAGATATACTTCGGCGAGGTAAACCTGCCCCGCAACACCCGATGCGGTGGATGTCCAGCCTTTCCAATAACTGGAGGAACAACCGGAACAACCTCCACGAAATTCGGTGGTCGGAAATCCTGCCCCGGAGAAAGAGGCTCCCACGACGGTGCTGGGCAAGCTATCCGGCCCCGGGCCTAGTGTCGGCCCACTACCCGCATAAGAATTGATCAGTGCGTTCACATCGTCAACCGAGGCCCAGGTCCAGCCCGTCATATCGATTTCAACCAACTTGCCACCCGGCAGGCAACGACCTCCATTGGTGGCTGGACACACGGCGTTGATTTCTTCCCAACTGAAATCATGGAAACTGTCCATGGGAGCCCATGCCTTGCCATTCATCGTTACGGCCGCGCCTATCTCCGTTATCGGTGCAAATACCGGCATGAGATAATAGGTCACCGAGGAAGCGATGATGGAATCAATTAAATCGTTTTCTTCAACAAAGTTTATATCTAGATCGCAGTAGGGATAAGGGAGGCCCCCACATAAAAAACCCTCTCCATTATTCCACTTCACGAATTGCCAACCCGCTTTGGGTATCGCTTCAAAGAGTCTGGTGTCACTCTTGCTGTTGACCTCACGGATGCAGACCGTGCCCTCGTGGCAGGCTTCATCAAACGTCACTACCTCGCCCCCTTCGGCGACGATCACAGCGAGCTTGCAGCCAGTAGTGGCCAGACTGACTATCGCGGCGGCGGACAACATTTTAAGTCTACGAAGATTTATCACTCTTATATCCTCCGGATAAACAGCCAATGCCTGACCGGAGCGGCGGCCACGATCACCAGAGCGTGCGTAATTTATAGGTAGTATTTGGCCGGGCGTCAAGAATCAGCCGAGTTGATCCAATTGACTCTTACCAATGGAATGTTACCTGGAGCTTGCCCATGAGACACAGCTTCGTAGATTGAAACGAATGCAATGAATCATACAATTAACGCGCCACGCACAGTCAGGTAATGATTCAGCCTTCCTCCCGATTGACCTCTTCCCCGATGGCGTTATCAAACAAAGCTACTTATTACGTACTGACATTATTTGTGCTGGCGGTCCTCGCCATGCGCTTCTATCTGGCAAAAATACAACCTTTCTGGTTAGACCAGACTATTACGTGGGCCGCACTACACCATAGTTAGCTGGAAATTATCAGCTGACAGTACCAGGAGAGGCACCCGCTAGTCACTGACCTGATGGCAATATTCATGTATGAGATTTCCAGTCACAATGAATGGCTGATGGGAGTCCCGTTGTATTACTCAGTGGCGTAAATATTTTTCTGGCCTAGCGGCTGGGTTCGGCAATCAATGGGCGCTTCGGTAGGGCGGAAGTATAGTATAAACGGTGTGTGTCGAGCAGATTGTTTGCGTGGTAAGTATTAGACTCTCGCGAAAAGTTTGCCGGTCTTCCTGAAATCGTGTTCCTATCGGACCCGCGTTGGTGCTCATGAAAATCATATTCGTTCATTCCTGAACGAGCGCCCGCAACAGTCCGTGCCATGAGGTTTACAGTGGCGTACTTGCTGATTTAGCGTCGCTTCCTGCGAAAAGAGGCAACGTGCCTGGTTGGGCGGGTTAATTCTCTCTAATGTTGAAGACCGGAGTTAGGCGTTTTGCGACGTTAGTCCCCGCTCCCCACTGACGTCCGCTATCGGGAAAAGCGCTCACCAGAACCATACGTGATCGTACACCGTCGATCAGATCAGGTATGCGTTATTGCAGCTGGCCACTATTAAGGTAGCTGCAGCTTGGACACGGGAGAAAAATAATCACCGCAGCGAAATCACCGGCCACCCATGCGCAACAGCCCGCGCGCGCAAGGTATCATCTGGATCAACCGCCACCGGATTATCCACCAGCTCCAACAGTGGCAGATCGTTGTGCGAATCACTGTAAAACCAGGCGCCGTCGAGACTGATAGCGCGACCCTCCAGCCAGTCATGCAGCCGGGTAACCTTGCCCGCCTGGTAAGAAGGGACACCGCTGGGCTCCCCGGTGTACAGCCCGTCCACGATTTCCGCTTCACAGGCGATAAGGTTTTCCACGCTCAACGCATTCGCGATAGGCGCGGTAATGAAGCAGCGGTCTGGGGTCGGATTAAAAACTTCCTCGCAGTTTTTCCTCCGACCCTAAATATCTCGATCCGAACTTATAGTAGTTGTGACAGGAATGTTCGCGCCGGAACGACGATGGGGCCGCCGGCTCGACGAAAGCAGTCAGCAGCCACGTAGTCGGCCTCTACTACTACCTGAAACGCGAACGGTGCCCCGGTCTGTTTCTGAAAATAGGTCAGCGCGTCGCTGATGGCTGTTTGGCGATGTTTGGCCTCGGCCAGAAACCATGGCTGCCCATCGCGAATGACTATGAAATCCACTTCTCTTTTTGACTTGTCTCGCAGGTAAGCCAGCTCGAACTTGCCGTAACCCAGATCATTCCAGCCGTCGACTGCCTTCAGCAAGTGGCAGCCGATGAACGTTTCCGCACGGCTGCCTGAGTCCGGGGTCGCGGCCCAGTCACGCAAAAACCATTTGGGCTCCTTGCGCAGTGATCGTGCGACGTTCCTGAACCAGGGCTTGAGCAGAAATCCGTGGTGCAGGCTGCCGAGAGCGTCGACCCAGCGCCGGACCGTATCCACACTCACGCGGACATCCCTAGCCAGATTGCTGTAAATGAGCTGCTGGCCGGACCGCTGGTCCAGTAGCTTAACCAGCATGCCGAGCTGATCGAGCTGCTGAATCTGCGTCAGGTCGCGGACATCCTCGCGCAGTAGTTGCTGTGAGCGCAGGCTTTGCCACCGGCGGCTGAAACGCGCATCGCGTTTAAGAAAGGGCTCCGGGTAGCCGCCGTGAGTCCACAGCGCATCATATTCCGCAGGTTTCGGCCTTTTTGGTGGGCGGACAATGCGCTCGGGGTCGGGTAGATCAGCATGTAGTGTCTCGGCGACCGAGAATGGATGCATGTGATAAAGAAAATAGCGTCCCATCAGGCTGTCGCCGACACGGCGGTAGGTGTCCAGTCGGCTCGAACCGGTAACGATGATACGAAGCTGGTCCGCGTAGCTGTCGAAAAATCCCTTGAGAAACTGCTTCCATCGCGGGTATTTGTGCAATTCGTCGAACAACGCGACCGGTATCTGATCGCGTAATTGCGCCAGACCAATGCGCTCCGCAAGCCGAGCGGACCCGCCAAGGATGAGTTCACGGTCGTCGATGTTGTCCCAGTTGGTGTAACTGTCGGCATGGTTGCGGCAGGTCGTAGTCTTGCCCACCTGCCGGGGGCCGCTCATTAGGGCCATCTGGCGGTGATTCGCAAGGTGCTCCCGCAGCATGGCGTCGTATATGCGTTTGGTAGTTTTCATAGGGACTATTTTCGATTGTATCGTAAAATAGTCAAGACCATTTTACGATATTGGCGAAAATAGTCGAGGTGTGGCGACAACAATCAGCGCAGTGAAATCACCGGCCAGCCAAGCAAAACAGCCCTGGCGCGCAACGTATCATCGGGATCCACGGCCACGGGACTGTCCACCAGCTCCAGCAGTCGCAGACCGTCCACAATTTCCGCTTCACACGCTATCAGGTTCACTACCCCCAGTGCGGCGGCGATGGGTGCTGTGATAAAGCGGTTGGTAGCGATAATGATCAGCAGTTCGTGTCCGCGCTGGCGGTGGTCGGCAATGAGAGCAGGGCTCCTGGGTAGCATGTGCGTGTGGTGGAGCAGGGCGCGCAGGGGCCGGATCATCCGATTCATCCGGCGATTCCGGAGACTGAGTATTTGAAGGCGGTGTTTGCCTGTAAGCTCCAGGTCATATAGTTTCGCCATTGCTTTGGCGGATTAGGAATACACGTATAACATTGGGTATGCTTTTTTAGCCAAATAACGCGAAGGCATTCCGATTAATCAATGGTAGCTGTTGCCAGGCCTACAAAGTGGTGAATCAATCGATCGGAGATACCATTCTTGTCCGCGGCGCGTGCTTGTTCGGGAGCTGGACTGTTTATTGCCATGCAATGGTGATCTCTGGATTAGGGTTCTCAGATTTAATAGGGTGGTGGTTTGTGCCGGTCATTATCGGATTGATGCTCGGTTCGCTTTGTATGCGTAACCTGGTGGCTACCGATAGGGGCAGCATAGGAAATTTGCAGGCGTCGATATCGACCATCGGCGCTCAAAGAAAGCACCACACGATGCCTCTCGTATTATCCTTGACCACCCTGCTGATAAAAATCTCCGATGCCCCTTACTGGATGGTTTGGATAGCGTTATTGTGTACTGCGGTATTGGTATTCCGTAACGTGGCCACCTCGGTGGTGCCTCTCCAGGTACCACCTACTCCCAGCTCGAATTGGCAAAAGATCAGTGTTACCACTCTGGTTATCTTCGGAGCGATTTTGGTTGCGATTACCCATCGTTCCGATCTTGACGATGCCCAGTATCTGAATTTTGTTGTAACTGCTATGGATTTTCCTTCCGAGGCGTTGTTTTGGCATTCGGGATTGTGGCAGGACCACAGTACACCACTTGAAATGACAATCTATCGATTGCACAGCTATGAACTACTTGTAGCGGCGTTAAGCTATACATTTGGCGTAGACCACAAGATATTCTACTACCTGGTCTTACCACCCATCTTCGGCAGTGTGGCAGTGCTGTTGCACTGGCGGCTGGCGCGATATCTTCTGCCCCGCCACGCCTTATCAATATTGCTCGCATGGCTGGTCTTGATTATTGCGCTTGGTGAATCACATCGCACATTCGGCAATTTCGCTTTTGTTCGACTGTACCAGGGCAAAGGTCTATTGGTTACTGTCGCATTGCCGCTATGTTTGCTCCTGGGCCTGCGATTCGCGGAAACACCCGATTGGCGTCGCGCGCTGGCACTCAGTATGTCAGTCATGGCAGGCCTTGGTATGAGTTCTTCAGCGTTGGCAACGGTACCGGTACTGGCAGCAGCAGTTATTGGCAGCGGTTTGCCGGGTGCGTCACGAGACTCTTTCAAGCGTATGGTTGCTGGTGGATTGGCATCCTTGCTTGTTCTAATCTCGATTGGCGTATTTATACTGATAACGATGCGCGCCAGCGGTGACGTCATATCTGGACCCACTTTGCCCGCTGCCGATTATGGATTATCGTTTGTTTTGGGCGAGGGAAGCCTGGGAGCGCTGGTATTGGCGTTATTCCCTATCGCGCCCTTGTTTGTATCCGATAACAGGCGGCGGAAACTGTACGCTTTAACTACTTTAAATTTCGTGGTTGGCGTGTTAAATCCGTGGGTTGCACCGTTTATAGCGCAAATGTTGGATGTTGCTTTACAGTGGCGCCTTTTTTGGTCCGTACCATTTGTGATATCTGCTTCGGTCTCTCTGACCGGGTTAACGACAATTCTCGCAGACAAGTTACGTACGCCAGAGCGCTATTTCGCGCTGCCCATAACTCTTATAGCTTTATTGCTACTTTCTACCCAATGGAGTATTGCGCCTGGCAATCAGGTGGTTTTTGCATTTCCTCAATACAAAGTAGAGCCGTCTGATCACGCACTGGCGGCTGAAATCGTTCACAATGCTCCAAAACGTTCGACAATCTACGCGCCAAACACAGTTTCGGGCTGGATTACAACGTTCCGACAGCATCCCTATCCTTTAATTGTCAGGCATATGTATTTGGATTTTGGCCAAATTCGAAACCATTTTGGCGAGCCGGAACTACAAAGACGCAAACGCGTAATCAACTTTCTGGAGGGTAACGATACGAATCCATCTACAATAGCCTTTTTCCGAGAGCAACTTGCAAACGATCGTCCTGCCTTCGTGGCCTATGAGAGTCGTGTCGATTCTGAAAATGCGATATATGAAGTGCTTGCAGATGCTGGATTTGTCGGAGAAAGACGCGGTATCTACTGGCTATGGAAGCGTCAGTGATTTGTATGTGAATAGCCGCTGCTATTGAAATATCCGGCATACAGGATCTACGGAAAAGTCGACATATGCTGTGGTGCGTGAGCTTTCGTCATGTTGAACTCGAAATGCCAAGGCATCAATAATTCGATGTAGAAAAGTTTCTTCTCCATCTACGTTTCCCAAGGCGCCTGCATTCATAAAAAACATGCCCGGATTCAACAGGGCGCGGAAATAGAATTCAACGGTAAGGCAAGTCCCGGCAGCCAGATGTGTAATGCACTGATCGACGGGGTGGGATACTATTCCGCCAATATCAATACCGTAGACTGATTTTATCAACATAGCAAAGCGGGCATTGTATACAGCACCAATTACATTTACGTCATAGACATACTTGTACGTTTGACCATGATTCAGAACATTGACCTTTTCATTTTCAGAATTCATTACCCTCACATTAACAATTTGGCATCCGCGATTCATATATTCCACGGTACTTTTGGAAATCAGCGAAGGATCAAAGAAATCTTTTGTCGGATAATATTGTTGACTTTGATTTGATGTGGGCACGCTTGTTACGTTTTCGCCATCACTCAATTTACGGATCTCAGAGCGAATATCTTCAGACATCGCAATCGGAGCATAAGCCAGACGCTGATAGCGCGACAAAACATACTTTGGCTCACCTGACAACAATAGTTCTCCGTGATCCAGAAGAAAGGCTCGATCGCACAATTCAGTGATCATACCTGGCCAATGGGACACTAGTATTATAGACGTGCCTTTTTGTCGAATTTCTTGTATGCGCCCAAAACACTTGCGCTGAAACGCCTCGTCTCCAACAGACAGTATCTCATCAATAATCAGGATTTCTGGTTCAACGCTAATTGCAACTGCAAAGGCCAGCCGTGCAGACATTCCACTTGAGTAAGTCTTGACGGCCTGGTCGATGAATTCGTGGATATCTGCAAACTCGACAATATCAGGATATTTAGCATCAATTTCCTGCTGTGTGAGCCCAAGTAACGACGCGTACATGATGACATTTTCTCTGCCTGTAAACTCGGGGTTAAATCCTGTTCCAAGTTCCAACAAAGCGGCTACTCGACCTCCAACACTAACGGTGCCTGTTGATGGGGTGAGAGTTCCAGAGATAATTTGCAATAATGTCGATTTTCCCGAGCCATTACGGCCAATAATACCGACAACTTCGCCTTTCTTTACGTCAAATGAAACATTCTTGAGCGCCCAAAATTCCTTATAGTAACGCCGGTGCCCCCGGAACAACCCTTGCCATAACCGGTGCTGCGGCCTTTCATAAATTTGGTAGGTTTTACTGACGTGATGAACTTGAATGGCAAACTCTTCAGAGGACATCTGCAAATCCCTTCCGACTTTTTTGGAACCACATTAATCCCAACCATGCCATTCCAAAGCCACTCAAAGTGTATAAACACAGTAAAACAAAGTCAGGCTGCTGCCCCCAAATCGTTACATTGCGCATTTGCTCGATTAAGAAACTCAATGGATTAAGCCTAATCAAACCTTGATACATTGGCGGTAAAGAGGATACTGGAAAAAAAATAGGGCTTAAAAACATTATCATTGTGGTGATGATACCTATCGTTTGCGCGATATCTCTTAAATACACGCCGAGCGATGCGAAAAGCCAACAAAGACCAAGCGTCCCAAAAATCAATGGTAAACACACAAAGGGCACATATATTAATGTCCAATGTATTTTGGACATTGTAAGCCACACAAAAACTATTAAAACTGTAAAGCTTATCAACATATGAAAAATTGCGGAGCAAAGTACTACTCCGGGTAATACCTCAAGGGGGAAGACTACCTTTTTTACATAATTAGCATTTGAAACGATTAGGTTGGGCGCTCGATTAACACATTCTGAAAAAAGATTAAAAACAATCATGCCCGCAAAGAGAATAATGGCAAATTCAGTTTTCGACTCATCCACATTATTCGACCACCGTGCCTTAAACACCACATTGAACACAAATGTATAGACCGCCAGCATTAAAATCGGATTAAAAACAGACCACAGTATGCCAAACATCGACCCGCGATATCGACCAATCACGTCTCGCTTGGTCAATTGCCAAACGAGCGAACGATTTTTCCAAAAACACAAAAAAACATCTTGGGGCATTGCTTGATACAGCATATGGTTTCATCCGAGATTCGTGTGGTTCCCTGCAGCAGGATATAGATATAACCCACTACATTGGAATTGCCATCTACAATAATGCGTTCAGCGCAGCGAAATGACGGGCCAGCCGCGTTCAATTGCCGCGGCCCGCAAGGTATCGTCCGGATCAACGGCGACTGGATTGTCCACCAGCTTGAGCAAGGGCAGGTCGTTGTGCGAATCGCTGTAAAACCAGGCGCCGTCGAGGCCGGATTCACGGCCCTCCAGCCAGTCATACAGCCGGGTAACCTTGCCCGTCTGGTAGGACGGGATACCACTGGGTTCACCGGTGTACCGGCCATCCATGATTTGCGCCTCGCAGGCGATCAGGTTGTCCACGCCCAGCGCGGCGACGATGGGTGCAGTGATGAAGCGGTTGGTGGCGGTGATGATCAGCAGTTCGTGTCCGCGTCGCCGGTGGTCGGCGATGAGATCAGCCGCTTTGGGCAGCATGACGGGAATGATCCAGCGGCGCATAAACGTCCGGTGCAGCGCATCAACTTCCTCGGTCGTGCGTCCCTGCACGGTGCTGAGTGCGAGTTGCAGATAGGCGTTGATGTCCAGCGTGCCCGCCTGGTACTCGGCGTAAAACCGGTCGCTGCGCTCGGCGAAATCGGCGCCGTTCACCAGCCCCCGCTCACAGGCGAACTGGCCCCACAGGTGGTCGCTGTCATCGCCTACGAGGGTATTGTCCAGATCGAAAATCGCCAGTGTCACAGGCAGGGCTCCCAAAAAACCGGTGGCCAGCATAGCGGCAGCGTTTCCTATAGTAAATTTCTCAGGGCCCGCAATTTGTGGAACAATGACAGCCTCTAAGCATAAGTGGTCTCTTAACGTGATCGATTCAGACGGTTTTCGGCCGAATGTGGGAATAATGCTGGCCAATGAGCAGGGCCAGCTATTGTGGGCGCGCCGGGTCGGCGGTCACGATGCCTGGCAATTTCCCCAGGGGGGCATCAGCGCGGGGGAGTCTCCGGAGCAGGCGCTGTACCGCGAGTTGCACGAGGAAGTGGGTCTGGCTAGCGATGCGGTGGAGGTATTGGGTGCCACCAAGGGCTGGCTGCGCTATCGGCTGCCACGGCGGTTTATTCGTGAAGGTCAAAAGCCCTTGTGTATCGGGCAGAAGCAGAAATGGTTTTTGCTGCGCCTGCTGGAGGCCGACGCGGCGGTGCAACTGGACCTGAATGACAAACCGGAGTTTGATCACTGGCGGTGGGTCAGCTACTGGTACCCGCTGAATCAGGTGATCTCCTTTAAGCGCGAAGTGTACCGCCGGGCGATGAAGGAGCTGGCGCTGCCACTGGGCCGCCACACCGATAAACTTAGTGATTGGTAAATGCCCACTATGCTCGCAACCCTGCGCCATATCGTTCAGGAGGTTAATGCAGCCGGCGGGTTGAATGAGGCCCTGCAGATTATTGTGCGCCGCGTCCGTGATGCCATGAAGACGCAGGTGTGCAGTGTCTACATGCGAGACCCGGCCAGCGGGCGCTTCATCTTTCGAGCGACGCAAGGGCTCAATCAGGAGTTGGTCGGTGTGGCCAGTCTCGCCGCCGGAGAAGGCCTGGTCGGCCTGGTGGCGGAGCGGGGTGAGCCGATCAACCTGGAAGAGGCCGAAGAGCACCCCAGCTTTCGCTTCCTGCCCGGCATTGGTGAGGAACATTTTCACGCGTTTCTGGGAGTACCTATCATCCATCAGCGGGGTGTATTGGGTGTGCTGGTGGTGCAACAGGTGGAACGGCGCCGTTTCGATGAGAGCGACGAAGCCTTCCTGGTGACGCTGTCCGCACAGCTCGCGGGCGTTATCGCTCACGCCCAGGTGACCGGAGCGCTGGATTCACAGGCGCTGAGCGGCGCCACTCCCGCCAAGATCTCCGGTGTGCCCGGTGCACCAGGGATTGCTATCGGTATTGCGGTGGTGGTTTCGCCGGGCGCGGATCTCTACGCCGTGCCGGCGCGCGAGGCGCAGGACAGGCGCAAGGAAGTGCGGGCGTTCCGGGAGGCGCTGCACAGCGTACAAAAGGACATCAAGCTGGTCGCCAATAATCTGGGTGCAGAATTGAGCCCGGAGGATCATGCGCTGTTTGATGTCTACCTCAGCATTCTGGATGACTCCACCATCGGCAGAGAGGTGGTCGGTCGGATCAAGGCCGGGCAGTGGGCGCAGGGTGCGCTGAGCCAGGTGATGATCGAGCACATTCGCCATTTTGAACGGTTGGAACACAGTTATCTGAAAGAGCGTGCGGTGGATGTTAAAGACCTGGGTACGCGAGTGCTTGCTTACTTGCAGGCGGCCAATCAGGAGGTGCGCGAGTACCCGAACCAGACCATTCTGGTAGGCGAGGAGTTGACGGCAACATCTCTGGGTGAGATTCCGCGCGAGAAACTCGTGGGCCTGATCTCCGTGCGCGGCTCGGGCCACTCCCATGTGGCCATTCTCGCCCGGGCCATGGGGGTGCCCACTGTCATGGGCGCGGTTGACCTGCCCTATGCCAGGTTGCAGGACCGCGAACTCATCATCGACGGTTACAACGGCACGGTGCACATCAATCCCCGACCCGAGATCAAGCTGCGTTTCCAGCAGGTGCTGGATGAGGACGAGGCGTTGTCGCGGGATCTGGAATCCCTGCGTGACGAGCCTTGCGTAACGCTCGATGGCCAGCGCATGCCGCTGTGGGTCAACACGGGTTTGATGGTGGATGTCACCCGCTCGCTGGAGCAGGGCGCGGAGGGCGTCGGCCTGTACCGCACCGAAGTGCCGTTTCTGCTCAGGGACCGTTTTCCCAGCGAGGAGGAGCAGCGGCAGATTTATCGCGAGCAGTTGGAGGCCTTTGCCCCCAAACCCGTGACCATGCGGACCCTGGATATCGGCGGCGACAAGGCCTTACCGTATTTTCCTATCGAGGAAGACAACCCCTTTCTGGGCTGGCGCGGCATTCGTGTGACGCTGGATCACCCGGAGATATTCCTGGCCCAGATTCGCGCCATGCTCAAGGCCAACGAGGGCCTGGGCAATTTGCGCATCATGTTGCCCATGGTGTGCAATGTGTCCGAGCTGGACGAGGCGCTGGAGTTAATACACCGCAGTCACCGCGAACTACTGCAGGACGGGTTGTCAGGCGCATTGCCGCCTATCGGGGTTATGGTTGAAGTTCCAGCAGCGGTCTACCAGGCGCGGGCCTTGGCTCGACGGGTGGATTTCCTGTCGGTTGGCAGTAATGACCTGACCCAGTATCTGTTGGCGGTGGATCGCAACAATGCCCGTGTCGCACGGCTGTATGATCCCTTGCATCCGGCGGTGCTGCAGGCACTGAAAGATGTTGCGTTGGCGAGTCGGGCCGAACACGTTCCCATCGGCATTTGCGGTGAACTGGCCGGCGATCCAGGCGGTGCCGTGCTGTTACTGGCGATGGGTTACGACGTGCTATCGATGAATGCGACCAGTCTTCCCAGGGTCAAGAAAGCCCTGCGCAATCTTCGACTGAGCGAAGCATGCGCTTTACTCGAGGAGGTGATGGCGATGGATTGCGGCCAGGCCATTGGTCGCCGCCTGGACCGGTTTCTCACCGCGCATGGGATGGAAAAATTCATTCACAGCCCGGTGGAGTAGCGCACTGAGGGGTAGCAAGTAGCGCGCCATCCACCCCCGCTACCACCATCAAGTCACGCGACGCTCAGGCTAAATTCCCGTAACTGCACGGCGCTCAGTGCACCCTGTTCATTAAAGCTCTGCTCCCGCCAGCTGGCCCGATCCCGGGCATCGGTCCACAACGTTGTGCTGGAGCGTGTGCCGTAGGCGTCAGTCACAATGAATTGGGCAGATAGCGTGGTGTCCATGGTGCTGTCCAGTCCCTGTCCGCGCAGGGCTTGTGGGTCCGCCAGGTGCCGGTCGGTAACGACGGTGGCCAGTGCGCTGTGGGATATCGGACCGGCTTGCAGCAGTGCCTGCAATCGGGTTTTACCCAGCACGACCTTCGGCCACGGGGTGTCGAGCCGGGCATTGCTCAAGCCATACACCCCAGGCGACAGACATTGGGGACCCTCGCTATCGCTGTTGCTGAAATACCACAGGCTGCGATGATCGCCTATCAACAGGTTAAATCCCGCATAGTCGTGCGCCCGGCTTGCAATCTCTCTGAGGAAGACCTCTGGGTTTTGCGCGCCGGTCAGGTAGGCAAGGGGCAATTCCCCGCGGGAGCGAGGTGCAACAGCGGTGCGCGCCGGGTCGCGGTAGTTAGTCACTGCCGCGAAGCGGCCGTCACGGGTCACCCCCATCCAGGTGCCTCCCTGCTGCAGATCTTTGCCCGCCAACAGTTCGGGGTAAACATCCCAGAATTCGGACACGGCGGTTGGTCTGGCGTGAAACTCG
>JANPDE010000386.1:0-21119 GCA_031431315.1 Haliea sp.
ACGCAGCGCGTCGCGCACGCTCATGGGCTTGGATTGGACGGCAGCCATGGCCCGGTCAAATTCCTGCAGGACTTCGGGGCGCTTGCGTTCTTCGGGCGTTACGAACAGGCCCAGTTTGCGAGTGACATGTCCCAGATGTACGCTGCTGGAGAGCATGGACAAAGGTATGGAAAGCAGCACACCGCTGAGGACGGGAACAAACCACCAGAAATAATCGGGCAGGTACATGTAAGAGAGCACGCCAGCAACAATACCGAGCACTGTTTGTACGCCGTGCATCGAGACCGCCTCGCCTAAACTGGTGCTGTGGTCAGCACGCTGCTGGGCGGGCCACCCAATGGTTCGGCGCAGGAGGATTGCCCACACGAATTTAGTTTGGAACAGCATCAGCACGGGCGCCACGAGGATCGAAAACAGCGTCTCCAGCAACGCGCTCAACGCAGCGCGAAAAAAGCCACCAAACGCGCGCCGCTGAGACTTATCGAGCACAATCAGCAACAGCGACATCAGCTTCGGCAAAAACAGCATGGCGAGCGTAAAATAAAAGACCACTTTCAGCTCAACCGTGAAGGACGTCGGCCATACCGGCCCCAGGTGATTACCGAAGAAATAATCGGGTATATCCTGACTCTGCACATACGCTTCCGCACCCGTCAGCAGCAGGAATATCAACCACAGCGGCGATGAGAGATACGACATCACGCCCATGGCGAAATGCAGGCGGCTGATCGGGTGCCAGCCCTTTGCCGCGATCAGTCGAAGATGTTGCAAGTTGCCCTGGCACCATCTGCGGTCGCGTTTTGCAAAATCGATCAGGGTTGGCGGCAACTCCTCGTAACTGCCCCGTAACTCATAGGCCAGCCACACGCGCCAGCCTGCCCGGCGCAGCAGCGCGGCCTCGACGAAATCATGGCTCAGTATCTCCCCACCGAAAGGCTCGGGCCCAGGCAACTCCGGCAAGCCGCAATGCGCTGCGAACGGCGCTATCCTGATGATCGCATTATGTCCCCAGAAGTTGCTGTCGCCGAGTTGCCAGAAACTGGCACCGGCAGTGAACAGCGGGCCATAAGCGGTACTGGCAAACTGCAGGATACGTGCAAACAGCGTTTCCCGGTTGACCGGCAGTGGTGGCGCCTGGATCAGGGCGGTATCCGGGTTGGCCTCCATCAGGCGCACCATCTTCACCAGCGTATTGCCCGCCATAATGCTGTCTGCATCGAGCACTATCATGTAACGATAATCAGCGCCCCAGCGTTGCACAAAGTCGGCGATGTTGCCGCTTTTCCTCGCACTGTTAAGTTTGCGATTGCGGTAAAAAATGCGCCCATGGGCGCCCAACTCGGTACATAACCGGTACCACTCACATTCCTCACGCACCCATGTGTCGACATCGCGAGTGTCACTTAAGATAAACAGGTCAAACGTATCTGCCTTGCCGGTCTTTTCCAGCGATCGCCACATTGCCCGAACGCCCGCGAATACCCGGTCCGGGTCCTCACTGTAAATGGGCATCAGGATGGCGATGCGGGCGTCCGCGGGCAGTGTGATTGAATCATCCGCCAGTGTGGCTCGCCGACGTCTGGCGAAAAAGTCAAGCCGAGTGAGCAGTACCCAAAATCCCAGCGTCGCCGCCCAGAACGAACCGGCAATCCAGAGTATTAGAATGGCATAGAGGAACAACAGGAATAGTTTCAGTACGCTCAGGCCTCCACTGGCATACGCAGAATGCAACAGCACCATGGCGCCAAGGGTGGTAAGCCAAACCAGCAACAGGTAGATGGTGCGTCGGATCGCATAGATGGGGCCATCCAGTTTCTGCTGCCAACCAGCCTGCAGTGGGACAGTGTTCACCGCGATAATCTCAACAGTAGTCGCCGCAGCGGATTGATGGGGCGCAGCTCGATGGTCTGGACCGGCATGTCCAGGCGCGCGTCCTCCCGCACAGGTTGCGGCAGGTCAGCGGTGACTGCACTTAGCAGCTGCTCGCGCAAGGCAGGATCAATCGGCCCGCCATAGTCCGCGAAAAGTGTATGCACGAGGCCATCGTGTTTTTCTTCCTGCAGGACCACCAGCATTCCGGCAATCTCCCTGCGCGCGTGCGCGGGATCTAGACCGGCTATCCCCGCCAGCCGGGTATCGATGGCAGTCCGCAGACGCTCCACGGCCTGCTCGACGATTTCATCCGCGGCGTATTTTTCGACGTCGTCCTGTAATCCGGACAATACATGTGCGATCCAGCGTGCGCGCGCATCGGGAGAGTTGATTCCTACCGTGCGCAAATAGCTGTTGAGCACGGGTTGTGCTTTGTGCTGCCACGTCAGGTCTGCCGCGAGCGTATTCAATATTTCTCTTTCCAGGACTGATAGGTCCAGGTCTCGCTGACTACATGGTCGCCGGCATGGAGCACACAGCGCAGCTCAGTCAGCGGCTCATCGCCAGGCGTATGCTCAAAGAACACCCTGTAGCCGCCAGTGTGTGGATTGCGTTCAACCACGGATGGCCGCAGTGTGCCCACTGAGGAGGTTACCTCGGCCGTCACGACCGTCGACTCGGGCAGAAGGTCCAGGGCGCCACCGGCGAAGTCCACAACGAACAGGCGCTCACCGCTCTTGCGATCCTTACCGTGACCGATACCCATGAAGACGGTACGGCCCTCC
Organism: Haliea sp.; assembly: GCA_031431315.1. GTDB lineage: Bacteria > Pseudomonadota > Gammaproteobacteria > Pseudomonadales > Halieaceae > Marimicrobium. The sequence continues at coordinate 2,658 of JANPDE010000386.1, forward strand.
AGCTGGTCCGGCTCCATATTGCCGAAACTCAGTGTGTATTCGAAGGCGCGCGTGGATCCAGCCGTCACTGCACCCGCAGGGACCCAGAATGCCACGATATTGTCGTCGAACTCACTCTCACTGGGTATTTCAACCAGCTCCACCCTGCCCAGACCCCAGTTGCCCACGGGTGTGATCCAGGCGCTGGGACGGCGTTCATACTTCGCCTCCAGATCCTGGTAGAGTTGGAAGTTGCGCTCGCGTTGCAACAGACCGAAGCCACGTGGGTTGTTGATCTGGAAATTACTGAAGGCCAGGCGCTGGGGATTGTTGAGTGGGCGCCAGAGCTGCTCGCCATTGCCGGCCTCCATCAGCAAACCGTCGGAGTCATGGACTTCGGGCCGGAAATCATCCACAAAATGCTGTGTGGTCTTGCCGCGGTAATACATGGAAGTCAGCGGTGCGATACCGAGTTTTTCCACATCGCGGCGAAAATACAACTGCGCCTTCACCGCGATGTCCGTTTCTGCGCCGGGAGTGAGCACAAATTGGTAGGCGCCGGCTACGCTGGGCGAATCCATCAGGGCATACAACGTGAGCTGGCTTGCGTTCGCGGCGGGTTTCTCCAGCCAAAATTCACGAAACACGGGGAACTCCTCACCCCGCGGTAAGCCGGTATCCAACGCCAGGCCCCGAGCCGACAAGCCATAGATTTGCCTGCGGCCCACCGAGCGGAAATAACTGGCGCCCAGGAAGGCAGCCACCTCGTCGAAATACTGGTGTGTATTAATCGGGTAGTGGAGCCTGAAGCCCGCAAAACCAAGGTCTTTGGGAACCTCCATCGGCACGGGCAGGCGTCCGAAATCGAACATGCTCGAGTCAAAGTTGAAAGGAATCTGCGCGCCATTTTCGACTACATTGATCAATACCCGATCACGGAATATTGAGCCGCGGGAAAAAAACTGGGTCTCAAACGGCAGTTTTTCCGCGCGCCACAGGCTATGGTCGGGACGAAAACGGATATCCCGATACTGGTCGTAGTTGAGGTCCGAGAGAAAGGGCGGCAGTTCAGCCTGATTGCCAGCGTAGTCCTTCTTGGCCAGCGCGGCCGCTCTTGCCTTCACCTGTTCAAACGTGGGTACGACTTTTTTAGCGGGAGTTGGGACCGGCTTCTGCGCGGCATAAGTGGGTGTCGCCAGCAGCGTGACCAACAGTAAGAATACCTGCCAAATGGGGTATTTTGCCGGGTATTGGTATTCCATTTTCATGTGGCGGTCACATCCTGCCCGAGTATTTGGCGGTCATAATAGTCGTTGCCATACCCGGTGAAAAGCGCGGTCAAGGGTAGTTTTACGCGAACGCGGGAATAAATGTCTCCGGACTACCAAAATCGGGTACAGGTGCCCATTCACGACCACTGACCGCGGGCCTTGATTATCTCATTCGAAGTCTACCAGCTCGGTTCGCGCTATGTCTCTAACGCCGCGTTAGGGGTATGCTGCATAGATAAATAAATAATAGCCAAGGTGAGTCCATGACCCGCACCAAGAAGAAAACACTGGCGCTAATTCTGTACGCGAGCCTGCTGCCAGTACCCGGCATCGCGCAGGAGCCCACCACCGGCGATCGCCCTATTCTGGAAGAGTTGATCGTCACGGCCCAAAAGCGCGAACAGAACTTGCAGGACGTCCCGGTAGGTGTGTCGTTGTTGTCCGGCCAGGCCATGCAGGAAGCGCAAATCAAGAATGCCGGGGAATTGGCCAACCTGCTGCCAACGCTCAATGTCCAGGCGAGTTCCGGACCCTCTACCTCGTCCTTCAATATTCGCGGTATTGGCACGCAGGCGTTCAGTCCCGGCGTGGATCCCAGTGTCTCCACCATGCTGGACGGTGTTGTGATGGGCCGTTCAGGTATGGCATTCCTGGATCTGGTCGATATCGAGCGAGTCGAAGTATTGCGCGGACCCCAGGGGACACTCTACGGGAAGAATGCCTCTGGCGGCGTGGTACACATCATCACCCGCGATCCGACCCCCGAATTGAGCGGGACTGCCGCGGCCACTGCGATCGAGGATGACGAGTACCGCCTTGATGGCAGCGTGGCCGGCCCGATCACCGACACTCTCGGCTACCGACTGACGGGTTCCGGCGTAAACGCCGACGGCTACGCGAAGAACGTGTATAACGGCGACTCAATAAACGACACGGATAGCTATAACATGCGCGGCAAATTGCTGTGGCAGGCCACTGATAATCTGGAATTCATGCTCGCCAGTGATTACAGCAAGAGTGACTGCGACTGCATGGCGCTCAGCGTGCGCGCCATTCTGGAGGGCCCCAACCAGCAGGAATTGCTGGAAGAGCAACTGCCAGTCGTGCCCTCGAAACACAACCAGGATGTGAACAATGATCAACGCACGTTCACCCACATAACCAGCAGTGGCACGTCCCTCACCACCGACTGGGACCAGGATGATTATGTTATCACCGCCATTACCGCCTGGCGCAACTGGGACAGCGAAAGCATCGTGGATTTTGATGACTCCCCCGAAAATCCGCTGGCACTGAGTTTCCCGTCGCCACCCAAGACCGAACAGAATCAATTCTCCCAGGAGCTGCGGCTGGCTTCGGCACCGGCCGACTGGGGCTCTTATGTGATCGGTGCCTTTTACTTCGAGCAGGATCTGAAAACCAGTAATACCACGACCAGAGGCTATCTAGAAATCGGTGGTTTTTCCTTCCCCCCCAACACCCCCCGGGCCGCAAAAACCGACGTCAGCAGCAAGAACGCGGCTGTGTTTGGTGAGGTGAACTTCAATATATGGCACGACTGGCAGCTCATCCTCGGCGGTCGTTATACCTATGATGATCTCGATTATCAAACAACAGCGGACCGCGCCGACATCATTTTGGGACCAGACGGCGAGTCCGGCGCGTCGACCAACGAAGATGATTTCTCACCGAAGATCGTCTTGCAGAAAGACGTGGGTGACACCGCGATGGTCTATGCCAGTTATGTCAGTGGCTATAAGGGCCCGGCATTTGATACCTGGCTTATCACCGGAGGTTCGGCGGTCAAACCGGAAACCAGCGATTCCTGGGAGACAGGACTGAAGTCGCGCTGGCTCGATAACCGCTTGATACTCAATGTCGCCGTGTTTTATGCCGAGTACCATGATTTCCAGGCCGAAACCTCCATTGATGAAGGGCCCCTGGGCACCATCGTGCTGACCAATGCAGGGGAGGTGTCTACCCAGGGCGTGGAAATCGAATTCCTGTCGCAACCGATGGATAACTGGACCCTTAGCGGCGGGATGACTTACACCGATGCCACCATCGACGACTATCCCAATGGCAACTGTAGCGGCGGACAACGATTTCGCGGCGAATGCCCCAATAACTTCCAGGATCTGGCCGGAGGGGAGTTACCCTACATCCCCAAATGGAAGCTGAATCTCAGCACGGACTATACAATCCAGCTGGCCGATGCACCTTTCGACGTTATCCTCGGCGCCAACCTGCGCTCCCAGGACGATGTGCTGTATGAACTGTCGCAGGACCCCTACACCCGGCAGGACGCCTATTCCATCCTGGATATCCGCACCGTGCTGGCCGGAAAACAGCAGGGCTACCGTATTACGGCCTTCGTGAAAAATGTGTTCGACACAAACTATGCGTCACTGATTTATGCCAATAGCCCGGCACTACTGCAAAACGGCTACATTCAACTGGTTCCCAAATACGCTAATCGCACGGCAGGCATAGAAGTGCGCTATGACTTTTAGTTAGCGCGCCGGTAACGATGACAGTGACACCCGGCAGCTATGCCTGCGCCCTGCTCGACGAATTGGGCCTGGCGGTACCCCGGCAACTCGCCGCCTCCGATACACGCGATGCATCCTTGCTGTGGGCTGCGTCGGGGGGCCAGTACCTTACCGGGGAATCGCAGGGTCCGCCACTGCCCAGCCCTGCCCCGCTGGCGAGCTGCGCCCAGGGTGCCTGGCTGGCACTGGCCTCATTCGGTGCAGGTGCCCTGGACCACACGTTTCCCGCCTACCAACTGCTGGGCGAGCGCGCCGCGACGCATGGCCTGAAGCGCCGCGGCGCAATCGCAGCCGGGGGCGCCTGTCGCCTGCTCGATTGCGCCGATGGGCAGCTGGCCCTGAACCTAGCCCGTGACGACGACTGGCAACTTCTGCCAGCCTGGCTCGAAGGTCCCGCCGAGGATTGGGCAGCAGTCGCGCGGGTATTGCGCGATCGCTCCTGCGCACCGCTGATTGCCCGCGCCAGGTTGCTGGGTTTAGCGGTAGCACTATCGGCGCCACCGACGGCGCTGCAGGAGTGGTTCAAGACTGTACGTCTGGCGCCCAGTGCCCCACCACCACAACGTCCACCGCTGGTCATCGACCTCTCTGCATTATGGGCGGGCCCGCTGTGCGCGCAGCTTCTCGGCCAACTGGGTGCGCGCATCATCAAGGTCGAGAGTACCGCACGACCGGATGGCGCCAGGATAGGGCCCGCGCACTTCTTCGATCTGCTCAACGCCGGCAAGCAGAGTGTGGCTCTGGACTTTGGCAGTGTCCGCGGCCAGCGCCAGCTCCGGCAATTACTGGAGCGTGCCGACATTGTCATTGAATCGGCGCGACCACGGGCGCTGGAGCAGATGGGTATACAGGCGGCTGATAGCGTACGCGCGGGCGGTGGTTGTGTGTGGCTTTCGATCACCGGCTATGGGCGTGATGCTCCCATGCGCGAGTGGATTGCGTTCGGCGATGATGCCGGGGTCGCCGCCGGACTCAGCTGGCTATTGCGCGAAGCGCATGGCTACACTGTATTCTGTGGTGATGCGATTGCCGACCCCCTGACCGGCTTGCATGCTGCCCTGCTGGCCTGGGCCGCATGGGCCCGCGGTGGCGGTGTGCTGCTTGACGTGTCATTGTATGGTGTCATGGCGGGTTGCATCGCGGCAGGTCATGTAGCAAGTCGCATAGAGGGCCAGGGAGCACCGATACAGGAGGTCCTGCCGCCGTATGCGCGGCCCGCTGCAGGGTCGGCCGTGGCCCTGGGCAGCAATACATCGGATATATTGCTGGAGTTTGGAATCAGCTAGAAATGGTCTATCACAGGTGATGGATTTTCTGACATGATAGGAAGGTGCACACCACACAGGGTCCGACTACCTGGTTGATGGCATTGGATAAATACTCAATATAAAAACGAGAGGTATTTATTGTGAGAGTTTTGATCAACCCGTCGCACCAGAAGCGCATTTTTGCCGGCCTGACATTGCTTGTTCTCGGCTGGCCGTTCGCTGCATCGGCAGCCAAAGGCGATACTCCCACCGCGGAAACGGCCGCCGCGGAAACGGCCGCAAGCGATCAGGGCGTGATAGCGCTGGAAGAAGTGATCGTCACCGCCAGGAGAAGGGAAGAGGCGCTGCAGGATACGCCGGTGGCCATCTCGGCATTCTCAGCCGAAGATTTACAGATCCAGGGCATTGCCAATACCCGTGACCTGCAGCTATCGGTACCCGGCCTCAATTTCAGCGAGATGGGCAATAAGACGCCCTCGATTTTTATTCGTGGAATAGGGCAGAAGGAAACGAACTCCGCACTGGATCCGGGAGTGGGTGTTTATATTAACTCTATTTACATCGCGCGCACCGACAGCCAATTGCTGGATGTCATCGACACGGAATCCATTCAGGTTCTGCGCGGGCCACAGGGCACATTGTTTGGCAAAAACAATACCGGTGGCGCTCTGCTGGTTACCACAAAAGTACCTCACACCGACGCACTCGAAGGTGAAGTGTCCACCCGCCTGGGGAACTATGGTCGCCGCGACTTCAAGGCGAGCGGCAATGTGCCATTGAACGACGACACCCTGGCCGCGCGGGTCAGTGTAGCCACCACCAACCTGGATGGTTATGTTGAAAGCACCAACAACGGCGAACACTACGGTGACCAGGATCGACTCGGCGCCACCGGACGGTTGTTTTGGCAAGCCAGTGACACGCTAAGCGCTGACCTTTTCTACTACTGGTCCAAAGTCGATGAGAACGGTGCGGGCCTGACCTGCATCTATCAAAACCCTAACGGCGTATTCAACACCTTCACCTGGCCCGGCTTTGAGACGCCCGGTTCCTACGAATCGCGGTGTCGCGTCAGCGAAGCGGAAGCCGATGACGACGAGGTACTGATCAATGGCCCCAGCACATTTGAAATGACCAGCCAGATACTCGGCGTCACCCTGAATTGGGAATACGATAATTTCGACATCAAGAGTATCACCGCCTGGAGCCGACAGGACGACATTGAGTCTGAAGATGACAGTGATGGCACGGATATAAAAGGGGTGGGAACCGGATCTCTGTCAATACTCGGCGCGCTGGACAGGTCGTTAGCGGCCGGTTACGGTGATTTTGAAGTCCCCAATACCGAAGATCGCAACCAGTACAGCCAGGAATTACAGGTTACCGGTACGGCGCTGGATGAACGCCTTTCCTATACCACGGGTATTTTTGTCGCCAGGGAAGATATTGACAATACACTTTCCGGTAACCTGGTCGGGTATAACGGTTATTCCTACAAAGCAGACGTCTCCACACTCCTGCCGAAAATCCTCGCCACCAACAGTAATCTCACCAACGATAGCTATGCGATTTTTGCCCAGGGAACGTATCAGGTACGGGACTGGTATGAGCTGACTCTTGGCACCCGCTACACCACGGAAAAACGTGAACGTACAGCCACGTTGTACGAGGCCGACTGCGAAGCCATTGTGCAAGCTAACCTGGTGCCCGGTGCAGGAGGCGTGCTTTGCGCGTTCGATGTGCTGTCACTCGCCGACCCCAGTGGCTTTTTCGCCAACCCACCCTCATATTTGCCGATTCGACTGGTGGATGAGTACCTCACCCTGGAGGGAAAGACTATCATTGCCAACAATGGCGAAGTGAATGAAAACCAGGATTGGTCAAAATGGACGCCCACGTTCACCAACGCGTTTACCGTCCCCGACGAGTATTTGAAGGATACCGTTCTCGATAGCACCCTGCTCTACCTGACGTACAGCAAAGGCTTTAAATCCGGCGGTTTTGAAATGCGCGGTCTGGAAATCACTGAATTTGAACCGGAGGAAGTGACCAACTACGAGCTGGGCATCAAGCTCGATGCCTTTGATCAGCGTATACGGTTCAACACCGCTTTCTATTACATGGATTATGATGAAATCCAGATTCGGGTGGCGGAGCAGGGGCTGACCTTCAGCGATATCCTGTTCTACATTGATAACGCCGGGGCTGCGACGATAAAAGGCTTTGAGGTGGAATTGACGGCACTGCCGCTGCCCAATGTCATCCTGAACGCCACCACCAGTTATACCGATGCCCGCTACGATGAATTCATCGCCGGTGACGTGGATACTTCCACCCTGCCGCCCACGCCATCCACGGTGGACCGGTCGGAAGAGGATTTTGCCGGGATTCCGAAACTCACCTATTCATTTTCTGCGATGGTGATTGTGCCCAGCGCGATTGGCGATTTCGCACCGCGGCTATCCATGTACTATCGCGATGAGATGTTCACGGGCCTGGATGCCAGGGCCGGGGATCCCGAGTTTGTCGATCTGGCGACGATTGCCGATGTAACATTATGGAATTTTCGCGTGGGTTACACCCCCACCGATAAAGACAATATTCAGGTGTGGTTGTTCGTCGACAACTTTACCGATGAACAGTACTACCAGGGCGGATTTTCCAACACCGAGTCACTGGGTGCCGGATCCTTCGTGCTGGGTACGCCGCGAACCTATGGGATTGAGGCAACCTACGCTTTTTAATCGAGGTAGCGCGCCTGGATACTGGCCTTGAACGCGGTCGTGTCCAGCCCTGCTCCGGTGGCTTGCATAATCAGTTCATCCGGCATGTAGAGGCAACCCTGGCTGCGCACATGAAGGTTAAGCCAGTTAAAAAGAGGAGTGACATCGCCGCGGCCCAGGCCGGGAAGTATGTCCGCATTGTCCCGCTGCGCGGCCGCGAACAGTTGCGCCGCTGCGATCGCACCGAGGGAATAGGTGGGAAAGTAACCGAAGATGCCCTCCGGCCAGTGCACATCCTGCATGACGCCATCGGTGTCATCAGTCGGTCTCACTCCAACCAATTGTTCCATCAGGTCGTTCCAGGCCAGCGGCAGGTCGCGGATACCGAGCTCATCAGTCAATAGCGCCTTTTCCAGCTTGTAGCGCAGGATGACGTGCAGCGGATAGGTCACCTCATCCGCAAACACGCGCACCAGGCTCGGTTCGACCCGGCGATAAAGTCGCAGCAGGTTGTCCGGTTCCCAGGCCGGCCCCACGCCGCCAAGCACGCGCTGGAGGATGGGCGCCAGGAAGCGGACAAACCCCTCCGAGCGCGCAGCCTGCATTTCCAGTAACAGTGATTGGCTCTCGTGCAGGGTCATGCCGCGACAATGGCCCACGGGCTGGCCCAGCCACTGTGGGGGGCGCCCATCCTCATACAGGGCATGGCCGGTTTCATGGATCACCGCCATCAGGCTTTTCATGAAATCGCCTTCGTCGTAGCGCGTGGTAATACGGATATCGCCATCGGCACCGCCGCTGAAGGGATGGTGAGCGGTATCCAGGCGGCCGCGCTCGAAGGGAAAGCCAAACACGCGCATGATTGCATGACTTAACTCGATCTGGCGCGCTACGGGAAAGGGTCCCTGCGGCATGACGGGTAGCGGCAGCTTTGCCTGTTTTTCCATCACCTGCTGCACGAACCCCGGCAGGAAGTTTTCCAGATCGTCGAAAATCCCATCGACCTGCACTTCCCGGCGGCCGGGATCGTATTGATCGAGCAGGGCTTCATAGGGCGTAACGCCTATGATCGCGGCCTTGATGTCGGCTTCCTCACGCTTGAGCCTGAACAGCGTATCCAGTTTGGGCGCCAGGCTGTTGAAATCATTGCGCGGACGCGCTTCCCGCCAGGTCATGTGGGAGTCCGACTGCGCCAATACAATTTTTTCGACCAGCGCCGCCGGCATGGCATTGGCGTGGACAAACTGGTGGCGAATCTCGCGCAGGTTGGCGCGCTGCCAGTCATCGAGTTGGTCCCTTTCCGCTTCGGCCTGATCGATCAGGTCGGACAACTCACTGCCGGTCTCCATGTCGTGCAGCATCACGCTCAGTTCGGCCAGCACCACCGCCCGAGCGGGCGCCGCACCCTCGGGCATCATGGTTTGCTGGTCCCAGTGCAGGATGCCCATGGCATTGTTGAGTGCCGACACGCGCTTCTTGCGTGCTTCCAGTTTCTGATAGGCCTGCATTTTTACTGCTCCTGGTAGGGTTGATAGAAGGCAAACCGCTCCCGGATCTCACCTGCATTCAAACCCAGGTCCTCAAACCGGTAATCGATCCTGCCATAGGGATCACGAACATGGCTCTGGATATAGGCCCGCACTGCCGCGCCTGAGGCAGCGTCCAGTTCCACTTCGGCAAAATCGCAGATTCGGCGAATAGTGCCTTCTGGGTCCGCTATCAATTCGTCGAACTGGACAGGGAGAATACTCGTTGCGGGTATGCGCTTTGCCTGCTCCTGCGAGCGACGCAGCATCAGCTCGAGCCTGTCCACCCATTCACGGGCCTCCGCCCGCAGTCGCGAGGGTTCGTACACCTGGCGGCTGGCATACGACATCATGGTGATCATGGACACCACGGCCCGCAGCGGATCGCGGTGGGTAAGAATCAGTTTGGCACTGGGAAAGACCTCCAGGATGGTTTCCAACTGGTCCACATGCTGGGGTGACTTCAGCAACCAGCGGGCAGCGGGATTGCTCTCATTCAGCGCCCGCTCTGCCTGCAGTATTTGCAACGTGCGCTGCAGGTAGGCGTAACCTTTTACCTGCACGTTACCGGCATACCACTTCCGATACGTCGGCACCTGGAAACACCCTTCAAAAAAGAAGGAGCGAAAACACAACGCGCAGACCGTCAATTCCTCATGCGGTTGATCAGTGTCCATCTCGTGCATACGCATGAGCAGGGGCAGGATGTAGCGAGTCATGGCCATGCTGAAAGCGGTCAGCTGCCGGCGCTTATCGCGCTTGCCCTGCGGCGGCGGCGCGGGATGCAGAGTTTGCCACAGGGGCAGATAGTGCAGGCGGTTTATCTTCGACAACAGATTGTGCAAATGCGTCGTGCCGGTACGTGGCAAGCCGGCAATGATGACCGGCCTGTCAATGCTCTGCTGTGCAATGGCGGGAACCTGCTTGATTTGTTCCTCCAGGCAGAGGCGTGCGCACAATAGCTGGTGCAGGATTGCCTTGACGGTGATTCGCCCCATCGGCGTGAAGTGATTGTATTCCCGAAAATCCTGCAGGAGCAGGCGCAGGGGTACGAGAAAATCCTCGTCGCCAAAATCTGCCAGGCCCGTCTCCCGCCGGGCGCGTTCCAGCAATTGCTCCTCGTCCACCGCAAATGCCTTTTGTGCGAGCCATTGCGGCATGGTATTCAACAGGCGAATCGGTGCCGGTAACCACGGATTGTTCCAGTCATCGATACGGTATTCTTGCGGGTAATTCCTGCCAAACAAACTCACGGTTGATCCTGCATTTTGACCAGGCCGAACATTGTCGTGGTATAAACAGCCCCGTTGTAGGGGTGCAGGAACAACACACCTTGCCAGGCGTTGTAGCCATGGCCCAGGCCCGTATGCTGGCGGTACACCGTCTGCCCACTGTTGAAATCGATGGCGGCGAAATAACCTCCCAGGGCGGGGCTGGTGTCATTGATGTACATGTAGAGCAGGCCGGATTGCAGTGCCAGTTTCGCACCTGCGATACCTTTCTCGGTGGTTTGCCAGATCTGCGTACATTGGTAACTACCATCATCCTGGCGCGTGGCATCCACACGGGCGATCCCCGCATGCGCATCCGGCATGGGAAAGACATGATGGCCGTAGTTATTTTCCACCATGATGGAAAACTGGCCGGTGGCTTGACCGTTGGCGTTGGCGTGCTCAAATGCCAGCGGGCTCAGGTCGGTGCCGCTTTTGCCCTGTTCAAATAACGCGACACTGCAAACCTTCTCCCCGTCCGTGCGCCGATACAACTCCAGGTGTATTTGCGGCTCCGCATTATCGGTAATCGCAACCAACCCGGCCTGTGGCGACCCTGCGAGTGTAACGGATGTGCCAGAACCGCGGGTGATATGACCGGGCTTTTGCGCGGGACCGCGGTCATAGACGTGTCGCCAATCCACGATGATGTTTTGGCTGGCGTCAACACGCATGCGGTACAGGGCGTGGTCGGACATCATGAAGATTCCCTCCTCTCCCACGGCAAAGGAATTTTCAATGATTTCGCCCGGGGCCTTCAAGGTGCTGATGTTACCGCTATGCGCATCCACGACACCCACCATGCCCTCGATAGTGGCATACCAGTAGCGGATGGCGTCCGTCGCATTGTCTTCTGGCCATTCGGGCATCACCCAGGCGACACTGTCCTGTTTCGGCCAGGGCAGCGCTACCACGTGCTGGGACAAATCGTACTCGCGCAGCAGTTTGAATCCCTCTGCTGGATCATTCGGTGACTGGATCACCATCAGGGTATTGCGTGTAGTCGGAACGACGGCGCGGTTTTGCGCGTCCAGGTAAAAATACACGCCGGCGCCAAGATACTTCCACGGCAATACACCTTGCAGGGGAAACAGCCAGGAGCGCGGCGGCAGGTCAAACGAGGCGAGTTCTTCCAGGGTGTCAGGGTCCAGCAATTCCAGCTGGAATGTCCGGGCAGTGCCGCTCACCGCGACAATGCGACCTTTATTGTCAAAAGTCAGCGTACCGTAACCGCCGAAACCCTGGGTGCGGGATTGGATGACGCTGTTAAGTCCGAGTGGGCCGGGTGCCTCATTCACATCGCTCACATACGCATCGTTGTGCATATTACTGCCGCCAGGGGCCATGGCGGGATGCTTCGCCAGGGACACATGGTCAATTGCGTGCGCGGTTGCGACCGGCAGGAAGCGTGTGAACACACCGTATTGCGGGGTGATTTTATTGCTCGAGGCGGCCTTGCCCGCAGTGATGACTTTCCAGCCCTGAGAGGGCAGCAACAAACATTCCGGTATCGGCGCCCGGGAATGCGCATAAGCCAGACCTTCACCCTCACAGGTTTGGGTCATCAGCCACCACAGGGCCAGCAGCGCAACCAGCACCACCACAAACAAGGCAAGGACAGCTGTTTTCATTGAGCGTGGTGAGATCCCATATTTATTATTTCGTTCTTGGCCTGTACCGGCAGTGGGTCAGACTCAACCGTCATAGTAACCCGGCTGGTGCAAGCCGATCAGCGTTTTCTCCCGATTGCCGCGCGCCCTGCGCACAGCGTCGGTGCTGAGCTGGCTGGCAGCGTCCGTGGTGCGCAAACGCTGGGCGATATCCCGGCGCCCGTAATGCACTTGCAGGAAAAAGCGGCCGCGATCACCCGGTTGCGTGGGCATGCGCCGGTGCCAGACGTCGGAGACAAACATGCCGACATCGCCCGCCCTGGCCAGTAGCGGGACAACGCCCCTGCCCCTGAACTTTAGTCTGTCATCCATCAGTCGATCCATGGGCGGCATACACCCTGACAGGTGGCTGCGCGGAATCACACCGGTGGGGCCATCTTCGATGCTGCAATCCTGCAGGTAGATATGCGTACCAATCACGAAGACCGGATGCGGAAGCGAGCGCGGCCATTGCACACCTTCCGCCAACGGTATGTGGGGGCCGGCATCAATATGCCAGGCCTGCCCGCCGTGCTTGTCGTCGTGCTGTGCCGTGTTGCGCCACGCCGTATTGGCTATGACGTGGCAGTCTTCGCCGAGCAGTGGTTCTATCGTCGCCAGGATAGCCGGATGGGCAATTGCGCGCTGGCTGGCGGCGCTGCGATTCAGCATTTCATATCGAAAGCACTCGTCGTCCACTGGCGATCGCGCGCTAGCGGCGCGCTGGTCCCGCGGGAAATCCCTGAACACCCGGTTGATGTCGCGCTTCAATGCAGTCACCTGGCGCGCGGAAAAAACCGCGCGCAGGAGCACGTAACCCTCGCGTTCGAGGTGCACGCTGTCCGCTGGCGCTGCAGTCGCAGGCCGGCTCGCAAAGTTTCCGCCAATTCGTTGCAGCACGCCGCGCACTCCGTTTCCCGATGCAAGCCGGCCACACTGCCTTTCCTTAGATTCCGTGACCGGGCTTGCCATTCTATACTGCTTCACGCTCGCGCTTGAACTACCCTCGCCATTGACTCGTGGATCTTGCTAGGATGATCACCGGTCCAACTACCCGAGTGAGCGGCAGCGGCATGCAAGCGACAATTTCGCCCTTCGACCCGGTCAGGATTGGGCCCCTGACCCTGCGCAACCGCTTTATCAAGTCCGGCGCCAACGAGGCCATGTCCATGGATGGCGTGCCGACCAAGGCGCTGCTGAAGCACCACGGCGAGCTCGCCCGAGGCGGGGTCGGCATGACCACGGTCGCCTACATGGCGGTGGCGCCCGAGGCGCGTACCCTGAAGAACCAGATCTGGATGCACCCTGGCATCCTGCCGGACCTGCGGGCACTGACAACAGCCGTACACAACGAGGGCGCAGCCATCTCGGCACAGATTACCCATGGCGGCTCCTTCGTCACCGGCATGAAAGTAAAGGGACGAACCATCAGTTCCTCCGCCGGCTTCAATCCGGCGGGCATGCTCAAAGGCAACTTCCTGCAGCGGGCCATGACCGGGACGGATATGGATCGAGTGATTAGCGAGTTTGTCGCCGCCGCGCGGCTGGCCCGCGAGGCCGGCTTCGATGCGGTGGAACTGCACATGGGTCACGGCTATCTGCTGAACCAGTTCATCTCGCCGCTCAGCAACCGACGCGAGGACGAGTACGGCGGCACGGCCGAGAACCGCGTGCGTTTCCCCGCCCGCGTACTGACTGCGGTGAAACAAGCGGTGGGCGATACCACTGCGGTACTGGCCAAGATCAATGTGGCCGACGGTACCCGTCGCGGCGCGACCGTGGAAGATGGCATCGTCACGGCGCAAGCACTGCAGGCGGCCGGCGCCGACATGCTGGTGTTAAGCGGTGGCCGCAATGTGGAATCCACCTGGTTTATGTTTGGCAGCCGCATGAATCGGCAGGAAATGAGCAAGGTGCTAAAGCAGGAAGGCGAATGGCTGACAGCGCTGATGATGAAAGCGGCGGCGTCGAGCGAGCCGGACATCACGTTCCGTGAGATGTATTTTTTGGAGTATTCACGCAGGATTCGTGCAGCGGTGACACTACCGCTGGCGTTTCTGGGAGGCGTCAAGTCGCTGGCAAACGCGCAGCAGGCGATGGCCGAAGGGTTTGACTGCGTGGTGCTGGCCCGCGCCCTGCTCCATGACCCGGCGCTGGTAAACAAATTCCGCAGCGGCGAACTCACCCAATCCGGATGCGACAACTGCAACGGCTGCGTGGCGTATATCTATCACCCGGCAGGCACGCGGTGTGTGTTGCACCCACCGAATGACCTGGCACTTAACCGTATACCGGCCTCCCAAGCAATCTAAGCGCGCTTGCGCTGGACTCTGCGGCGCCTGTCTCACCCATCAGCCCTTCGCCGTTTTGTCTATACACAGTGGGACAGACTCCGCTCCAGCGCTTGAATGCGCGGCGAAACGTTGAGGAATTGCTGAAACCGATCGTTTCGGCGATATCACTGACACCCAAACCGGAGTGCGCAAGCAACGACAGGGCCACTTCATATTGGCATTGTTCACGCAGCGCACGAAACGATGTCCCCTGGCTGTCGAGTTTGCGCCGCAGTGTGGACGCCGGCATAGCGAGACTGGCGGCAACCTGAACCAGGCCAGGTAATGGCAGCGCCTGTCGGATAGCAGCGCTTAGCAGCGAAGAAATCTGGTTACTCAGCGGTATTTCATCGGGGGTATAAACCGCACAGGGAAAAAACTCAAAGAACTGGTCAAATGCGCCAGCACTGACGACCACTGGCCGTTGCACATCCTCTTCAGTGTATTCCAGGTAATACACCGGACCATTGCCAACAACGGGAATGTTGAACAGATGCAGGAAGGGCAAAATGTCCTTCCGCCGCAGTTGGCCGATACTCACCGTGCTGGGTATCACCTGCCCGCCAGTGAGCCACTGGAAAAGTTGCTTGAATGCAAAAATGCCCGTGATATCTACAAGGCTGCTGGCCAGCGATTGACTCCCTCGCAGGGAGTTGTGCACAAACCGGTAGCCGGTATTGCATCGCTCCAGGGACAATTGGCCGGAACGGGGGTGAATCATCGCCGCGAAGTCGATCACCAGTTCCATCGCCCGCGCCAGGGTCGGTGCTGACAACGCACAGCGACACATCAGCTCCACGTCCCGCCTTGTCATGGGCACATGGCGGTCATCTCCGGCGAGGTATTCCTCCAGGATCTGGACAGTGCGCAAATATTCCGTGGTAAATTGCGACGGCGTGTCTATCGCTGCGTGCGCCGGACACGGGATTCCGAGGACCTCCAACTCGTCGAAAAGAATCTCCAGAACGGGAGAATACAGCGTTTGCGCTTCCTGATCGTCCAGCCATCTGTTCATGTGCATGTGGGGGATAAACACTCAAAGTGAGCACTAAAGTTATGTCATATTAGCACTTCAGATACGCTGCTCCACCTCTCATTCGATAGATTACGCCTACCAACCCTCCTACAGGTACTGCCCATGAAACCAAAAAAATTGCGCGTTGCGGTGATTGGAGCCGGCATGGCCGGAATACTGGCGGCAATCAAGTTACGGGAACGCGGCGATGTCGATGTCGTGGTCTATGAAAAGGCCGACCGGATAGGCGGCACCTGGCGTGAAAATACGTACCCCGGGCTGACCTGCGATGTGCCCTCCCACCACTACTCCTATTCGTTTGAACGCAATCCTGACTGGAGCCAGTCGCTGGCCCCCGGGGCGGAAATACAGGAGTACTTCGAGCAAACGGTCGAAAAATACGGGATTGAATCACTGATCCGTTACAACGCTGAAATTGTGCGAGCGGTATTTGACGAAGGCGGCTGGGATCTGCAACTGGCCAGCGGCGAAACAGACAGGGTGGATGTTGTGATCGCTGCCACCGGCGTCCTGCATCATCCCTCCTACCCCAATATCCCGGGTATCGATGATTTCAAGGGCGCGATATTCCATACCTCCCGGTGGGACCACACGGTGCCATTGAACGGCAAGCGGATTGGCGTGATCGGCATGGGCTCCACCGGTGTACAGATTGTTTCCGCCCTGGTGGACTCCGCCGCAACGATTGAACATTTCGTACGCACGCCGCAGTGGATTATGCCGGTGGCAATCGCACAGTATTCCGATGAGCAGCGCGCAGCCTATCGCGCCGATGCAAAACTCCTCGAAAAAGAAATGGACGTGGAGAGTTTCCAGGCTGCCGTCGAGACGTATACGCTGGCATTGACTGCACCTGCCTCAGAGGGTGCGCAGGTGCTCCGCAATGCCTGCTATGACAACCTGGAGCAGGGCGTCACGGATCCACAATTACGGGAACAATTGCGACCCGACCATGAACCGCTGTGCAAGCGGCTGATTTTTTCCCCGAATTATTACCAGGCCATCCAGAAGCCGGGAGCAGCACTGGTCCGCGAAGATATTGAACGCATTGAGGAGCGCGGCGTGCGCACCAGGGACGGCGTACTCCATGAACTGGATGTTATCGCGCTGGCCACGGGCTTTCGCGCCGACCGATTTATGCGCCCGATGCAAATTATTGGCAGAAATGGGATTACCCTGGAAGAATTCTGGCGCTCAAAACCGCGCGCCTATCTCGCCATATCCATGCCCGACTTTCCCAACCTGTTTATGCTGAACGGCCCTAACGGTCCGGTCGGCAACTTTTCCCTGATCGATATTGCCGAACAGCAATGGCATTATATCGATCAACTCCTGGACAAGATTCGCACGGGCGAGTGTGCGGATATCTGTGTAACACAAGCCGCCCTGGAAAAATTTGACCGCGAAAGAACGGCGGCGGCCAAGACTACCGTGTGGTATACCGGTGGCTGTACCAGCTGGTACCTCGACGCCGAGGGAATTCCGGCCAGCTGGCCGTGGAATTTCAGTCGGTTCGTCAGCGAAATGCGGCAACCGCGCTGGGAGGACTTCAATATGGATGGCGCCGCAGTGGAAGACCGGACAGGAGGGCAACACCATGAATGAGGCATTCAGCAAACGGCGGGCGACTTAAACCCTGTTGCGGTGTCGATAACCGGGGGGAAATCAAGCTGTCGAATTTACACACCGCGTCGCGCACAGACTAGGCCGCTTTCCCGACTTCGGCGTAGCTCGCTAAAGCATTGCGGTACACCGTGGGTTTCTGCAGACCGAGTTCGACACGCATTTGCGCTAATGGCTCCGCCAAACGCTGTTCCCAATTCACCGCTGGAAACCACGCCGCTGCATTGCCGATGCGACGACCCTCCGCAACGCACGCGTCGATATCGATCAGAGACGAATTCTCGCGGAACTTCCGTTTTGCCATGAAGATAATAAATGCAATGCCGCGATTGGGCGTCTGGGTAACCATAAACGATAGCAGGCACAACTCGCCAAGCGGGTCGCGGCCGTAGCCGCACAGTACGTGCTGCAAGTCGTGAATGTCGCGCAGGCGGTTACCCAGCCAGCACTCGTCCGCGGTTTTTCCCTGTCCGCGAGGCGCCTCTTCGCTCGCCGCCACCAAGCCATCGGCGCTGAGGTCCTGTGACTCGACGAATTTAAGATAGGCGCGCCCGACGCTACCCTCGGGCATCGCCCGCAATGCCTCGCGATCGCTCAACACCGGCAGGATGTCGGTTTTGCGGCGCAGCATGTCCCGACCTTCGGGTGTTGCGCCCAAGCGCTCCAGAGCACGGACCAGGCTGCCCCCCTTCAGGGCCTCGATAATCTTGAACACCTCGCCGGTGCTCTCCGGGTCTGCAATCAGCGCGCGCACCGAGCGCCACGCCTGCAGCGGCTTCATGTCTTTGAGATCACTGACAAAATCCACAAGGTAAGCGGGCATAGTGGCTCCACGAGGCAAACGAACGGCTTGCCATAATGCTACCGCATCCACCCAGGTGTTGAGAACTAACCTATCAGAGACAGGCAGTCCGGAACTTCGATTCAGGCCACAACGAAAGTGGGAGTAATAATTCTCACTATCTTGCATTCGAGTACCGCTGCATGCAAAATGCAAGCATGTCTATTCAAATCACTATCAGGAACGTCCCTGAGGAAGTCAGGGATGAACTTGCATCCCGCGCGGCCTCGCGGCACCAATCCATGCAGGAATATCTTCGTGGTGAACTAGAGCGCATAGCGTCTCGACCTTCCCTGGAGACCTGGCTACAGACAGTGCGGGAGCGGAAAGCAGTCGGCGGTACCCGGATCCCTGCAAAAAAGATTGTGAATGCCAGAGATGCAGATCGTA
>JANPDE010000387.1:0-7297 GCA_031431315.1 Haliea sp.
TTCGAATGCGAGTATCGGGGAAGCAGGCGAAAAAGCCTTCCCGACCGGAGCCGTATACAGACACCCACGCAAGATGTCGGTCTCGCCATGTTTAGTCCCGGGTTGAATCCGAAGCGATCAAGTGGGGGGTCGGAGGCAGTCCGCTCAGGCGTCTTCCGCTGCCGCTTTCTCCAGCGCACCCTGCACCAGCACCAGGTCGGCGATGGAATCCACGTCTATGGCGGCGTTAGCGTAGGGTAAAATAACCGCCCGCATACGCAATCCCAGGCGCTTGCTGAGCTTGGCCAATGCCTCCTCCAGCGACAGCAGTCCCAGGCGGTAGCGAATGACTGCCCACCAGCCCAGCAGGCCAATCACCACCAGCGGCTTCTTGCGCTCCTGTTCAATTTTGCGCCAGAACTTGGCGGCACGCCGTCCTTCCGGGGTGATGAAGGCGAACAGGTTGCACCCACAAAAATCGCCGTCACTGAAATGCAGTACCGTCTTGCGGATGCCGGGATAGGCCTCGGCGACGAGCGCATACGGTGCCAGGCCCACTGTGACATCGACATCGTCGGCCAGGCTCTGGCGGCCAAAGGCGTCCACGATTTCAGGCGTCAGCAGGGGGTGATCCGCGGTAGTCAGCAGCACTGCCTCATCCGGGGCCAGCTTCGACATCGCGCGATAGGCGCTGGTACTGGGACTGACACTCGGCTCGCTCCAAATGATCTCGCCGTTGTCAATCCAAGCTTGCAGGGCCGCATCGGTGGCCACTTCACTGGCCTCAGGTCCGGTCATGTAGATCTTCTTCACGACCCGGGAGACACGCAGGCAGTTGAGGACCCTGCGCACCATCGGTGTGCCGTCCAGATCGATCATGGCCTTGCTGCCGGCTTTGGTGTGATTGATCAGGGAGTCGGCCTTGGTGCGATCACCGGCCAGCACGATCGCGGTCATTCGATGCGTTTCAGGATCCAGGTGCATTGCTATAATTCTTTTTGGTATATGCGGTAGCGTTTATACGCCTTGCCGCCAATGGTTTCAATGATATTGCGCATACCGTCGTTGTCCTCCAATATCCAGCCCATCTCCACATCCGTCACGCCGCGGGCGTGCAGCGCCTTGCGCACGGCGTCTATGACCATGAAAGCCAGGGTCGGGCCGAGACGCGAATGCTGGTAGCTCTGCCTGACGCCCATTAGTGGGACACGGGCGGTTTGCGGATGCCGCACCTTCAACCGCCACAGGAGTTTGAGCCAGCCGAAAGGCAGCAGGCGGCCGTTGAGATCGCGGGCTGCCTCATTGAGATTCGGTAGCGCCACAATGAAGGCGACGGGCGTGCCGTCATACTCGGCAATCTGGATGTAGTCGTCAGGCATCAGTTTGGTCAGGGTGGAGACGGTCTCAACCCAATCCGCTTCCGCCAGGGGCACGAAACCCCAGTTGTGTTGCCACGCGTCATTGAAGATTTCCAGCATGATGCGGGCATCTTCCAGGAGTTGCTTGCGCCGCACCGCGCGTACCACCACCCGATCCGATACACGGGCGGCGAGTCGCTCCATCACCCGGGGTGCCACAAAATCCGGCCGCACGTGATAGGCCAGCAGGTCTTTGACCCCCGTGTAGCCCTGGGCTTCGATAGCAGGACCGTACCACGGGCGCGCATGACCCATCAGCACATAGGGGGGTGTGGAAAATCCCTCCACCAACAGCCCTACCTCCTCATTGACATGCAGATTGAATGGGCCGCGCACCTGTCGCATCCCCTCACTGCGCAGCCAGTCCTGTGCTGCACCGAACAGGGCGGATAAAATGGCGGGGTCTTCTTCTGCCTCCAGCATGCCGAAGTACCCGGTGGCGTCGCCGTGCTGCTTGAGGTGCATTTCATCTATCTGCGCGGTAATGCGTCCCACCGGCTCGCCCTTCCTGTGGGCGATCCAGGCGCGCCAGCGGGCATGTTCGAAGAAGTGGTTGGCCGGCGACATTTGTTCGCGCTTCAGAAAGCCAAGCGGCTCAATCCAGGCCGGATCGGATGCGTAGAGGCGTTGCGGCAGAGACAGAAACTGGCGCATTTGCCGGGGCTGGGTCACGATCTCCACTGAGATCAGCGCATTAGTATCGCTCTGGACAGTCATGCCTATGCGCTGCGCCGGCTGGGGTGGTGGGGAGTATACATCTGCATACACCTTCAGTGTATACTGCCGCGCTTTATCGTCTGGGCTAATGGCTTTGATAGTGCGCCCGTTACTTCCGGAACGGACATGTTGGCTTGCCAGGCAGCACTGAATTGACCCTTTCCGATCATTTGAAGCGAGCATTCCCCTTCCTGCTGCTCACCGCGTACGGCATTTTCCTGTGCAGTTATTTTATCTTTTACGACTACAGTGATCCCTACCGATTTTTCGCCAGGGTGGTATTTGTTCTGGGCTTTTTTGTGTTGGCCGGAAGTTTCAGGGAGGTCGGGAAACAACCACTGTTCCGGCTCCTGATCCTCTATATGCTCTACCTCCTGTGCAGCGGATTCTGGAGCGAGCCATTCGACTGGTATCAGATTGGCCAGAAATTCACGATATCCGCCTACCTGCTGAGCTTTATCGCCATCACGCATTTCCTGCTGCGCTGGAACGAGGCCTGGTATCAACGCATGTTGCAGTTATGCGTGATGCTGGCGGCGCTGTCCGCACTGGTAAGTGTGCTGGTCTTTTATCGCGAGAATCCATTTCCCGATACCCGCCTGAATGGCATTGGCTCACTGACCAACGTCAACGAGTTTGCCAATGTGTACGGCCTGTTCGCCATACTGGCCATGGGATTTGCACTGCGGTCCAGGCAGCTCGTCCACAAGGTGGCATTTTTACTGGCCATCACGGCGTTCGTCTGTTTCGCCTGGTTTGGCCAGAGTCGCACGGCATTCGCGTCCATGTTATTGGCCCTGCTGATTCTTATGGGTTTGACGCTGAGGAATGGCAGGGTGCTGTACTCGGCGTTCCTGGCCGTGTTAGCGGGCGCCCTGGTTGTCGCATTCCCCGATCTGCTGCTGCAGGCATTGCACAGAGGCCTGGGGTTACGCCCCGACATCTGGGCCCACATGTGGGCTGAGGCCAAAGCCTCGCCAATCGTCGGGCACGGTCTGATCAGCCTGGGGTCGGTCGATGCGGGTTATCAGCATTTTGGTTCTGCCCACAATGCTTACCTGCAAGTATTCTGGCAGGGGGGGATGATAGCACTTTGCCTGTTCCTTGCCGTACTGATGGTGGCGTTTCGCTCTGCCTGGCTGCGCGGCCGACAACGAGGCGATTACACCGTGTTCTGCATACTGGTGTTTACCGCCTGCATCATGATGACCGGGGTCGACACGCTAATTGCCAGGCCCAGGGACCAGTGGCTGTTATTCTGGCTGCCGCTGGCGTTGTTGTTGGGATACGCAGGCAGAGAGCCGCATCCCCGGCTGGCCTGAGAGTTGCGGGATTTCACGCTGATGAATCACACGCCAGCTGCAACCACCCAGGCCAACCGGATTGCCGTGCTACTGCCATCCCTGGAAGGCGGCGGGGCGGAGCGTTCCATGCTGACGCTGGTAAAGGGCTTTTTGGCACAGGGTCGGACAGTTGACCTGGTGCTCTGTCAGGCGAAAGGTGCGTACCTCGGGGAGATTCCACCCGGAGCGACTATGATAGAGCTGCAGGCGTCGGGCGAACTGCAGGCGCGATTGATCGCCGCGATGGGCATTCGACGCGACTTCTTCGCCTTGCTGCGTCCAGTATTGCTGGCGAGGAAGATCGCGCCGGAAATCCTGCGCCTGCATTCCTTGCAACGCTACATCGACAAGTATCGTCCCGACGTGATCCTGTCCGCGCTCACCTACGCCAATCTCATTGCCATCTGGGCACAGCGTATGTCCGGTTCCCGCGTGCCGGTGGTCGTCAGCGAGCGTATTGCGTTGTCCACCTACTGTGCCGCACCGTCCAATTTCCGCAAATGGCGGTGGCGTTATTTACCGGAGGTGGTGCGCCGCACTTATCCCGGGGCCGCTGCCGTGACGACGGTGTCAAGCGATGTTGAGGACGATCTGGTGACTGCGATTGGCCTGGAGCGCAACACCGTCACCACGATCCACAACCCGGTCGTCGATGACAGCCTGCGGGGCCGCGCGCAACAGGCGCTTGCGCATCACTGGTTTGCGTCGGGCGTCGCTACGTCCGGCGCGACGACGCCCGGCGTGGCGACGCCCGGCGCGGCGCCGGTGATTCTGGCGGTGGGTCGGCTGACGGAGCAGAAAGACTTTGCCACCTTGTTGCGTGCGTTTGCGGGGGTACGGGCGGTGCGGGAAGCGCGGCTGGTCATTCTGGGAGAGGGCCGGCTGCGCGCAGAACTGCAGGCGTTGGCCGGGACTCTGGGCATACAGGCAGATGTGGACATGCCTGGCTTTGTAGAGAATCCGTTCCAGTATATGGCGCGGGCATCCGTACTTGTCTTATCCTCGCACTACGAGGGTTTGCCCGGCGTGCTCATTCAAGCCCTGGCCTGCGGGTGTCCGGTAGTCAGCACGGATTGTCCCGGCGGTTCCAGGGAGATTCTCTGTGATGGCAAATACGGTGCATTGGTCCGGGTAGGAGATGCACAGGGGATGGCGCAGGCCATTCTGCGCGAGCTGAGCGATCCCACGTCCAAGGAACTTTTGCTGCGCAGGGCACAGGATTTCTCGGTCGAGAGCGGCGTAAGCAAGTATCTTGCATTGCTGGACGCCGTTGTCACACGGGCTGCAAGTCGAACATAAGAGACGCTTTGCCATGTGTGGAATCACCGGATTTATACAGTACAAGGGCGGCACACCACAGGAGCTTGCGCGGCGCTGCCAGAGTATGGCGGATACCATTGTGCACCGCGGGCCCGATGCGGGCGGCGTTTGGGTGGATCCTTCGTTTCCGCTGGCGCTCGGTCATCGCCGCCTGTCCATCATCGACCTGTCAGCAGCCGGCGCACAGCCCATGGAGTCCGCATCCGGGCGCTACGTGCTGTCGTTCAATGGTGAGGTCTATAATTTTTCCAGGCTGCGGCAGGAACCCGCACTTGCCAGCTATCCCTTCAAGGGACACTCCGACACCGAAGTCATCCTGGCCGCCGTACAACACCTCGGTGTGGAAAAGGCCGTCAGCAAGTTTGAGGGTATGTTCGCCCTTGCCTTATGGGATCGGGAGGAGCGCTGCCTGTGGCTGGCACGCGACCGGGTCGGCAAGAAACCGCTGTATTACGGCTGGTGTGGCAACAGTTTCCTGTTCGGTTCGGAGCTGAAGGCACTGCGCAAACACCCGGATTTTGCGCCCGACCTGGACCGCAATGCCCTGGGCCAGTATATGCAGTATGGCTGGGTGTCCCAGCCGCACTCCATTTATCGCGAGGTGCGCAAGCTCCCGCCCGGCAACCTGATAAAAATACCGCAGGACTGTAAACCCTGGGCGGCGCAGCCGATCCCGTTCTGGTCCGCCAAAGCGGTGGCTGAACACGGTGAGAAAAACAGGTTTACAGGAAGTTACGAGGACGCCGTTAAACAGCTTGGCGTGGTACTGCAGCAAGCTGTCGGCGACCGCATGGTGGCCGATGTGGAGCTGGGGGCGCTGCTGTCCGGGGGTATCGACTCTTCCATGATTGTTGCGCTGATGCAGAAAATGTCCGACCGACCGGTCAAGACATTCAGCATCGGGTTCTGGGAAGAGAAATACAATGAGGCCGAGTATGCCGCAGCCGTGGCCAACCACCTGCAGACCGAGCACCACGAAATCTATGTAACGCCTGACCAGGCCCTGGATGTGGTCGAGCACCTGCCGCACATTTATGATGAACCCTTCGCGGACTCCTCACAGATACCCACCTACCTGGTCTGCAAGCTGGCGCGCGAGCAGTTGAAAGTGGTACTGACCGGCGATGGCGGTGATGAACAGATGGCCGGCTACCGGCGCTACAAGAATTGCCTGGAGCACTGGCGCGCAGTGCAGAGGCTACCTCGAAGCGCCAGGAGTATTGTCCAGCCCGTTGCGAGCGCGCTGGGCGCGGGGAGCTGGCACTGGGCAAAAAATTACGCCCATGAAGGCAGGAATGTGCCGCGTTGGACCCGCAAACTGGGGAAAATCAGCCAGCGTTCCTGTAATTGGGCGGCCAATTCACCGCAGGAGATCCTGGCCAACAAGTTCAACAAGTGCCTGGCGGTGGATCAGTTCGTGCCGGGGGCGGTAGATCCGGCAACACCTTTGTCGGATCCGGCGTTCTGGGCCCAGGTGCAGGATCCACTGCTGGCCATGCTTCACTACGACTACATCGGCTACTTGCCGGACGATATTCTGGTCAAGGTGGACCGCGCCAGTATGGCGGTGGGCCTGGAAGCGCGTGCGCCTCTACTCGATCACCGGGTTCTGGAACTGGCCTGGTCGCTGCCGCGCGAGTATCTGTTTGATGGCACCACAGGAAAGCGCGTACTGCGGGACCTGTTGATGCGCTACGTACCGCGCCAGCTGATTGATCGGCCCAAGCGTGGCTTCAGCGTGCCGATCAAGGAATGGCTGGTCGGCCCCCTGCGGGATTGGGCCGAAGACCTGCTCTCTGAGCAGACCCTGCGCGAGCAGGGCATTTTCGATGTCACCAGCATTCGCGACGCCTGGCATCAGCATCTTTACGGCTGGGCCAATCACTCTGAACTCATGTGGTCGGTGCTCATGTTCCAGGCCTGGTGGCAGGCCCAAACCGCCGATTAGTGAAGCGCGCAATTACTCCCCCGACACCCTGGCCAGCGTCCTGATCGGGCGTCGACTTGACGTCCTTGCAAAAGCCGACTATTGACAGGCATGAAAGCCCGCCTGATGGTCATTAACCGCCCGTGGCGTGGCCAAAATATGCTCCGCCGATCTCTATAAATAACATCACGTTATCGGCCAAACCTGAAGTAGCAATCACTTTGAATTAGAGGGAGACCCTACCCCACACAGGGCAGCCGCGCACGCCGCTAAACAAGCGATTCTGAGTAGAATGTGTGCCCTTTCTATGGGATTGTTCACGCCGACTGTCGGTATTATTTCCTATAAGCGGCAAAGCCCCAAATGTTAGGATTACTCCTCATCAGATAACCCTTTTTCAGGGCCTGAACGGGGGGTGTCCGCATGTGCACATACCTATACGAACAGCGAACAAGTGGCCCGTAGAACCAGGTGGAAAAATTATTGAATTGAGTGTCATTCCTCTGCGTCAAAGGGGGTGAACAAAATCTGTTTTGCGAATTGTTGCACTCGCGGGCAGAGCGTCAAGAACGAGGAATCTACATTGTCACAAG
>JANPDE010000388.1:0-11438 GCA_031431315.1 Haliea sp.
GCTAAAGACCGTTCGTAGGCGTTTTGCGACCTTAGCCTCTTCGACTCATCTAGGACCGTATATGGACTCCTCCTCGTTTGCAAGTAACCTGCGTGATGACGGTCGGCTCGACTGCATACGTATATCCGGCCTCTAAAGTTGGCATACGTTGATGCCGGGCCATAATGGGCTATTCGCGCGTCAGTTCCCAATCGCTATCTCGTGCTTGGTGCACACGGTCCTTAACGGGTTTTACCGACGCCGGTTCGACCAGTTCGCCATCATTCAGCTTACTTCGCAATCGTGGTTAAGGTTCCTCTTGCTACTTGCTTCTCATACTTGTGGCTTGCCTTCATCAGCTCACCGCAAATTCCGCATCATAGTCTGCATCATGATTCATCATCGCCCAGGCCATCCGTACCGTCTTGTTGGCCAGGGCAACCGCCGCAACATTGGGATGACGGCGCTCTGCCAATCCGGTGACCCAACGACTCAAGCGATCCTCCTTATGCCTGGCCTGGGCAACCACAGAGCGAGCACCATGGATCAAAATGCTCCGCAAATACGCATCCCCGCGTTTGCTGATGCCCAGTAATCGATCCTTGCCTCCCGAACTGTGTTGTCTTGGCGTGAGGCCCACGGATGCGGCCATCTGGCGCCCTTTACTGAATTGGTCACCGTTCCCTACTGTCGCTATCAATGCCGTCGCGACCAGGGGGCCCACACCGCGGAGTTGTTGCAGGCGCTGGGCGACCGGGTCGCTCTTGGCAATGGACTCGATGTCCCCGTCGAGGGTTTCAATACGCTGGTCCAATGTCAGCAGGTCGTCCCATAGTCCGTGTAACAGGGCGCGGAACCGATCGGTTAATCCATTCCCGGCATCCTCCAGCCAGCGGGGTATTGCTACTCGCAGAGAAGCCATTTGCAACGGTGCTACCAGGCCATACTCCGTGACCAAACCACGTATTTGATTGGCCTTCGCCGCGCGGTGGCTCATCAGCTCACTGCGAATCCGGTGTGTCGCTTGAATGTCCTGCTGCTCCACCGTCTTTGCCTTTACAAAGTGCATAGTGGGCCGACTCATGGCTTCGCAAATCGCCTCTGCGTCTTTGGCATCGTTCTTGTTGCTCTTGACGTAGGGCGTTACAAACTGGGGCGGGATGAGCTTTACCCTGAAACCCTTCGCCATCAGCAGGCGTGCCCAGTGATGTGCACCGCCACAGGCTTCCAGGCCGATCTCACAGCCGGGCTCCGCAGAGCTAACCAACACGCTTATCCATTTATCGCGCGACAAACGGCGCTTCAATACCGTTTTGCCGTGGTGGTCAACGCCGTGTAATTGAAAAACATTCTTTGCCAAATCAACACATACTCGACTAATCTTCATAATGGACTCCTCCGGTTTCACCGTTAACTGGTGGTGCAAAGACCAGTTTGGCACATTGATGCCGATAGGTGAGGAGGAGTCCATCCCATTGGTATCGGGGGCGGCAGCCACTACCGCGCGAGCGGTTTAGTCCATCGCCTAATTCCGGTCTTTAGCGTTAGGGCGAATTCACTGTCCACACTAGGCACATCGCCTCTTTTCGCCGGGAAAGATGCCAGCCCAACAGCACTCTGCCCGCAAGGAAGCCAGTGAAAACCGCACGGCATGAGCTGTTGCGTCCTCTCGTTCAGGAATGAACGGATAAGAATGGCATTCACTACCGCAAACAAAAATTTCGGGTCAATAGGCTGGAATTTCCGAAATTTCTATCGTTAAGCAAGTTCAGCAAGTTCCGCAAGTTCCGCAAGTTCAGTTGACAGTGTCAGTCAGGAAATCTACTCTCAAAAGGCCTTTTATATTTACTCTACGTGCAGTCCGACACCGGTTGGCGCAAAGTCGGGCACGCGCGACGCGGACTTCGTGTCGCCACAGGAGACTTTCATGGACCTACCACTAGGCGAACAACACCCTTTGCGGCCATGCCGGAACTGGTGCGCCAACACACGCTCGCTGCTGACAGCGTGGCTTCTGCTCGCAGCAACGGCTGCGTGGGCGAGCAACCACATCCGCCCGTACAGTGATGTCCCGCTGACGGGCGCGGACTTTACGATGACGGCGCCAGATCCGCTGCCGGTCGAAGATGGCATTGAGACGGCTGCGGAAATCAAGACTAATGTGGTATACACCTATGAGTACGGTCCGTGCACAGGGCCGGCCGGCGCAGTGGTCTGCGTGGCCACCCGTGTCACTTACACGGCGAACATGGACCGCGAAGAATCGTGGATCAGCGATCCCACGGACAAGAATACTCTCGACCATGAGCAGGGTCATCTTGACGAGGCCCAGGCAGCAGCGAAAAAAGCAAACGCCGAGGCCAACAAGGCGATTTTGGACGGCACGCTAAAGGGCAAAGGCGCGACTGAGGCCGAGGCCAATGCCGATCTGGCAAAGAAAGTGGCCGAGATCGGCATGCGCAACAAGAAGGCGGTTGAAGACAAGAACATGGATGGTAAGAACGACTACGACCACGACACTGGCCACGGCACCGACTCGGAGAAGCAGAAAGCAGCCCGTATGCAACAAAAGGCCGCGCTGGTCGAACCGAGCACAAAGACCGAAAACAAGACCAGCGCGGAGGCCCAATCGCGCACAGAGAAGAGCATTTCCTTTGACGCCGCCAGCGGGCGCTTGACCATCGACCGAGACTTCATCGTCAGCGTGCTCGGCGGCGGCCCGGTGCCTGACCCCTTGGACCCGGCGCTCGGAGCCGAGGTGGTGCTGCCGACCTTCACGTCGCTTGGCCAGACGGTTGACGGTGGGTTCTTCTTCATCGCCGACGGAGCCGACCCGTTGCTGCAGATCATTGGCGACAACGGTGTACTGTTCAGCGCCGACTTGCCCTATCTGCAGTACGACCCGTTGCTCAATCTGTTCTACGGCCTGACGGGTGGATTCGATGCCGCCGAGGGCGTGAGCCAGTTCATCGACACCACACTGGCCGATATCCTGGTCGGCGCGCCGGCGCTGTTTGGCATTGAGTTTCGACCCGACCTGGACTTCATGGCGTTGACCGCCGACTTCACTAATGACGGCAGGTCGGCGGCCAGCAACTCCGCCGGGCTGCGCCTGCTGAACACGGTGCCTGAGCCGCCGGGCTTGCTGTTGGTCGGGTGCGCGCTGGTGCTGCTGGTCCTGACTGCCCGCAGACGTCGCCAAGCAAGCGACGCAGCAATCAACTTGCCACAGGAGACTTGAATGGACCATCGAGTAACCTGTCGGGCTTTGGGTCGCTTCTAATTGGGTCAACTGATGGCGGGAGCCTGGCTGCCAACGAACCGCAGTGAGGGGCATATTCGCTGGTCTGTGACCAGACCGGGCAGGGACGGTGCATGCCGACATTCTGCGTGGCGGCAGGCGAGGGCGGTATAGCGGGATGGCAAGCCGGGACGGGGCGGGGACTCAGGGTCAGGCGGCCGCCCAACGGGCGAGTCTCGGCCTAGCGGCAACAGGCTTGGTCCCTACATAAGTTCCGTTCGGCGAAGTAGACTGCGCGCTGCAGGGGTAGTTTGAACTTCCTATCCGCGTCCTGGGTTCGTCCGGCGGCCTCCTTCATCCGGATGAGGTGAGGAATGGATGCAATGCGTACCTCGACGCCACCGATAGTGACGACGGCAGCCGCGGCCCACAGCTCATCGAAGTTTACGATGGGGGCGCGCATGACATCCACGGTCGGGCGCGCATTGGTCGAGTCCCAGAAGCTGAATGCCTGCATGCCTCGAGCGGTTTGCCATACTTGGCGCTGTTCGGGATCGGCGAGGGACATCGGGTCGACGGGCGCCATGGGTCGATAGCCGCAGCTCCATATCCTATCAGGTTGCTGTCGGCCCACAGCAAGGCCAAAAAGCTTTCATGATCCGCACCATCCGCCCACAAGTACGTCCAGGAGGCACGGTGGTCTTCTACTTCCTCTTTGAGGTGTTCAGAGTCTAAAATCAACTCTCGAAAACTCACCATTAGATGACCGCTATGGGGCAAGTAGAAATTCAGCCTGGATAATTAGAGATTAACCAAGCTGCGCGATGGCCTCCGCCAGCGCCAGTTGCCGCTGGGCCTCTTCCACATGCAAATTTTCTACCAGTCGTCCGTTAACCACCACTACACCCTTGCCCTGTGCCTTGGCCTGCTCGAAGGCCGCAATAATCTCATGGGCGGCGGCGATCTCTTTTTCATCAGGGGCAAAGGCGGCGTTGGCGGCGGCGACCTGGTTCGGATGAATCAGGCTCTTGCCATCGAAACCCATGTCCCTGCCCTGCACACAGGAGGCGCGCAACAGTTCCTCGTTTTCCAAGTCAAGTTGTACGCCGTCAATAATCGTCAGCCCGTAGGCCCGGGCGGCATAGACACACAGGTTGAGCGCGGTGATGAAGCCCAGGCGGTCGGGCGTGTGCCGCACCCGCGTATCCTTGGACAGGTCCGAGGTGCCCATCACCATTCCCTTGAGGCGCGGATGCGCGGCGGCCACTTCGGCGATATTCAAAACACACAGGGGGGTTTCGGCCATGATCCACATCGCCACACTGTCCGGGCAACCGGCGCTTTCAAACGCAGTAATTGCCGCTACCACATCGCTGGCGGTATCAATCTTGGGAATGAGCACGGCATCCGGCGCGGTCGGAAAGCGGCTGATCGCCTGAATGTCCTGGGCGCCCCACTCCGTCGACAAGGCGTTGATGCGCACAATCAATTCCCGATGGCCGTAGCCGCCGGCCGCCAGCGCCGCACCAATCTGCTCGCGCGCCAGTTGCTTGGCATCCGGGGCCACGGAATCTTCCATATCGAGAATCAAGCCGTCGGCAGGCAGGGAGCGCGCCTTGTCCAGGGCCCGGGGGTTGGAGCCGGGCATATACAGCAAGGAGCGACGTGGCCTGATGTTCATGGGGCGAATCCTCTGGTGGTGTTGCTGGAAAGTTCGGCGAATCTCAAGAAGGCCGCCAAGGATACAGAAGGCGCTGGTGACGGGGCAAGCACGCGCATTCTGATCCACTGGTCACAGTGTGCGTACTACTTACGGCCGCACCGGGGCGGTTGTTTAAAACAGGTCAAGGCTCTAAAATTCTCGGTCTGAATGGTTGAACCGATTTAGGCCCTCCCGGCACCGGTGACCTCCCGGGGCGTAATCCGTAGTTACCATCAATAGAATTAATAAGCAGGATCAATCATGTCTGAAGTGCCACACCATGACGAGCAACAACTCGAGCACGCTTTGGCAGTGTTGGCGGCCACAACGCAGCTTATCGTTAGGGCGCTGTCAGCGCTCAAAGTGCAGACCACCGAGGGCGGCAGGGTTGTTCCGGCACGACTGGACGAGCACCAGGTGGCCTCCTACGACTTATCCTTGAGCTGGTCTGAATGCACTGCGGCACGCTTCCTGCTGGCACATGCCACACGGCTGACCGCAGAATCCTCCGCAACAGCAAACGCCTATACCACCCGGCTCGCCACCTATTTTTGCGCTGAGGCTGTTACCAACACCCTGCACCGGCTGCGCACCCGACCGGCCGATTTCGGACTCTCCCACCAGGACATAAGCAGCATCGACCGCGAATCTGCCGCAGCGGAATTTCTGTCGCAACAACTCGCGGCGCGCAATGTCGCCGCCATTGGCCAGGCCGTGCTGGACCGGGAGGGCGACCTGGGGCCCGATCTGCTCAGCGCGCAGCACACCCTGATGCGCGATACGTTTCGCCGCTTTGCTGACGATGTCGTCGCGCCGCTGGCCGAACACATCCATCGTGAAGACCTGATTATTCCCGAAGCGATTCTTGCGCCCCTCAAAGAGATGGGGATGTTCGGTCTGTCGATTCCGGCCAGCTACGGCGGCCTGCAGGAAGACGACAAAGAAGATACGCTTGGCATGATCGTGGTCACCGAAGAATTATCACGCGGCTCACTGGGCGCGGCCGGCAGCCTGATCACCCGACCGGAAATTCTCGCCCGCGCACTGCTCAAGGGCGGCACCGAAGAACAGAAACACCACTGGTTGCCGCAACTGGCGGTGGGCGATCCGCTATGCGCGGTCGCCGTCACTGAACCCAACTACGGTTCTGATGTCGCCGGTGTGCGCCTGAAAGCCACCGCCACCGAGGGCGGCTGGCTGCTCAATGGCGCCAAAACCTGGTGTACGTTTGGCGGCAAGGCCGGTTTACTACTGGTGCTGGCCCGCACCCATCCCGATATGAGCCTGGGCCACCGCGGGCTGTCCATGTTCCTGGTCGAGAAGCCGTCCAGCGATGGCCATCACTTCGAAGTCTCACCGGAATCCGGCGGCACGCTGACCGGACGCGCTATTGCCACCATCGGCTATCGCGGCATGCACTCTTTCGAGCTTTTTTTCGATGACTTCTTTGTCCCTGCCGCCAATATGCTGGGCGGCAGTGGCGGCGAAGGCAATGGCTTTTATTACGCCATGGCCGGATTTGCGGGAGGGCGCATCCAGACCGCAGCGCGCGCGGTTGGCGTAATGCGCGCCGCGTTCGAGAAAGCCCTCTCCTACGCCAAACAGCGCGTCGTGTTTGGCCAGCCGATCGCCGACTACCAACTCACCCAGGTCAAGCTGGCGCGAATGGCGGCCCTGCTGCTGGCCTGTCGCCAAATCACTTACGATGTGGCACAGCTGATGGACGCAGGCTCCGGTGACATGGAAGCCAGCGCGGCCAAGTTGTTCACCTGCAAGACCGCCGAATGGCTGACGCGCGAGGCGCTGCAGATTCACGGCGGCATGGGCTACGCTGAGGAAGTGTCGGTCAGCCGCTATTTCGCCGATGCCCGGGTGTTGTCCATCTTTGAAGGTGCGGAAGAAACCCTGGCGCTGAAAGTGATCGCCCGTGCGCTGGTGGAAAAAGCCGACTGAGGAATTGTGCATGAGTGTAACTATTCAACTGACACCGCAGGCTGAACTGTCAGCAGACATTCCAGTCGCGCTGGACAAAACTCGCCGGCCCCAATACGGCCGCTACCTGGATGAACTGGAGCCCGGACAGGTGTTCGAGCACCCGCGCGGCTTTACCTTCACCACCAGCAATATGCTCGACTTCGCACGCACCTTCATGCAGGCCAACCCTCAGTACCTCAATGCTCAGTACGCGCGCGCCCACGGCTTTGCCGACCTGCCCGCCAGTGCGCAAATGGTATTCAATGTCACGCTGTCCCTCGGTGTGCAGAACGATTCAGAAAAGGCGATTGCCAACCTCGGCTACTATCAAGTGCAGTTCCTGCGGCCGGTGTATCCGGGCGATACCCTGCGTGCGTTTACCAAAGTATTGGAACGCAAGGACCGTGGGCCGGACAAGCCGGGCATCACGCGCATCCGCACGGTTGGCGTGAACCAAGACGATGCCGTGGTTGTGCAGTACGAGCGTAAAATCATGGTCGGCTGGCGCGGTACAAGGCCACCTACCACACCAGCGCCACAGGTCTCGGTAGCGTTTCCCTTTGATGAGTCGCCGCTGCTGCAACTGCCGCTGACGGGCCATGCTGTCACTGCAGGCCTGACCGGTCCCAACACCTATTTCGAAGACTTTGCGCCGGGCGATATTATTGTGCATGCCAACGGTCGCACAATCACCGAAGAGCACATGGCGCTCACTTATCTGGTCGGCAACAGTCATCCCCTGCACTTCGACCGCCTGTTCTCCAGCGCCCTATCCGGCAAGATGAGCGGCGAGCCCATTGTGTACGGGGGGCTGGTGT
Organism: Haliea sp.; assembly: GCA_031431315.1. Taxonomy (GTDB): domain Bacteria; phylum Pseudomonadota; class Gammaproteobacteria; order Pseudomonadales; family Halieaceae; genus Marimicrobium. The sequence continues at coordinate 7,715 of JANPDE010000388.1, forward strand.
TTGCCTGGCTGGAGGGCCTGGCCAGCCGCGATGTGAGTGAGAACGCGGTGTGGGAGCTGGGCTTTACCGAGGGTTACCACACACAGCCCGCGTTTGCCGGGGACACCGTTGGCACACTGTCGCGCATCCTTGCGGTTGAAGATGTGACGGGGGCCGATGCCTACGGTGTAGTGAGCATGCAACTGATCGGCGTAAAGAATATCACTGCGGCGGCGGCGCTGGAAAAACACGGCGCGGAGCTATTTATCAAAGAGGACGCCAAACGCGACCTCGGACAAGACAAGATCGCCGACAAAATTTTTGAAATCGAGCGACGCCTGCTGATCAAGCGCCGCCCCCGCTGAGGACTCGCCCTGTGAGCCAGGAAACTGTGAAACGTGATCCGCCCTGGTTGATGCGCACCTATTCCGGACACTCTTCGGCGCGCGCCTCCAACGCACTGTATCGCACCAATCTTAGCCGCGGTCAGACCGGGCTTTCCGTGGCCTTCGATCTGCCGACGCAGACCGGCTACGACTCAGACCATCCGCTGGCGCGCGGCGAAGTCGGCAAGGTGGGCGTGCCGATCAACCACATCGGTGACATGGAAGCGCTGTTCGACCAGATACCGCTGGGGCAAATGAATACCTCCATGACCATCAACGCCACTGCACCGTGGCTGCTCGCCCTGTACGTGGTGGTGGCCGAGCGCCAGGGCGTGGACCCCGCGCAACTGCAGGGCACTACCCAGAACGATGTGCTCAAGGAATACCTGTCGCGGGGTACCTATATCTTCCCGCCCGCACCCTCGGTGCGCCTGACCACAGACCTGATCGCCTACACGGTCGAGCATATCCCCAAATGGAATCCCACCAACATCTGCAGTTACCATCTGCAGGAGGCAGGTGCCACACCCACGCAGGAACTGGCCTATGCCCTGTGTACGGCGATTGCCATTCTGGACGCGGTACAGGCGTCAGGACAGGTTCCCCAGGAACGCTTTCAGGACGTTGTCGGGCGTATCTCCTTCTTCGTCAATGCCGGTATTCGCTTTGTCGAAGAGACCTGCAAGCTGCGCGCGTTTGGCCGCTTGTGGGATACGCTGGTGCAAGCGCGCTACGCTGTGGAAAACCCGAAACAGCGCCTGTTCCGCTACGGGGTGCAGGTGAATTCCCTGGGCCTCACAGAAGCGCAGCCGGAAAACAATGTGCAGCGTATCGTGCTGGAAATGCTGGCGGTCACCCTGTCCAAAAATGCCCGGGCCCGGGCGATACAATTACCGGCCTGGAATGAAGCGCTGGGTCTGCCGCGCCCCTGGGACCAGCAGTGGGCCCTGCGCATGCAGCAGGTACTGGCTCTGGAAACCGATCTGCTGGAATACGGTGATCTGCTGGACGGCTCACCTGTGGTGGAAGCCAAAGTGCAGGAGTTGATCGCAGGGGCGACAGAGGAAATGGCGCGCGTCGAGGCCCACGGTGGCATGGTCGCGTGTATAGAAAGCGGTTATGTGAAACGGGAACTGGTGCAGAGCCACACCCGACGCCTGCGCGATATCGAAAGTGGCGCGCTGCACATTGTCGGCGTCAACTGCTATCAAGAGACAGCAGAATCTCCTCTGACCGCCGGTAGCGAATCCGGCATCATGCAAGTGGACTCACAGGCAGAGCGCGACCAGATCGCAGCACTGCAAGCGTTTCGCGCAATGCGCCAGCAGGACGCGGTCGACGCGGCGCTGGCGCAATTACACGATGCAGCCACCGGTGGCAGCAATATCATGCCGGCCTCCATCGCGTGTGCCAGGATCGGAGTTACCACCGGCGAGTGGAGCGAGGTGCTGCGGCAGGTGTTTGGTGAGTACAGAGCGCCCACCGGTGTTGATGCTTCCCCCTCCGGCCTTGGCGATTCGACAGCACTGCTGGCCGTGCGCGAGCGCGTGCGGCGCACCGGTGAAGAATTGGGACGCCCACTGCGCCTGCTGATCGGCAAACCGGGGCTGGACGGGCACAGCAACGGTGCCGAGCAGATCGCCGTCAAGGGCCGCGATGCTGGTTTTGAAATTGTCTACGAAGGCATTCGCCTCACCCCGGCACGGATTGCGCGCGCCGCACAGGAGGAAGGTGTGCATCTGATTGGGCTGTCTGTTCTCTCGGGCAGTCACATGGAACTGGTAGAAGACATCTGCCATGAGTTGCAAAAAATCGGTGCCGCCGCTATCCCACTGGTCATCGGTGGCATCATTCCCGAAGAAGATGCGCGGCGCTTGCGGGACAGCGGTGTAAAAGCGGTGTTTACGCCCAAGGACATGGACATGAACGCCATTATGGATGCAATGGTGACGATCATCCGTCAGGCCAACGCTTTGGAATCATCGACCTGAGCCCTGGCATGCATCCGCCGGAGACTCATGCTATCGCCGCACTCGCCGCTGCCGTTGGCCGGGGTGAACGCGCGGCATTGGCCGAAGCGCTCAACCTGCTCGATGACCGGCGTACCTCCGCCCGCAATCAGGCCGCTATGCTGCTGGCGCACCTGCAACACGCAGGTGATAGCGCCAGAGGTCAACTCATTGGCATCACCGGGCCACCCGGTGCTGGGAAATCCACGTTGAGTGCAGCATTGATTAACGTGTGGCGGCAGCGCGGACAGCGTGTCGGTGTATTGGCGGTCGATCCCTCCAGCCCGGTCAGCGGCGGCGCTTTGCTGGGCGATAGGCTGCGCCTGCAAACCAGCGCGGACGACGACGGCGTATTCGTGCGCTCCCTGGCCAGTCGCGGCCAGTTCGGTGGACTCAGCGCCGAAGTGTGGCCGATGAGCCTGGTGATGTTGGCCGCGTTCGATATTGTGCTCATTGAAACAGTGGGCGTGGGCCAGCGGGAAGTGGATATCTCCCGCATGTGCGACACGACCTGTTACGTGGCGCAGCCCGGCTCCGGCGACAGTGTACAGTTTCTGAAGGCTGGCATCCTGGAAGTACCGCATATACTGGTCGTGAACAAAGTGGATATGGGCGCTGTCGCACGCCGCACTCTGGCCGAGTTGGACGTAGCGCTGCACCGGGAACACCCGGACGGCCACTGGCTGGTACAGGTACTGGCTACCAGCGCCACCAACCACTCAGGGATAGAAGCGCTGGCTGACGTGATGGCACAACACTATAACGAGCTCAAATCGCAGGACCAGCTGGCACCCAGGCGCCGCAGCTATCAGGCGTTCTGGATACACAAGCGGCTGCAGGAGGAATTCGGCAGTTTTGGCATCGATCAACTCGGCGGAGAGCAAGCCCTGCTCGCGCAACTGCAAGCGCAGGACCTGAACCTACTGGAACACTATGAAGCGCTGCGCCAGGGTTTGTACCATCGCCGTGTCGGCAGCAGTGCATGAGAAACAACTGAGGAAATAAGTATGCGTAGTCCCCGTGATTTTTTCCGCCCACTGGCGCTGGGCGCACCGCCGCCACTGCGCGATATTCCCGTGCGGCCCTCGCGCATGATCCATTTCTTTGACCCCAGCAACGCCAAAATGGTGGAGAAGGCCCCGGATATCGCCAAGCACGTGGATATTCTGCTGGGCAATCTGGAAGACGCCATCGCCATCGACAATAAACAGGCGGCGCGCGAAGGCTTTATCCAAATCGCCCGCAACAATGACTTTGGCGACACGCAACTATGGACCCGCATTAATAGCCTCGACAGCCCGTGGTTCCTCGACGACATCACGCGCATCGTTCTGGAAGCGGGGGATAAGG
>JANPDE010000389.1:0-5863 GCA_031431315.1 Haliea sp.
GCCAATATCGTGGTGTCGTCTACACTGCTCTCAATGGTGACAATTACCGTGGGGTTCTTTCTGTTATCCCTGTTTTCGTTGGTGGGGCAATTGCGCTAGCATGGCCCGGTTACTTCACCGCCTGTGCGAGTTGATTCTGCAGGCTTAGCAACTCACTCAAGGCTTCTTCCGTCAGCGGGTCGATATCGAAAATCGACTGGTGCAGGGGCGCCAGTGTCAGGTAACCCAATAACATACTGTGGAATGCCATCACCGATACCGGGGTGTATCCGGGCGTTCCTGCTGCCAGCATGGCACGGGTATGACTGAAGAATGGCCGATACCAGCGCTCCACCAGCAGGGCCAGGTCTTCGCCACCAGACAATGTGGCATGCGCCACAATACGGGACGTATTTGGATTGGCGAGGTGCTGCAGCATGATCTCCCGCTGGTTTCCGCCTGTAGTCGCCTCGTCGGTTAGCAGTACGGCGAAGGGCGTGAACAAGCGCTCCAGCACTTCCTCGAACAGGGCGCGCTTGCTGGTGAAATGTTTGTAGAGCGCGGGGCCTTGTACACCGACCCGCGCCGCCACCTGCTTTATGGTGGTGCCCTGGTAACCCTGGCTGGCAAATAACGATTCCGCCGCATCGAGGAACAGGTCTCGGGTTCTTGTTGGTGTATCGTAACGGGCCATTGACTGTGCTCCTGTTCAGCGTTAGGTTAACGGTTGTTAACTGCTAACTCAATAAGGAATCTCCCCATGAATGCAAGCGTTCAAACCGCGGGGCTGCGTATGGCGCGCTCCATCGAAACCGTTTCGCTGGCGGAAGCAGGTCCCTCTGAAAAAATGCGCACCCTCACCAAGCCACTCGTCGATGCGCTGTGGGACAGTGGCCTGATGCAGTTTATGAACCCTCGCGTGGCCGGTGGACACGAACCCGGCTTTGCAGAATTGATCGAAACCTGGATTGAAATGGCACGCCAGGACGGCTCACTGGGCTGGATCGGCATCGCCAATATCCCCTCGTCATGTTTTGCAGCAGCGTACCTGCCGGATGAAGGTTTTGAGGCAGTTTTCAGCGCCAACAACAACCGCGTGACGATGGGCGGGCAGTTCTTTCCCAACGGGATGGGCGACACCGTGGAGGGCGGTTACAAGGTCTCCGGCGCGTGGCAGTTTGGCAGCGGCACGGGTCATTCAGAATATGTGTGCGCAGGTTTTCTGCCGATGGATGGCGGCCAGATGGTGATGGCAGACGCCGTGATGCCATTGATGATGGTGGCCATCGTGCCGCGTGAGCGGGTGACCTTCACCGACGGCTGGCACGTGCAGGGACTGAAGGGTACCGGGAGTTACGACTATGCGTTAAATGAGGTGTTTGTCCCGGCGAGTCACACCTATCCTCTGATGACCCGCACGCCGCTGCGCGGCGGCGCGATCTATAAATTTGGGGTGATGCCGCTCACCGGATGTGGCCACGCGGCCTGGGCGCTGGGTGTTTCCCGTGGTGCCATTGACGATGTACGCGAGTTGGCGATATCCAAGACGCGCATGGGTGAGACCACTTCCGTTGCGCACCGGCTCACCTTCCAGCGCAATCTGGCGCATCACGAAGCGATGTGGCGCGCTGCCCATCGCCTGGTTGTCGACACGTTCACAGGATTCCAAACTAGAATAGAAGCGGGCGAGGCGGTTACCCCACTGATGCGCTGTGACATGCGTATTGCCGCGACCTACGCCACTGAAGCCAGCCGCGAAATCGTGCAGTGGGCGCATCTGGCGGCGGGTACCACGGCGATACGGGAAGGGAGTCGGCTGGAGCGGGCCTTCAGGGACATGTACACCGGCACGCAGCACGCGTTCATCAGTGAAAATATCTATACGGAAGCCGGTAAATTGATGCTGGGTTTGATCGAGGACAGCCCGGCGCTCTAGGATTACGCTATCGCATAACAATAACTGGCAGGACAAGTAGCAATGAAAGACTTTAAAGATAAAACGGCGGTGATTACCGGCGGTGCCAGCGGTATCGGCCGCGCCATGGGGGAGTTGTTTCTCACCAAGGGCATGCATGTGGTACTGGCCGATATCGAGCAGAAGGCGCTGGATGCGACGGTCGCCGCGCTTACTGCCAGTGGTGGCCGGTGTATCGGTGTCGTCACCGATGTGTCCAGGGCAGAGGATGTACAGAAACTTGCAGACGCGGCGTTGGTCGAGTTTGGCGCTATCCACATCGCGTGCAATAACGCCGGGGTGTTTGCCGGCGGTCTGCTGTGGGAGGAAAGCCTGGCGGATTTTCAGTGGCAGCTCGACGTTAACGTCTGGGGCGTGATTCACGGCATTCGCACCTTTGTTCCAATCATGGCGGCGCAGGACAGCGAGTGTCATATGGTCAACACGGCATCGATGGCGGCGGTGACCGCCATGCCGTATTCCGGTATCTACCACATGACCAAACACGCGGTGCTGGGGTTGAGCGAGTCGCTGTACCATGAGCTGGCGTTTCACGTCCCCAATGTGAAAGTATCGGTGTTATGCCCGGAGGCAATTAATACGGGCATTGCCAAGTCGGAGCGCAATCGCCCGAGTGCCTTCAGCCGCGCGGGCGATATTGTCCAGTCGGATGCGCGGACTCTGGTCACGCAGGCCCTTGCGGACAGTGTCGCCGTCGGTCTTGGCCCGGAGGTCATGGCGCAGCGCGTGTTCGACGCCATTGTGGCCGAGCGCTTCTATATCCTGTCGGAAGACGTCTGGCGCGAGACAGCGCATACCCGTCTCGATGATATCCGCCTTGGGCGTAATCCCACCTTTGCGCCACCAGTCACCCTGTAACTCTTTCGATCCAAACAAAAATTTCGGAGCCCCCTGCCATGACAGGTACTGTCCAGCCCAAGTTCGACCTTCCCGATGATGATGAACTGATTGCCAGGGCATTGCAGGATGCCAGTATCCCCACGCTGCTGATGAGCATGATTCACATGAGCGGCGATGCCAGTCTGCTGGATGGCGCACTGCGCCCGGCCGGTGTCTTTATCAATGAGTACCAGGGCTATATGTCCGAAGAGGACAAAGCGACGGTGCGCGCCCAGGCCCTGCAGGTGATCAGGAAATTTCGCGCCGGCGGCTGCCAACTGCCACCACCGCCTTCAGCTGACACCATCCACCGCATGATGAATTTCATCGTGGCGGGGGAGGTGCCGCAGGATTACGTGCCCATGATGCTGGAAGAGATGGAACTGGACGGCACCGACCAGCGCAGCGATGCCTGGGGTAACGAAGTGCCTGCCGCGCGCAGGGCGCAACACAAGGTGCTGGTGATCGGTGGCGGCATGTCCGGTGTACTGGCAGCATACCGCTTGCAGGAGGCAGGCATTTCCTATGTGGTGATCGAGAAAAACGCAGCGGTGGGCGGCACCTGGTTTGAAAACCGCTATCCCGGTGTGCGCGTCGATGTGGGCAACCATCTGTACAGCTACTCTTTTGAACCCGCGCATCACTGGACCCAGTTTTTTTCGCAGCAGCCCGAGCTGCAACAGTATTTTGAAAATGTGGTGCAGCATCACCAGTTGCAGTCTCACTTTCGCTTCAATACCGAAGTGACCGGCGCGGTCTTTGACGAGGGTACAAATCTCTGGACGGTGAGTACTGTGGATAGGCAGGGCAACGTGGAGCACTATGTCGCCAATACCGTGATCAGCGCGGTGGGGCAGTTGAATCGCCCGATATTTCCCGATATTCCGGGGATTGAGACATTTGGCCGGCAGTGGTGCCATTCGGCAGCCTGGGACGACACTATTGATATTACGGGCAAGCGCGTCGTGGTGGTGGGTTCCGGCGCCAGCGCCTTCCAACTGGTGCCGACGATCGCGGGCAAAGTAAAACATCTCACGGTATTTCAGCGCTCGGCGCCGTGGATGTTCGAAAACCCCATCTATCATGAGAACGTGCCCGAGGGTAAGAAATGGTGTTTGCAGCACCTGCCGTTCTATACGCGCTGGTTCCGCTTTCTTATCTTCTGGCCCGCCTGTGATGGCGCCTACGACACGGTATTCGTTGACCCCAACTGGCCGCATCAGGAGCGTTCAGTCAATGAAATGAACGAGTTCGTGTACCAGATGTTTTTCGATTACATCAAGGGCCAGGTTGGTGATGACGAGGAACTCCTGCGCAAGGTCATTCCGGATTACGCGCCCATGGGCAAGCGCACCCTGCAGGATAACGGCAGTTGGCTGTCGGCACTGAAACGGGACAATGTCGATCTGGTGACCCGCAGTGTCGCCAGTGTCAGTGAAGGTGGTGTTACCGACGTCGATGGAACGTATTACCCGACGGATATCATCCTGTATGCCACCGGTTTCGAGACGGACCGGTTTTTGTGGCCCATGGAGATCAGGGGCAGGGGAGGGCGGCTGTTGTCGCAGCAGTGGGGCATCGAGCCCTCCGCCTATCTCGGCATTACCGTACCCAATTTCCCCAACTTCTATTGTATGTACGGCCCGGGCACCAACCTGGCCTTTGGCGGCAGCCTGATTTTTAATGGCGAGTGCCAGATCCGCTACATTATGGAGTGCCTCAAGACGCTGCTGCAGTCGGGTGAGAATTCGATGGAGTGCAAGGAACGTGTGCACGCGGATTACCAGAGGCGCTTCCGCGAGCTGCACGCCAAACTCATCTGGGAGCACGACTCTATCAAGACCAGCTATTATCAAAACGCGGAAGGCAAGGTCACCCTGCTGTGGCCGTGGAAGATTCTCGACATGTGGCGCTGGACCAAGCAGGCGAACAGCGCTGACTATCAATTTGGCAGCTAAATCGGGAACTGATTCGGCACCTGATTCAGCACCTGATTCAGAAACTACGTGAGGAGGGCAGCATGTCCAATCTTGAAAACAAAATTGCGCTTGTAACCGGAGCAGCTTCGGGCATCGGCCTGGCCTGCGCCCGGCGTTTTGCGGCGGAAGGTGCCATCGTCGTGGGCATTGACCGGCAGGCAACCGAGGGCTGGCAATCCGTTGAAAAACTTTCGCCCAAAAGCCGCCTGCGGCAACTCGATGTCACCGATGGCGCGGCGCAGAAGGCCCTGTCCCAGCAGGTCGCGCGCGAGTTTGGTCGCATCGATATCCTGCTCACCGCTGCCGGTATAGGCGATGGCGGGCCGGTGAGTATGTTGGATGAGGACACCTGGGATCGGGTGATTGATATCAATCTCAAGGGCACGTTTCTGTCCATTAAGGCCGTACTGGATACCATGATCGCCCAGCGTTCTGGCAGTATCATCACCATCGCCAGCGTCGAGGGACTTAACGGCACCGAGGGCGGCAGTGCCTACAACGCCTCCAAGGGCGGCGTGGTCCTTCTGAGTAAAAACGTCGCCATCGATTATGGGCGTGTGGGGATTCGCTGCAACGCGATTTGCCCTGGATTTATCGACACGCCCCTGCTACAGGGTTTGATGGATCCCCTCCCGGACGTCAAAGCGGATATTCAACGTGAAATTAAGATGGGACGCCTCGGCAAACCGGAGGAGATCGCCGGGGCGGCCTACTTCCTTGCGTCCGACGATTCTGCCTATGTCACCGGCCACGCGCTGGTGGTTGACGGTGGTTACACTGCCGGCCACAGTCACGGTATCGTCCAGTTAATGGGACTGGTCTAAGCCTTGCAACCTAGTACAAAAGGGAGACCCCCCGGCGGCACTCAGGGTTTGACGACCTCGGAAGTCCCCTGCTAACTCCCGCGCGTGCGCCGATAACTGTTTGATTCACAGCCGATGTCTATGGGTAGTGGCACGCACGTAATAGCGGCACTCATGAACCGTCCCTCCGGGGATAAGGCCTGAACCTCTGAAGGCTGGGATATTCGCTCTTCAGGCCTTATCCCCGG
>JANPDE010000390.1:0-1913 GCA_031431315.1 Haliea sp.
AACGAAAAGAAAAAGAGGAAAAGCAAAGGCATAGGCGATACCAAATGCGAGAATGATATAGATCCAGAAGAAGCGCATTCCGAGTCGCCGTGATTCGAAGAAAATCCACAGTAGCCCTGCCACGCAGGCGATGGTCAGGTCCCAGGTCAGGGACTTCGCTGCGGCATTGGTAGCACCTGCCGCCATGAACGCGCCAAGGTCGAAACTTCCTCCGGATTCGGCAATAAACTGGAGATTGTAATACCAGGTCATCACAATGCCGGCCAGCGCCAGCAACAGGTAGAGAATTCTTGGGATACTCATAGCGCTATCGTCCTGGGTAATTACTGATTATTCTACTGAGTATACGATCAAATCATCGGTATAAGAATACAGGGAGCAGCACCATGGATCTTGAGTTGCAGGGCAAGCGGGTTATTGTGTCTGGCGCCAGTCGTGGCATCGGCCTGGCCATCGCGGAAAAGTTTCTGGCGGAGGGCGCCTCGGTCGCGTTTTTTGCGCGCGGGCAAGAGGGGGTAGATTCCACACTCAAGACATTGAGTGGCAAGGGCGACGTCGTTGGTGCGGCGGTCGACGCGGCAGATCATGCTGTGGTTCGATCCTGGGTAGGAACGGCAGCGCAGCGCTTGGGCGGGATTGATATCGTCATCAACAATACGAGCGCCTCAGCCAGCGTGGAGTGGACCATGGAGGCCTGGCGCCAGAGTTTTGAGGTTGATCTGATGGGTGCTGTTGTCATGAATGAGGCCGCTCTACCCTGGCTGGAAGAGTCCACAGCGCCGGCGATCTTGCAAATCGCCACAGTGACAGCCTTTGAACACCATGACATGTCGGTCTGTCCCAGTTACGGCGCGATCAAAGCCGCGACAATCAATTACGCCGCCCAGCTAGCGCAAAATTGGGGCGGCAAGGGAATACGTTCCAACAGCGTGTCACCCGGCCCCATCTATATCGAGGGTGGGGTATGGCAGGGTATAAAGGAGCATTACTTTGAGCTCTATGAGCGAGACCGAGTCGCGCATCCCAGTGGCCGCCTGGGTAGCGCGGCAGAAGTTGCCAATGTTGCTGTGTTCGTGTGTAGTCCTGCGGCCAGTTGGATTAACGGAGAGAATGTCGTCGTCGATGGTGGATTTACCAAGCGAGTCGGTTTCTAGTAGTCTGACGAATTGTACATCAATGAAAATAGAGAGAATGCTGAATTGACTAGAGCCAGGCGTTTCGCCATCAGTTGCATCGTTACATTATTCACTCAGGGATACAGTGTGCCGGACGCTCTGGCAGTTGCAAGGAAAACCCCGATCAACATCCTGATCATGATCACTGACGATCAGCGCTTTGACCAGATTGGCGTGGTGCAGGCCGAGCAAGGGCAGAAAGCACGATTTCCGTTTATTGAAACGCCACGACTGGACGCCCTCGCGGCCCAGGGCATGCGCTTTCGCAATGCGTTTGTCACTACCTCGCTGTGCTCGCCCAGTCGGTCTGCCATCTTGACCGGCCAGTACGGCCACACCAACGGCATTATTGACAACGTCACACCCTTCTCGCCCAGGCCAACGTGGGCTACCGCATTGCAGGCTGCAGGGTATACCACCGCCTATATTGGCAAATGGCATCACGGTGAAGAGCAGTGGGAGCGGCCCGGTTTTGACTATATAGCCACCTTTCGTGGACAGGGTGAATACAATGATACGGTTTTTAAAATCAATAATGAAATCACCAATACACCTACCAAGGGCTATGTCGACGAACGTAGCGTCGATTTCGCGATTAAATTTCTAGAAGATCAACCGCGCGATAAACCATTTGCCATGATGATCGGCTTCAAGGCTCCCCATCAGCCCTTTACGCCCATGGAGGAAGACGCGAAAAAATATCCATTTGAAAGCCTCGCGCCAGCACCTAATTGGAAT
>JANPDE010000391.1:0-4376 GCA_031431315.1 Haliea sp.
TGTGACCGGTACTGGTCGGCAACAGTACGCCGCCAAACAGGCCCATACGGTGCGCCTCGCGGATCTCATTCACTGTCACCTGAATATCGTCCACGTTGATAATGGCGACGCCGGCATGGCGCCCCGGATTCTTGCTGCACATGTTAGCCAGCCAGTGATTGTAAGCGCGATTGCCCGCCAGGCTTTGTGCCTGCGTGACATCGTGACGGTACTGCATCAGGCCCGCGCCAAAAGGTGCCATTTGGGGAAAAATCACTTCACCGGCCAGTCCGTCTGCTTCCAGTTCGCCTAGTCGAACGTCGGGATCGTACTCCCCACGACGCGGCGCGATCATACTGTCGGGGTCGCACAGGTAATCCCACAGTTCGGTATCGGTGGCACGCGAAGCCTTGGATGCTGCCGTCGGGTCCATGCGCCCGGCACCCTCATCGCCCGAGCGGCTGTTGAATTCCTGTGCGGCCTCCTGGTCAAAAAATGTGCCCATGCGCTTCATCATTTCGCGCGCGTACTGCAACCACCAGGTATCGGCGGCGGCGTGAAATTCTTTCGGCATGTAGGGCTTGTAGCCTTCCGGCAGAGCGCCGGCATGACAATCCGAACTGATCATTATCACTTTGGACATACTGAACTCCAGATCGAGATTATGCGGATGAATAACAGTGTATTTTAGCGCTGCGGTGCATGGCAAGGTGGTGGGTATGCAGACCCAGTCTCGTGATACCTTAACAGGGTCGCGACAGTGACGGGCAGGCGGAGGAACGGATGAACGTTGGATCGAAGCAGGATGCGGTGACGGTGGTCGAGGCTAATCTGGGCTTTTACCGTCCATCAGCCGTGGTAGAAGATGGAGAGGGCCGCGGCCTGAGGCGCGCTATCAACTATTCCCAGGGCTATGACGATGTCGGGCAGCTTGAATACCGGCGCTGCCAGATTCGCGATTGGTCAGCCCCGAGCCAGCTCCGGCCCAGCTTTCGCACCATGGGGTTCGAGACCATCGACCTGGCGGCTATCGAACCCCTGCAGTCCCTGCTCGCGCAAATCCGCCAGGGCGGGGAGATTGCACCACAGCAGGGCCGGGAATTACGCCGGCATCTGCGCGGTCGTGTGTTTCCACTCGCAGAAGGCAAGTGCCTGCGCATGCTCAACATCGCACCGGAAGGCCTGATCATGCGCACCGGCGGACCCAACGGACTGAAAGTCGATCCCGATAGTCGCATGAGCGGGATGAACGGCCATGACGTGGCGGTATCGATCCACGGCGACCAGGATGTGCGCGGCACACCGTTGAAGCAAATCATGCGCGGTTTTGCACCCTGGCTGTTCCGGCACCAGACACCTGATGGCAGCAACCTGATCTCGCCGCTGGTCCTGGTGAACCTGTGGATACCGCTGCAGCAGATCACCCGGCCGCTTGCTCTCATGGATCGCCGCACACTGCGCGCACGAGAGCATCAACTTCGTTACGCACTGCCCACCGAATCGTTTCTGGATCGCTCCGAGGACATGCGCACGAATGACATCTGGACCTTCCTCCATGACGACGCGCAGCAGTGGTATTTTCGCGCCGAGATGGATCATCGCCAGGCCTATGTTTTCGACACCCTCGGGGAACCCCACGGCGCGTTTATCCTGCCGGGGGAGGACGTGGCAGAGCAGTATTACCTGCAATTGCAGCAAATGTGTGACCAGCTCAAGGCGGGCGTCACAGTGGCGCGTCCCGCGCCGCTCGCGATGGATTTGCCCGCCGCCACCACAGCGCCGCTACGTCGGACGATTGCGTGCATGGCGGAAGTCGCGTCCTGTGTACCAATCGACAATCCTGCACTGGCCGCGGTGGATGCCTGGCTGGCACGCGCGACTGCGGCGATGGACGCGGTGGTGCGCAGGTCGCTGGAAATGCGTGTGGTGGCGTTGTTGCTGCCCAATATCTGGCCCTTAAATCGCAGCCGTTTAACTTAAGCAGGCGCTAGCAGGCATGAACACGGGTTGTCAGTGTCGCCCAGGTTCACGCCACATTAGCCACACCGGCGGCGCGGAAGCGGCAAACCTTATCTGCTGCTGCACCTTGAACCCGTGACCTTCGTAGAAAGGCAAATTCTCTTCCTTCGAATTCTCCAGATAGGCCGGCATCCCTTCGGCATCACACTGCTGCAACAGGTGCGAGATCAGGCGGGTGCCTATGCCCTGGCCCTTATGGCCGACCGTTACCCCAATGGCGAACAGATAATAGTGCGGGGTTTTGGGGTGATACTGTTCCGTCTTCATGCCGCTCAGCAGCAGGCGATACACGCCGGTGAGACCGCCAAGCTGCAGCACCTTGACTATGCTTGAAAGTGAATACGGCCAGTTGAGCTTTTGATTCGGCCCCAACCAGGCCGCCGCGCCGCGTCCCTGCGGGTCCAGGTAAGTGAGCTGGTGCGGAATGAACACCGGCAAGGTCATTTGAAAGAAAGGCACCAGCGTCTGCGGATGATTGCAGGACCAGTTGATGACCGGGTCATCCCGAAATGCTTCGGCCAGGATCCGGATAGTCTCAGCGGTGTTCGTTGCGTCTACCAAAGTGACATTCATTGCAGCGTGATCTCCTCGCATAGGCATCTCTCGGTCAGTACTCATGTGCCGCTCCCCACAGCAGACGATTCAATAAACGCCAGTATCTGCGCCACTGTCTCCTGCGGATAAAACAGGAAAGCGGAGACATGGGTTCCCCAGCGCGCCTTCCAGGCCAGATCGGGATGCTGCGGATCGATTGCGGGAGCTGTCCACAGCGCAACACGTGGATTGCGCTGCGCCAGTTCCTGACTGTAGCGAGCCCGGGTTACCGGATCGTCCGGATCCTGGATGGCGAGGATCGGCAGGTCCAGTGTGGCGGCTCGCGCCAGTGCCTGTTCGTCTCCCCCCGGTAAGCCGAAGAACCGTGTGGCGGCCCAGGCGGAGATTGCAAACAGGGCAGGGGGCAGGCCGGTTTCCACCCAGGCGCCTTGTTTAAAGGTATCGTGAGTATCGAGCACGCTGTCCATCAGGATAAGGCCATCTATTTTGGCGCCTTCGTGCACCGCCTGTATCAAGGTAGCGCCGCCCATCGATGTACCCATGGCAAACAGGGGTAAGTTTGGATTTTTGGCACGTGCCCAGGCAATGGCGGCTGCGGCATCATGTTTTTCGGTGCGACCAAATTGCAGCCCCTGCCGGTCGCTACCCGATGCGCCGTGGTTGCGCAGATCAATCGATACAACGCCAATGCTTTGGGCGACCATCGCGCGATAAAACGCCAGCGAGCCAAAGTAGCTACTGGTGCGGCTGGATCCTGCGCCGTGGATAAACACCAGGGTCGCCCGCGCGTTTTCCGCAGGAATCCACCAGCCCGCCAGAGTCAGGTCGAAGTCCTGCGGTGAGACTGTAAACTCCTCGAACGCCAGGCCCACATCGGCCGGGCTGGTGGTCACGACGCTGCGCGGCACGTGAATGGCCTCGCGGGGAATAGCGACCAGCACAATCAAGCCTGCGGCCACCAGCAGCAGGGCAATGACAGTCCAGGACAGTTTCTTCACAGTGTTCTCCGGCGGTGTTAGCCAGCTGCTGCGCGGCGAGCGGGCATGGTATACACAGACGAGCGACGCTAACAAGGGTTCTTCAATTTCTGCCTGAGTGCATTTGATGTTCCAGGTAGGCGTGACCGTCGGCAGAATGTGGGGCTTTCGACGGATGTGACTCAACCAACCGGAGGGTGATATGGGCAGAGGCGTGGGTGTGCACGGCGGCGTTGCCAGGGTGGGTGAAACAGGCAACTATGATACGGGATTACCCGGCACCGATTGCCGGCACGTGCTGGACGAGCATCTCGACGCACTGCCGCTCATTGAAATCAGCGATAAGGACTACCGCTCATTCTGCTGGCCCTGCCATGCACTGGAAGAAGCGGGTGACTGACAGTCGGGTAATCTGGTCCCGGCTTGGCTTGTGCAGTCACCCTGTGCAGTTTAGTCCTGCGGCGTGATGGCGTTAATGTGATCCAGCGCCTCACTGTACTCATTCAGCAGCCGGAACACGATATCGCGGCAGGACTCGATGGAATTGATCTGTCCCACCACCTGGCCCACCGGATTGAACGCGACCTTCTGGCAATTTCCGCTACCGGCGTAGCGGTGCGTGCGCCGCACGGCATCGAAAGTCAGGTAGCCCTGCAGTGGCATGGGCAGCGGCTTGGGGTTCTCGGCTTTCTCCCAGGCCTCGGTCCACTCGTTTTTTAGCACCCGTGCCGTTTTGCCGGTGAAGGAGCGCGAGCGTACGGTGTCCTCGGAGGTGGCTTTCATGTAGGACTCGCGCTGGGCGGGCTCCGCGTGCGCTTCCACTGAATTCAGCCACATCGAGCCCAT
>JANPDE010000392.1:0-3179 GCA_031431315.1 Haliea sp.
AGTGGAAGTTGCTGTAGATCAATGCAGTCAGCCGCTGGCCGTGGGATAAGGGTCATGCGCGCTCCTCGCTACAAAATCGATTACTAATTATTGACGGAGAATGTCATGTCAAAAAAAGAGCACAAGCAGGACAAAAAGAAAAACGAAAAGGATGACGTTAAACAGCCCGAGGATTCTGGCAAATCGGAAAAGCTTAGCGGCAAGGAGTACGACAAGGAACTCGAACGCTTACACGTCGAGCTGGTTAAGCTGCAGCAGTGGGTAGTACATGAAGGTAAGAAAGTCTGCATTGTGTTTGAGGGACGTGACGGTGCCGGCAAGGGTGGAACCATCAAGGCTATAACCGAGCGGGTCAGTCCGCGCGTCTTTCGTGTCACTGCCCTGCCTGCGCCAACTGAACGCGAAAAGAGCCAGATGTATATCCAGCGCTATATAAAGCATTTTCCGGCCGCCGGAGAAATCGTTATCTTCGACCGCAGTTGGTATAACCGCGCCGGGGTCGAGCGGGTGATGGGATTCTGTAGTGAGGAACAGGCTGATGGCTTCCTCAAGATGGTACCGCTGGTCGAGCGCGCCATGGTTGATTCCGGCATCATTCTGTTGAAATACTGGCTCGAAGTCAGTCCCGAGGAGCAGCAAAAACGTTTGGAGGAACGTGTTGATGATGGCCGCAAAATCTGGAAGCTGTCGCCGATGGACCTCAAGTCCTACAACCGATGGGATGAGTACACGCGGGCTAGGGACGAAATGTTCAAAGCCAGCGATACGCCATGGGCGCCGTGGTTTGTCGCCAACTCTGAGGACAAGAAACGTGTGCGCCTGAACCTGATCAGCCACCTGCTCAAGCAAATTCCCTACGAGGAAATACCGCATGAGAAGGTTAAACTGGGCAAGCGGAAAATCGGCAAGTACCAGGCGGTTGATTATCCTTTCAAGCTGATTGCAGAGATTTTTTAGGGATAAGGCCATGCGGCCCCCCCTCTTTTCCCATGACGCTTTGGCGAGAAGCTGCACATGCTGAGTCTGTTCGCCAATCTTTTCGGCCAATCAGATGACGCGCGATCAAAGCTGCCCCCGTCCCTGGTTAAGGAGGCGATCGAACGTGCTGTGGATGCGACAGATCCGCGCGTGCGAATAGTATCCGGTTATGCCAAAGCATTGCGCAACCCGGTGATTCATGCGGTCGAATATGTTATTGATCTGGTAGACAGGTTTCCGCAGCCAGTGGCAGTCAGCAAGAAAGCACTCACTGACAACCCGGCGTTCGCTGCACTGTTCTATTCTGAAACACGCTTGAATGAGATCATTGATCGGGACGCTACGCTGAGGGAGTTTCGAGCCGCGAACCCACTGGCATCCGATACCATCACCGCACTGCTGGTGGCACTGAAAACCGAGAAGCACGGATTCGGTACTGCCGAGGTTGGGGATCAGGTGTTGAGTGACGTACCCCGGACTACGGTCGGGTTTGACCAGCACCGAATGCTGGAACCTGCTGCCAGCGAGCAGGAAACCCGACGCCTGCTCAAGCGCCGTGCATTCGATCATCTGCTCTCCGTCGCACTCGCGCATATCACGGAACGTAAAGAGGAACGTGACAACCTGAGCAAGCGCAAAACCCTACTGCGCAGCAAACTCGACATAATGCGGCGCGGCGGATTTGCACAGCACACCGGTGCGGCTGATCAAACCGAGCTACAAACCCGTCTTGAGGAAATTGACCTGCAGTTAGCGGAGACTGGCTCCGCCGAGGACACACTGTCGGATAATCTTGCTATTATCGCTGCTGTGCTCGCAGAGTCTGAACACCACTTGTGGCTTGAGGACAAGATACTGTGTCTCGATAAACTCTACGTGCTGCACGACAAGCCAGGGCCCTCAGCGCCGCTGACAGTATTTAAGGAATTGCATAACAGCGAAGGCCTACAGGTTACCATTTTGATGATCAGCATTGGGAGTAAGCTATGAGTAAGGATATCGAAGACACCGGCATGATCGAGGCGCTGCTGCAACGCCTCAATGATTTTCGCTTGCCCCGCCTGCTTGAGCTCAAGGAGAGAGTGGGTCGTGGTGAAACCTTGACTGAATACGACCTTGAGTTTCTCCAGGGAGCACTGGATGACGCGCATTCCGCGCTTCCCCTCATTGATCGACATCGGGAACTGCAGCCGTTGGCGGCAAAGCTGACCTCCCTGTACCATGAGATTACTGCAAAGGCGCTGGAGAACGAGGCTAAAAGCCAGGGCTGAAAAGCGCTTATCTACAAGGACAGCGTGGATTGATGTGTCAACAACAAGGTCCTATAACAGCGTGATCAGGCAACTTTTGTTACTTTATTGCAGCATGCTGCTGTACACGGCACCGGTCGCTGCACAAAACACGCAATCCTACCTGATCGGGCGCGGCATTACCGATGTCACAGGCCCGGCTGTTGGCATACAGCTGTGGGGTTTTGGACGCCCTGACCAGATCGACGAGGGTATCCATATCCGTCAGCGCTCACGTGCCTTTGTCATCGCGCAGGCTGACGACCCTGACAAACGACTGGCGTTCGTCAGCGCCGATCTGGGCAGTATTGATCACCACATCACCCTGGAGGTTGTTGAGCGTCTGCAAAAGCGTTTTGGTACTCTCTACACGTTGGACAATGTCATTATCAGTGCCACCCACACGCATTCAGGGCCTGGCGGCTACTGGCAATCGCGCTCTGACTCCGGCCTCGACGGCGGCCTGTACAACGAGCACTTTGAAGCCATCGCAGCCGGCATTACCGCCTCAATTGTAAAAGCCCACGACGACCTGCAACCGGGCACTATTTTTATCAACAGTGGCCGGGTGGCGAATGCGGGCGCTAATCGCTCGGCGGTAGCGTACCTGGAAAATCCGCCGGCGGAACGTGCCCGCTATAGTGAAAACACCAACACCGAAATGATCTTGCTGAAGTTTGTTGATGACTCCGGCGAGATTGGCATGCTCAACTGGTATGCACTGCACCCCACCGCCATGAACTTTTACAACCACTTGATCTCCGGCGACCACAAGGGCTATGCCTCATTGCAGATGGAGCAGCAACACGGTACTAGCTATGCATCGGCTGATGACTTCGTCGCCGCCTTCGCCCAGTCCGACCCCGGCGATGTCACCCCGAATATGAATCTGGATAATACCGGCCCGGGTGC
>JANPDE010000393.1:0-14424 GCA_031431315.1 Haliea sp.
CAATCCGCCCGTGGCAACCGTGAATATCGCCATGCCCTTGCGGTAACCCCCGGAGGCGGTTGCCGCGTCGTTGCGCCCACCACTGATCCCCGCTGCAGCACCGCCACCGGTATTAGCCTCAGCAGAAGCCCCCGCTGTGACCACCACCGCCGATGCCTGGGCACTGAATTCGAAGTTGCCCGCAGTAAAATCCTTGAAGGCCTGCTCATGTTCGAAAAAAATGATTTGGCTAAAGGCCTGGCCACCAGCCTGTGCCCCCAGCGAAAACTGGGTCATCGTGGAATTTCCTACATGCTTCTCCCCAATGAATACTTTTCCTTCGCCATAGGCACCACCAACGATGAAACCACCCTTGCCTACGGTGGGAAACAGGGCGTAACCATAGGCCGTCTTGAAGTACCGACTACTCTCGCCCGCATTGCTAAAAACCTTGATGGCCTCACTGTAACTGTTCGCCCAGGCAGCGGGGCCTCCCGCAAACAGCACGGAAAACAGGATTACGATCTTTAGAGCTCTGTGCATATTGGGTGACCTTGAAATGAGTGTACCTGCCAACCCGATCCGGGGATCGAACTGCCCGCTCGCAGCAGGCGATGGCACCGCGGACCTATTCTGTGTACACAACAGGGTCAGGTCAAGTCTCTCAAGCGCACCAGCAGGTCGCACACCCGACAGGAATAACCCCACTCGTTGTCATACCAGTTCAACACCCGCAGGTAGCGTTCGGCAACCACACCGGTAAAACCCGCATCGTAGATCGACGAGTGCGAGTTGCCGATGATATCAGTGGATACCAGGGGTGTCTCACAGTATTGCAAAATACCGCTCAGACGGGTTGTAGAGGACGCGGCGCGAACCACGTCATGCACATCGTCTACCGTGATCCGTTTCCCCACCTTCACGAACAGGTCCACCACAGAACCGTCCGGTACCGGCACCCGAGCGGCGATGCCGTGCAGCTTGCCCTTGAGTTGTGGCAACACTTCACCCACCGCCTTGGCAGCGCCGGTAGAGGTGGGGATGATGTTCTCCGCTGCCGCCCTGCTGCGCCGCCAGTCGGAATGGGGCACGTCCGCCAGGCGCTGGTCATTGGTGTAGGCGTGCACCGTGTTGATTACGCCCTCCTCGATGCCAAACGATTCGTGCAACACCCGCGCCATCGGCGCCAGGCAATTGGTGGTGCAACTGGCATTGGAGATAATGCGGTGCTCCGGCTTCAGTCCATCGTCATTGACACCCAGCACCACGGTGTAATCGATGGGATCCTTGGACGGCACCGTGAGTACTACCCGGCCGGCACCTGCTGTGAGGTGCTGCTGTAACTGCTCGCGTTTGCGAAATGCGCCAGTTGCCTCTATCACCACGTCCACGCCTAACTCACCCCAGGGCAGTTCGGCGGGGTTGCGTACGCTGAGCAATTTGACACGTCCCTTGGCGGTGACGAAGTGGTCGTCTTCCAGCACCAGGCTCTTGCCAAAGGGACCCATGACCGTATCATAGCTGAGCAGGTAGCGCAGGGCGCCGTAGTCGAACAGGTCGTTGATGGCTACGACCTCGATATCCTCCTGTTCTTCAAGGATGCGGAATACGGAGCGCCCGATGCGGCCAAAGCCATTGATAGCGATCTTCATATCCTGTTCTCCTGCCGCTGGTCCAGCGCGCCATAGAGACGCACCACATCCAGTAGCCGCGCCGCATGACCCAGGTTTTCATACCAGCTCAGTGTCTTGATGATATTGCTGCCCGCCTTGAGGGTGCCCTGGGTATCGAACAACAGGGAGCTGGTATTGCCAATCACATCCGACGACACGATGGGATCCTCCGCGATTGAGACGATGCCCTGTCGCTCGCGCGCCGCAGCACGCATGGCCTCATTGATATCCTCCGCTGTGACGGCCGCGTCCTGCATCACCAGGGTCACATCCAGCAGGCAGCCCTCCTGCACCGGCACGTTCAGCGCCCAGGTCATGATCCGGCCTGCAAATGCCGGCAGGATCCTTCCCAGCCAGAGCGAGGCCTCATGCGTATTCGGAATAATATTCTTGGCGGCGGAGCGGCTGCGGCGAAAATCGCTGCCGGCATAGTCCTGCAGTGCCTGATCGGACGTAAAGGCATGTACCGTGGTCATACTGCCGCAGTCGATGGCGCAGCGTGCGGACACGCTTTGCAACAACAGACACAGTGCAGAGGTCGTGGGCGAGCCCGCGGAAATCATGCGATCTGTCACTTCAGCGGTATCGGTATTGATGCCGGGTATCACAATGCGATCGATGTGGTCGGTGGGTAGTGTGCGCAACAGCACCCGCTGCGCACCGTTGGCCAGGTGTGCCTCCATGGACTTCCGGTCTCGGTACTTACCTGTGGAGTCGATGACCACGTCCACGTCGAAGATATCCCATGGCATTTCCATCGGTTGGTCGATCTGCATAAGCCGCGCGCGAAAACGCGGGTTCACCAGAAAATTGCCCTGTAACACATGCTGCCGCGGCTCGGCCACCTCGGAACCCAACAGGTAGTGCAGGATCTGGGGCTTGCCGATATCGGCAATCGCCACCACTTCCACATCGGCACTGCGCGAGGCCAACGCATAAATCTGCCTCCCGATCTGGCCAAATCCCATGATGCCCACTCGAATGGGCTTGCCCTTTGCCATCATTGCTCTCCCCTTACGCTGCAAGCAACGGTGCTATGACCCTGCTTCGACCATATTGTCCACCAAACGGTTGTCGTCAACCATGACCCAGCGCAATAATTACGACAGGCGAGCAGGGATAATCAGGTGGGGTGGAACCTTACTTGAGGGTGACGCCGGTCAGGTCGATTCCATAGGCCTCGGGTTCGAGGCTCTTTTTGATGCTCAGGGAAGGGCCGCCGGTGCTGGCCCCGCTCTCCTGCAGGTCAACCAATTTGGACGCGGGCAGCTTCTTCTTGTTGGCGTCCAGCAACAGCATCACCTTGGGGCGCAGGCGCCGGGTACGATACTCCGCAACTACCACACCGACTTCACCCGAGGACAACTCCACCAGCGTGCCGGCCGGATAGATGCCGATCGCCTGAATAAAAGCTTCCACCAGCTCCGCCTGGAAATCCTCATCCCGCGCCTCATACAGCAGCTTGATGGCATCGCTGGGCGAGATCGCCTTGGCATAGTGCCGTTTGGTCGTGAGCGCATCGTAGGTGTCCACGATGGCAGCAATGCGGGCAAAGGGTGGAATCGTATCCTTTACCAGACCATTGGGGTAGCCGGAGCCATCGTAACGCTCATGGTGATGCGCCACGATGTCACTCACATCCCGGTTGATAATGCCGCATTCCCGCAGTATTTCCATGCCGTGCTCGACATGTCCCGACACCTCGGCCGCCTCCATTGTCGTCAACTCGCGCTCCGCCTGCAGCAACTCGGGGTCGACACGCAATTTTCCGATGTCCATTAGCATACAACCCATCGCGAGGGAGCGCAGGTCGCGCTTTGGCAAGCCCAATTGACGGCCCAGTGACACCGACCACATCGCCGCGCTCAGCGAGTGCTGGTAGGTGTAGTTGTCGTGCTGCTTGAGCCGGGATACCCACAAACAGGCATCGGGATTGCTGCTGATACTATCGACAATCGGCTCCACGGATTTGCGCAATTTGATGACATTCAACTTCTCACCGGCACTGACATGCTCAAAAATGTCGTCGATATCCACGATCAACGTGTTTAGGGCGCGCTGAGCCCGCGGATGCTCCTCCTCCCAGGCTCTGTCATCACGATAAGGCTTCAGCGTACGACCCTCAAAGATGCGCTCCAGCGGTAGTCGAGGCCGGTCTTTGGGTTTTTTGACAAGGGGTGGCTCCTTGGACGTGACAGGCCCGAGCGATCTGGAAATATCGCGCCGCACGGAAAAGTTGGACTTGATACTGCGGCGACTGTCTATAAAAACAAAGTCGCAATAATTTTGCAGGCGATGGACGTCTTCCTGGCTCTCAATCACAAAGCCCTGGGTATAAAACGGCGTATCCAGCCACGGTCGATCCAAACCACTGACATACATGCCAATTTGCAAGTCAGTGGTAGACATTTTTAGGGTTGAGAGCATGGCCGCCCGATTTCCCGATTCTTTTTCTGCCCCGGATTCAAACATAATTTATATACCGGCCAATTACCTGCATAGGTACATATTCACACACTATGACCGTATGGAAATGCAACTTCGGTGTCCACAATTATCTGGAGATTTCTACAGATAAATGCCTGGCACCGCCCTGTCTGCCCTGGCCTGCCCGGGACAGGCAGTCCTGCAATGCCCCGGGACCATCCTATGCTATATTCGTGCGCGAGCCGCAGTGACCTTCAGTATCCGGTGATGGAATAGGACAATCGAATGCGCAAACTTCTGATCGGCCTCGCTTTTCTGCTCTTGCTGATACTCGGTGTGGGAGGCGCGATGATGGCTACCGGCACCATAAACAGTAGTAGCGTGCGCATGATTCTCAATGTCATGGCGGGAGTCTCCGGCCCTGCGGCGAATGAGGGCGTCGTCCACCAACGCTATGCGGTACCCGACGGCTTCACAGTGGAACTGTACGCCGCTGACCTGCAGCGCGCCCGCTTTTTACGCTTCACACCGGCGGGCGACCTGTTGGTCAGCCGACCCCATATGGGTGACATAGTGCTGCTGCGCCGCGACGCCAATGGCGATGGCAAGCCGGATGCGCGGGAAACCCTGGTCAAGGATCTGCGGCGCCCGCTGGGAATGGATATCAGTGGCGACTGGCTGTATATCGCGGAGTCAAATCGCATTAGCCGCGTGAAGCTTGACAGCGCCGCCGGCACCGTGGACGGAGCCCTTCAGCCCCTGGTGACAAATCTCACTGACGATGGCAACCATTGGAGCAAGACCATCCGCGTCGGCCCTGACAACAAGCTGTACCTGACCCAGGGCTCGACCTGCAATATCTGTGCGGAAGACGATCCCCGGCGCGCGACCATGATGCGTTTTGCCCTGGATGGCAGCCAACCCGAAACCGTTGCCACGGGCCTGCGCAATAGCGTTGGCTTTGACTGGGCACCCTGGAGCGGAGCTATTTACGCCACGGAAAATGGCCGCGACCTGCTCGGTGATGACATACCGCCGTGTGAATTGAACCGCATTGAAGTGGGGCGTTTTTATGGCTGGCCGTACTTTTATGGCGACAATGTGCCGGACGCGGATATGGGGGCTGACCCGCTCGCCGGGCAACGGCAGCCGACGGCACCTGCACATAATTTTCGCGCTCACAATGCGCCACTTGGCATGACATTTCTCCGCGGCGACACACTTCCGCAACAGTACCAACGCAGTGCATTAGCGGCATTACACGGCTCCTGGAACCGCGGCACACCTGATGGCTACAAAGTCGTATCGCTGCACTGGACAGCCGGGGGCATTGAGGAGCGCGACTTTTTAACTGGCTTTAACCACGATGGCGAAATCAGCGGTCGCCCGGTGGATGTCGCCCAGGGACCGGACGGTGCAATCTATGTCTCGGATGATTACGCCGGGGCGATTTATCGGATCAGCTACGGCGATGGCGCCCCCAACAGTCCCGGCAGCGCGGCCTTTGCCATGCCGGCTGTGAGCCGTCTGGATGCACGGCCTCCTGCGTGGCTGGCAGATGCGGATCTGGCGACCATGGCAAACCGCGGGAGTGAGCTTTACCAACGCTTTCAATGTCGCAGTTGCCACGAAGACGGTGAAAATCCGAAACGCCTTGATGGACTCGCGCAGCGCCTCGGTTATGGTGCCGTTATCGATGTGCTGGCGGCGCCACCCGCTCCCATGCCTGTGTTCCCCTTAAGCGAAACGCAGCGGCGCGAGCTGGCAGTTTACCTTCTGTGGCGACCACAGGATGACGGGGACAGTTAAACTCCGGTTATGTTGGCACATCTACCCAACAGCCTGACCTTTTTACGCCTGCTGCTGGCCGTCCCCCTGGGCCTGCTGATCTTGCGTGAGGACTATGTCTGGGCGCTGGGTGTCGGATTTCTCGCAGGGTTGAGTGACGCGCTCGACGGCTTCTTTGCCCGGCGGCTGGGCGCATTCTCACGTATCGGCGCCGCGCTGGATCCCGTTGCCGACAAGATTCTCATCACCGTGAGTTTTGTCAGTCTGGCCCTCGTGGAACTGATACCCTGGTATCTGGCCGTAGCGGTCATCGTACGGGACTTGGTCATAGTGGCCGGCGCGGCTTGCTACCACCTGCTTATTGGACCCTTTGAGTTCGCTGCCTCCCGCCTGAGCAAAAGCAATATGTTCATACAAATCAGCTATTGCGTGCTGATTTTGCTCAGCCAGGTAGTACCGAACATTCCCCCGAACACTGTGCAGGCAGGCACCGCCGCCGTCCTGATCATTGCAGCGGCCAGTGGTTTCGACTACGTGATGTCCTGGACTATCAAAGCCGTCCAGGCGCGTAATACAAAGGATCAAGACGGTGCCAATTGACTCCGCACATCAACGACTGGGAGACCTGTGATCAAAGATATACACGTTCTGACCTACAACATCCACAAGGGCTATTGCAGTGGCAACCGTCGATTTGTGCTGGAAACCATGCGCGAGCGCATTGCCGAGACCGGCGCGGACATCGTATTCCTGCAGGAAATTCACGGTACGGCTATCAAGAGTGACGCCAAGCGCCGGCGCTTTTCGTACCCGGACCAGCCGCATTTCGAATATCTTGCGAACGAGGCATGGCCCCACTTCGCGTATGGCCGCAATGCGATCTACCGGAAGGGGGATCACGGTAACGCTATTTTAAGCATGTACCCTTTTGCCAGCTGGGATAACATCGACGTATCCATCTTTCCGCGTTCCAGCCGCAGTATTTTGCACGGGGTCATCGAACTACCGCACAAACATACCAGGCTGCATACGCTGTGTGTTCACCTGGGACTGCTTGAGCAGGAACGTCGCGAGCAATTGCTTGCGCTGACCGACAGGATTAACAGCCATGTGCCCAAGGACGAGCCAATGATCATCGCCGGCGATTTCAACGACTGGCGGCGCCGCGCAGAGCGCCACCTGCACGCAGACCTTGGACTGAGCGAACTGTTCGTGCACATGCACGGTCGTCACGCCCTGACCTTCCCCGTCTGGGCGCCCATGTTACCGGTGGACCGCATCTACTACCGTGGACTGAAGCCGACGGCATGCCAACGCCTCAGCACAGGGCCGTGGCGTGACCTGTCCGACCACGCGGCACTGTTTGGAGTCTTCAAACTATGAACCTGCCCGCAAACGCCAGTGCCATGTTCCAGGACCCCGCGTTTCAGACGGAGTTGCAACTGGCGGCGAGTGCCACTGGTAAAACGCTGGAAAAGGCCGAAATCTATGCGCGCAAATGCCTGACTGAGATTGAAGCCACGCCACAGGACGCGTGGCTGCGTCCCATGGCCAAATTGGCGCGCTTCATCTACACGCGCAGCTACGAGGCTGAACTGGATATCAACCTGGACAAACTGGAAGCACTGCGGGCGTTGTCCCAGGATCACCTGTTGATCTTCCTCTGGTCTCACAAATCCCATATGGACAGTTTTGTATTCCTGCTGTCCCTGTACCAAAACAAGTTTGACCCGCTGCCACTGATTTTTGCCGGCATCAACATGAATTTCCTGGGTTTTGGCGCACTGGCGCGCCGGGTGGGTGCCATCTTCCTGCGTCGTACATTCCAGGAAGACCCCATCTACAAACTGGTGTTTCGCCGTTACATCGATATCCTGATACGCAACCGCACCCCCCTGTCCTGGTCCATAGAAGGTACGCGGTCGCGTACGGGCAAATTGTCTCCGCCCAAACTGGGATTGTTGAACTGGGTGGTGGAGTCCTGCCACCGCCAACAGACCGAGAAGGTATTGCTGGTGCCGGTTTCCATTGCCTTTGACCGTATCGCGGAAATCGACGATTACGTTGCGCTGCAGAGCGGCATGCCCAAGCGCAAGGAGTCGTTAAGCTGGTTTTTCAACTATGTATTCGGCATGCGCCAGCCCTACGGCAAGGTCTATGTGCGCTATGGCGATCCCGTGGCCCTGGATCCTCCGACCACGCAGCCCCAGGGCAGGGACGCTGTCGATGTGAACCGCATGGCCTTCGAGGTGTGCAGGCGGATAGAGCAGATCACACCGATCAAGTCGGCCGATGTGCTAACGATGGTGCTGCTGGGTGCCAACCAGCGCGCCATGACCGCCGATGAGATGTATCGCCAGTCAGCAGGAATCACTGAACTGATTCGCGAGCACAAACTGCCCACGTCGTCGGGCTTCAGCCTGAACAGTGAAGCCGAAGTGAGCGCAGCCGTACTGGCGCTTGAGGAATCCGGACTGATCAAATCCTTCGACAAGACGCAGTTTCCGGTCTATTACATCCCCGGGCAACAGCGCCTGGCCGCGGCGTATTACCGCAATACCATCACCCACTACTTCCTGCATGCGGCACTGGGCGAGATCGGCCTGGCCATGTGTGCTCGGGATATAGACCTGCCCAGTGTTGAAACGTTGCGACGGAACGTCACAGCCCTGCGCGAACTGTACAAATTCGAATTCTTCTACAACTCATCCGGCGACTTCTGGCAAGAGGTGCTGATTGAAACCGGGCAGCGCTACCCGAACTGGGATAGCGGCGAACTCTCCCTTCAAAAAGTGCTGCGTGACAGGCCTCCGCGCTTTGGACACGCCATCCTGCGTTCTATCACGGAGGCCTACCTGATCATCGCCGTCGCCCTGATGGACATGGAAGGGGGGGCGATTCACGACCAGAAAAAGTTTACCCGGCAACTGCTGGCCCAGGGCCAGCAAATGCTGCTGCGCAGGACCATCAGCTGTGATTCTTCCGTATCCCAGGACTTGTTTACCAATGGCCTGCGCCTGGCCGGACATCTGGGATTGCTGGATGGGCGCAGTGGTGGTTTGATCAGCAGACGCGCGGCCTTCGCCGAGTCGGTCGTGTCTGCCCTGTCAGCGATCAATCTGTTGCAACGCGCCTATGACGAAGCCTGGTTCTCGCAATTGTCGGCCGGCAAGGTGTCCAATTTGCTAGGGCCTTAGGACCAGGCACCTGCCTTGTGGTTTTACGGCATTGCAACCTTGCCGCCAGAACGCAGACCCGTTATCTTCTCACGGTAACTACACAGATGGCCGATAATATGAGCCTACGAGACGTCGTGGCGACACTGGCAGAGACCTCCACACTACTGCAGGTTGCAAAAGAAGTTAAGCCAAGACCACTCACCACCTGCGACAGCATTGCGGCCAGGGTGGAAAGCACCTCGGCACGTTTTCCCCAACACAAAGCCGTCATTTTTGAAGGCCGCACACTCACCTGGAGCGAACTCAACGCCCTTGCCAACCGGTATGCCGCTGTACTGCGCGCGCAGGGATTGGTGCGCGGGGATGCCGTGAGCGTTGTTATGGAAAATCGCATCGAGTTCCTGAGCACACTGGTAGCGCTGAACAAGCTCGGTGTTATCGCGGCTCTGATTAACACCAACCTCACCGGCAAGCCCCTGATACACTGCATGAAGATTACGCGCTCCAGGATGTGTATCTTTGGCGCGGAGCGCATGGACATCATCAGCCAGGCACGCACCAATCCCGACCTGCAGGACATCCAGCGCTGGCTGTTCGTCGCGGACACCGGGAAGGAAGCCTGCCCACCCTGGGCTGTAAACCTGGGCGAAAAAGCCGCGGATGCCAGTGGTACCAATCCGGCGGATACCCGCCAGAACACGCTGGCCGATACGGCGCTGTACATTTACACCTCCGGCACAACCGGGCTGCCCAAAGCGTCGGTGATCACCAATCGGCGTTTCCTGCTGGCAGCCGCCCTGTCCTACAAAGGGGGCCTCAAGTGCGGGGAGAGCGACTGCATTTATCTGTGCCTGCCGCTGTACCACGGCACCGGCCTGTTCCTCGGAGTCGGCGCCGCATTTTCCACTGGCGCCAGCATGTTTATCCGGCGCAAGTTTTCAGGCAGCAATTTTCTCTACGAAGTACGTGAACACCGCGCCACCTGCTTTATCTATATCGGCGAACTGTGTCGCTACCTGCTGAATGTTCCCCAGCAGTCGGACGACCATGAGACCCCGCTGATCACCATGATGGGCAATGGCCTGCGCCCGGATGTCTGGCACCAGTTCAAGGGACGTTTCGGCGTCAAGCGGATCGCAGAGTTCTACGGCTCCAGTGAAGGCAACGTCGCCTTTGTCAATATGCTGAACAAGGACTGCACCGTGGGCATGACCAGCATTCCGGTCGCGCTGGTCAAGTACGATGTGGATGCCGACGAGATCGCGCGCGACAGCAGGGGCCAGTTAATCAAGGCCGCCCCCGGCGAGCCCGGATTACTGTTGGGCAAGATCACAGAACACACATTGTTTGAGGGCTACACCAGCGCCGAGGATACGGAGAAGAAGATACTGCGCAATGCCTTCCAGGAAGGGGATGCCTGGTTCAACACCGGCGACCTGATGCGAACTGTGGATGTGGGCTATTCATTGGGCCAGACACATTATCAATTCGTCGATCGCGTCGGCGACACCTATCGCTGGAAGTCCGAAAACGTTTCCACCAATGAGGTGGGCGAAATCATCAATGGACACCCGCAGGTCGATTTTTGTAACGTCTACGGTGTGGAAATACCAAAAGCCAACGGCAGGGCCGGGATGGCATCCCTGGTGCTGCACACCGCAGTGGATACGCTGGACCTGGACAGCTTTTCCATCTACGTCAATGAACACCTGCCCGGTTACGCGCGGCCAGTGTTCCTGCGTATCCAGCGCGAGTTGGACACCACCGGCACTTTCAAACTGGTCAAGGGCGAATTGCGCAAGCAGGGCTACGACCTCGAACAGGTCAGCGATCCGCTCTACGTGCTCAAACCTCGCAGCGATCGTTACGAACCGCTCGATGCACAGTTCGCCGCACTATTGCGCGCGGGTGAAGCTGGCTACTGAAGCCCTGTGCCAGCTCTATAAACCGGGCAGGTTGTTCACCATAACGTATACACTGTTGAAGCGAAGCGGGTTGTTCTGGCTAGCGGGTTTCGGCGTCGGCTGTGCGATTCGCCCGCTTCCCCGATACTCGCGAACGAATCGCACAGCTGACACCCAACCCCTCGTTCCGTGCTATCACCCAGACAAATCATTCGTGCAAGTAACAGGAGTAAGGATCCGGCCGGGAAGGCTTTTTCGAATGCAAGTATCGGGGAAGCAGTCGAAAAAGCCTTCCCGGCCGGAGCCGATAGTGGTGACGGGCACAGTCAAGTCAACTTCGATGACACGAAAATATGCGATTACATGATTGCGATCGATCAGCCCTGCCTCGCTCCGCCTCCCGCACTCCTCCCGCGTCGCGGACGATTATGTCCCTCATTGCCTCGCTCGCGAGAAGTGTGGCCCGGCTTCTTTTGCGCCGTGTCGTGTCGGGAGTTGTGTCGCGCGTTTTGGCCGTCGCGAGCCCCGGAAGGTTTGACCTGGGGTTGCCGGGACTCTCCCGACGTGCGCGGCTTGCGCAAGGGTGCACTGGCAGGCAAGTCGTGATCAGGTTCAAACCCGTCCACATATTCACGCGTAATATGGCGCTGGATAACCTGCTCAATGCCGTTGAGTTGCTTGATCTCATCCGCGCTCACAAGGGAATAGGCATGTCCTGAGGATCCCGCCCGAGCCGTGCGGCCAATACGGTGCACGTAATCCTCGGAGACATTGGGCAGGTCGAAATTGACGACCTGGGGTAGTTGCGCGATATCGAGGCCGCGCGCAGCGATATCCGTAGCGACCAGCACACGAATCTTGCCGCCCTTGAATCCGGCCAGGGCCCGGGTGCGCGCAGCCTGACTCTTGTTACCGTGAATAGCCGAAGCATTGACGCCGGAATTTTGCAGGTACTGGGCAAGCTTATTGGCCCCGTGCTTGGTGCGACTGAATACCAGGACTTGTTGCCAATTTTTTTGCACCACCAATTCCAGCAGTAATTCGGGTTTACGTTTCTTGTCCACCGGGTACACCCACTGTTCCACCCGCTCCGCCGTCGCATTGGGCGGCGCTACGGACACTTCCAGTGGATTGTGAAGTATGGTTTTGGTCAACTCCCTGATCTCGTTGGCAAACGTCGCAGAGAACATCAGGTTTTGGCGCTGCTGCGGCAGCAGTTTGATAATACGACGTATATCGTGAATAAAGCCCATATCGAGCATGCGATCCGCCTCATCCAGCACCAGCACTTCCAGTTCGGAGAATTTCACTTGGCCCTGTTGATACAGGTCCAGCAAGCGCCCCGGCGTGGCGACCAGTATGTCTACGCCCTTGCGCAGCGCAGCAATCTGCGGATTAATTTTCACGCCGCCAAATACCACGGTCGATTTGAAAGGCAAGTGCGCACCGTAAGTCGCGACGCTCTCGGCCACCTGAGCAGCGAGTTCGCGCGTGGGCGTGAGCACCAGCACCCGAATGCGGTGCGGGTGCGGAGCACCGGTGGTATGCAGTAACTGCAGGATTGGCAAAGTAAATGCAGCGGTTTTACCGGTACCGGTCTGCGCGGCGGCCATCAGATCGCGACCGGATAATACAGCCGGGATTGCCGCGGCCTGAATCGGGCTGGGTTCGCGATAACCCTTTTCTTCAATTGCACGCAACAGGGGCGCGGATAGACCGAGCTCATCAAATGTCATGGGAAATCTCTGGTTTAAACGTCTTGATCACACTCTCAGGAGACCACCTGAGGCCTGCGAGGGACGCGCATATTACTGTATTAGCCGCCAAATAGGAACCGGGCCCAGGCGAGCCGTGTGGTCGACTGCATCACGGTGCGACCTTGCGAGGTGGAAACGGGGCGAGGATCACCTCCGCCGCCTCCTGACGAAACTGGGCTGCGGCGTCGGATTCGGGATTATCACGCAGGCGCGAGGCAAAACTGGCGCGCCACACCGTCCGCAACATAACCGGGTCGATCATATTCACAAACAGGGTACCCGGCACCGCTTGCTGCGTGGCACCATCGGTGGTTGTCACCAGCGCACTATCCTCTGTCACCAGCAGCCACGACAGGAACATATCGGCATCGGCGTTCACTGTCACCACTTGAAATCCGCGGCGCTGCAGTTCCGCAGTCAATGCCTGATCAATTCTGCTGATCTGCGAATCGGTGATGTTCACTGTAGTAATCGAGTCGCGGCTGATCGGCTGTATGGCGATTTTGTGGACAGTACTGAAGTTGTAACTGTGATCGTAATCCGTGGTGGCAGTTCGCACTGTTGGTAATTCCGCACAACCACCCAGCAGGAGTAACAGACACAGGCCAGCCCACACACGCAAGTAGTAATTTCGCATCGTTATCTCCCCGGCGATTTTTATCATTTGTGCACGACAACTTTCTATGCGTATCATTTTTCTACACGGCGCATAATACATCAGGTGCAACAACCTGGAAGAGAGATTTGCCAATGAAACAATTGCCCTCCACACACGCGGCCCTGGTACTGACCTTGTGCGTCCTGCTGTGCCTGACCGGCTGCGACCGCCCTGAATTAATGTCCTGGCACACACAGTTGCTCCAGAGCGAGTTTTCAACCGCAGACTCCAGCAATATCAAAAGCTTCGAGGATTACCTGGCGTTGGAGGATACCGTCTTTGCCGAACTGGATCAGCGCCTCTACACCAATTCCGACACCGGCCCGCAGCACGCAATTAAGCGCTACAGCAAGGGCAGTCTCGCCGATCCCGGGCAGCGGCAACCCAACTGGAATCGCAGCTTTGAACTGACCAGTGACGCCCCCGTCGGCGCAGTGCTGCTCCTGCACGGGATGTCCGACTCACCCTACAGCCTCCGCGCCCTGGGTGAAGCATTGCAGCAACACGGTTATTCCGTCCTGGGTCTGCGTATGCCCGGCCACGGCACCCTACCCTCGGGCATGCTCTATTTGCGCTGGCAGGATATGTCGGCGGTTGTCCGTCTTGGCATGTTACACCTCGCCGAGCGCGTGCACGGCGCTCCCCTTTACATCATCGGGTATTCAACGGGCGCACCGCTGGCGCTGGACTATGCGTTGCAGGCGCAACAGGATGCGGCACTGCCGGCCGTGGCAAAACTGGTACTGATCTCGCCGGCTATCGGTGTGAGCCCGGCAGCGGCGTTGGCGAAATGGAGCCGTCGCCTGTCGCGAATACCAGGGCTGTACCAGCTCGCATGGCTCGATATCCAGCCTGAATTCGACCCCTACAAGTACAACTCCTTTACCACCAATGCAGCTGAACAGGTTTTCAAACTGACTCAATCGGTGGCCAATCGCATTGCGGCTCGCAATGATTCGGAGCGTCCTCTGCCACCCATGCTCATCTTCAAATCCACCGTAGACGCAACGGTGTCGAACAACGCCGTCGTAGACCGACTGCTATTTAAACTCGCGCCTG
>JANPDE010000394.1:0-3414 GCA_031431315.1 Haliea sp.
GCAAATCTCGGGCGGGGCGTGGGTGAGGTTATGGGGCTGGACAGCGGGGTAGACTGGGGCCTTATTCAACAGAAGTCGAAACAAGCTCAAGAATATTTTTGGCTAAAGGGGTAAATACATATTTACCATGGTCATCCCAAGTACCTTCACCCTGTTCTTTCGTAAGTAAACCGAGTGAAATTAATCCGGTAGCCCTTTCCCCATCCAAAGATATTTTCTTCACATTGATACAGCCATCCACCTTGTTCTCATGAAAAACTATATCTTTACCCTGACACTCAATCAGAAAAGTTAGCTCTTCAACAGAAATATCCCTCAAAGCTCTCGAAGTCAAAGTTGCTTGATGCATATTGAGCCGATCCGTTACACAAGACTTTCTAATAGCCTCTTTAAGAAAATCAACTTTCAAGTCATCTGGCGAGTGCAGGATAGTAACTACTGCTTCGTTTATAAGCTTAAACTGAGCATCAGATAAATCGTTTATTCTGTCACCTAGATTTTTCAAGTTTGACTCTATCTCAACAAGCGCCTTCTCAACCCTTTTTTTGTGCCTGCCGCTTGCCAATGAACCAGCCAACACTGGCAAGAGTGCGGCTATGGGCGTTCCAATAACTGCACTGAGTAAAGTAGAAGCTGCGGTGGTCGGTAACGAACCAGCAACTTTTTCTAGGTCCGTTTCTTTATCCATTTAGATTTCCTCTGTTCTTCAGTTACCCCGTTGCTTACCACTAGAAATGTCAACCGTGAGAAATATTCAA
This sequence comes from Haliea sp., assembly GCA_031431315.1. GTDB lineage: Bacteria > Pseudomonadota > Gammaproteobacteria > Pseudomonadales > Halieaceae > Marimicrobium. The sequence goes on from JANPDE010000394.1 coordinate 759, forward strand.
TGATCATTATGCCTTTTCACCTGTCCCTGGCGAATTAGTAATTCATCAATAGTATCATAAGGTTAGCTATTGCGGCTTTTCCTTATGGATACTACCCTCTACGGCATGAAGGACCTCATTTATCTACTGCTTCACCTGATTACTACACTGGCAAAGATGATCAAACCCGGTGGCGGTCGCGCCGTCATGGCCGAAAATCTCCTTCTGAGGCAGCAACTGGTCATCCACAGCAGATCACGAAAACGAGCACCGAATCTGACTACCCACGACCGTGTCTTACTCGGCTTCTGGACACTGTTCATGAATCCCAGACGGATTGCTCGTTCAGCCATTATCATCAAGCCTGCAACCCTGCTTCGATTTCATGCCGCAATGAAGAAACGAAAGTATCGACTGCTTTACTCTACCGGAGGTCGCAAGACCGGACCGAAAGGTCCATCAAGAGAAGTCATCAACGCCATCGTCGAAATGAAGCAGCGTAACCCTCGGTTCGGTTGCCCTCGCATTGCACAACAGATCAACATGGCATTCGGATTGGATATCGATAAAGACACAGTCCGGCGAATACTCGCGACTCACTACCGCCCTGATCCCAGCGGCCGTGGGCCATCATGGCTAACTACTCTCGGCCACGCCAAGGATAGCCTGTGGAGCGTGGACCTATTCCGGTGCGAATCGATAATGCTTAAATGTCACTGGGTGATGGTGATCATGGATCTATACACGCGTCGCATTATTGGCTTCGCTGTAAATGGAGGACACGTTGATGGCCTAACGCTGTGCCGTATGTTCAACGACGCTACTTCTGGACAAGACTGGCCAAAATATCTCAGTTCAGATAACGATCCTCTGTTTCAATATCACCGATGGAAAGCGAATCTACGCATACTTGAAGTAGAGGAGATCAAGTCACTTCCGCATGTGCCGATGTCACATCCATTTGTGGAAAGACTGATCGGCAGCATTCGGCGCGAGTTGCTGGACCACACCTTCTTTTGGACTGTGACTGACCTGGAGAACAAGCTCCGAAATTATCAGTGCTATTACAATGAGAACCGGTGCCATTCTAGTCGGGATGGCGATATCCCCTATAGATCCGGCGACAGCAATGTCGTTGATATCAACCACTACCGGTGGAAGAAACATTGCCGTGGGCTATTTCAGTTACCTGCGGCGGCTTGAATCAGGAATTCGCCAGAGACAGGTGCGGGGGATGTGAGATGGGGTTGGCTCTGCTGCATCCAGTGAAAAGTATACTTGTACGGATTAGAAGAGCTAACTCATTTCGCCAGTGGCGAGCCAGTGAACACAGTCGCCTTCCAGTTCATCAACAGCGCGTTGCTCGTACTTCAATATATCTTTCCTCGTCAGTACGTCTTTCCAGCGACCATTTATACCCTTGTGAATAAATGTTTCCGCTCCGCCATCCCAAAAGGCACCACCCAATGGGACACTCGCAGCGGCGTTCGCCTTCATATACTCGAAACTGCAGTGTCGTAATACTATCTCCCATTTGTTTTCATCAATAGGCGTTTCTATGTAGGTCGCGATTCGACGAATTTGGCCAGGCATGTCATTCTTCAGGTTGCCGAAATGCACGAGAAGAACATTAGGTAAGTCCCTGATTGCCCACCAAGTACGAATATTTTCCCAGAACGGCCAAAAGGGGAAACCATCATTATCCAGCCAGTCATGAAAATACTGTGCTATGGAGGAAGCGGGAGGCTCAATAGGTGGCCCAACGCGGCCCGGAGTATCATTCAACGCCTTGTACCAGGCTTCATTGGCGTTCACATGATGATTGTACATACTCCATAAGACATCACGACCGTCGCGGCCAATGTAGATATATTTTGCTTTCTCGGAAAACACCAGAGCATCAACAGGTAGGTGGGTCTTCAAAAATCTACGATGTGACTGTGCTTCAACAATTGGAAGTTTGACCTCTTTAGGTGGAACCCTGAGATCCAGCCAGGGGGACATTTCTGCCACCTGCAGGCCTTCCTCACCATTGAATAGTAATTGGGCGATAATCTGCTGCATCCAGGTCGTACCGGACTTTGCATAAGTAGCGATAACAATATCATCGTCGCGAAAATCCAGATCGTTCCAGATTGTCGAGTCAATGTGATGATTATGTAATTCTCTAGTTTTTGAGGGATGGCTAATACTGCTCATCATGTCCTCCGCCTTTCGCACCAGCTTAGTCCCTTTGACCGATTTTGGGAATTCCTGGAAGGATCATCGGCAGCTATCCAGAGTGCATTAGGGTGGCTGGCTGTGGATTGCTATCTGATCCAGTGAAGATGAAGAAGAGCCTGGACGATAACAAGAAGCGTCTGGCCGAGAAAACAGCGCGGCTGAGGTGCTGCAAAAGTCATTGGGTAAGACCAAGAGTGAGAATGCGGAGTTGCTGAAGAAGGTTGCAGAGTTGGAGGCCAGGGTTGCGGAGTTGGAGCCGGTGGTTGAGGAAGTTGCGGAAGAATCTGAAAAAGAGGCTGCGTAGTCCTCCCCCAAAAAAATCACCATTGAACCCGACGCACTCGACGAACCCGACGTGAGACCAATCCCTACAAAGCCTTGCGCGGTATGACCTGCGTCGAGTACGTCGGGTTCGGCGGGTTCGTCGGGTTCGTCGGGTTCGTCGGGTTCGTCG
>JANPDE010000395.1:0-1944 GCA_031431315.1 Haliea sp.
GCCCTGTGCACCCACTCGGACAATTTTTTCATCCACGTAACGGTAGCTTGTTTCGGGTGGGGATAATCTTTTTCGTTTTGCATGTATCGGGGAACCCACCGAAAATGATTTTCCCGACCGGATTCGATGGCGTTCACGAACAGGAGACTCTGCCAAGTGCGAGGTACTTAGGCCTTGCGCACGCCTTTGTAGATCATCTTGCGCACCGCCAGCGGGAACAGCAGGGTGCGGATAGTCCAGCTCGGGAAACGGAAACTGCCGCCGTCGGGTTGGAACACGCGCATGCCGTTATCCTGCACACCGAAGATTGAGCCCCAGCGATACTTGGGCGGCTCATAGCGCTTCATATCAGTGTCCCTGCTTTCAAGATGGGCGCGGATATTGTGGCCCAGCAGGCGATAACCCCAGTTGCGTGCCGAGCTGCGATGCGGGTCGGAGGCGGCAATGTCGCCCACTGTGAATACATTGTCGTAGCCTTCAACACGCAATAGCGCATCGGTTTTTACAAAACCGTCAGCGTTCAGCATGGCTGCGGGAATAAAGTCGTTGTTGGGAATCATCTTGCCCACTGCCCACAGTGTAAGGTCCGCGCTAAAGTTGTCCTGCCCGCTGGACCACTCTATGGGTTCGCAGGTGAAGCGGTCGCAGTGGAAATCTGCTGGAATAATTGCTCGATGGTTGGGGTGCGGTTTGACGCCAGCCTGCTGCATATGTTGCACCACCCTGTTGCGCACCCGGGGATGGTAGCCGGGCAGGGGTTGTGACTCGCTGAAGAAATGGTGCACGGATTTTTCCGGGTAGCGCGCCGCAAGATTGGCCGCGACACTGACGCCGGTGGCGCCTCCGCCAATGATGGCCACTGATTGCGCCTGCAGCAGTTGCTGCGAGGTGTCATCGATCTTCCGGTTAATCGAGACCAGATCTTCCAGCGCATTGTTACGCCAGAAGCCGTTGGTCACGCCGGATGAAATCACCAGGGCGTCGTAGTGTTCCACCTGCACGCTGTCGTCCTGCAACTTTACGGTAACGGTGGACTGGTCAGGATCAATCGTGGTGATCAGGCCCTGCAGCGTTTTTACCCCATCCAACTTTTCGTAGCGCCGAAAGGGCATTAAATAATCCTGCTTCCAAACCTGCGGTTGCGTCAGCCGCATGCCCAGTTCCTGGCCACTCACCAGGCAGGGCTTGGGACTGATCCCTAGAATATCGAAGTCCCTGCCCAGATTGATGGCCACTAACAGACCGGTATCGCCAAAGCCTGCGATCACTACACGTTTTTTCACTGCTCCACGCCCTATATCCTTTTTACTTTGGGAATTCCTGCGATCGTGATAAGCAACGCGGAATCTGGCGAGCAACAACTATAACAGTCACTCACGGAGGGTTGCTGATTACGGTTTTCTCGAACCAGCGGGTGAAGTCGGTTTCTTCGCGAGCCTTGTACATTTCCCATGCGTGTGGCATGCCATAGTTAAGGCGTGGGCGGAAATAGACGTTACGCATTGCTACTGCCGGCCCATCGAGGAGTTGAGCGCTTGCTACCGCCAAGGTATAAATCCGTTCCATGTTCAACAGGTTGAGCACGCCCAGGACCAGCAGGCGATCACTCTCTACCTGAGTGAGGGTCGATGGATCTTTTCCCATGAGCTCAATCAGTGACGGGTCTTGAATCACGATTTCGAGAACCTGATTTTGAGAATTCGATCTGGTGGTGCTTCGTTCCACCGCCAGCAGCTCAGTATTCTGCCGGTACTGCAGTCCGAGGAAGACGAGACTCAGAATAATGCCGATGTTCGTCGCAATAGTCACCCAATCTGACAGTTTCGATGTGTTCATGTTATCCCTCCCAATTGCGCCATCCTGAAGCGCGAATAATTTTTATGCTCGATACCAGGCATCGGACCGCGAATCCGTTTGGGGATGGAAGCACTGTAGCGGCGAGCG
>JANPDE010000396.1:0-4558 GCA_031431315.1 Haliea sp.
AGCAGGGCGTGGAGGCGATCCCGTGGCAGCAGTTTGCCGCGCGCCGTATGGCGTTGCTGGGCTTTAGCGCCGCCGCCCAGACGAATCGCGTCTACCTTGCGGCGCAAGTCATCAACTTGTGCCTGCATATGATCGTGATTCTTGCTGAATGCTTCGTCGCGGGTATTGATGTGTGATTGCAGCACAGCCATGCGGTTGCTCCTAGGCAGTTGCGTTGAACAGTTCGCGGCCGATCAGCATGCGCCGTATCTCGGAGGTACCCGCGCCGATTTCGTAAAGCTTGGCGTCGCGCAACAGGCGGCCGACATTGGCGTCATTGGTGTAGCCGAAGCCGCCCAGCGCCTGGATAGCCTGCAAGGCCATTTGCGTGGCCTTCTCAGCGGTATACAGAATCACCGCCGCACAATCCTGGCGGGTTTCCTCGCCCCGGTCGCAGGCACTGGCTACCGCATACAAATAGGCGCGACAGGCATTAAGGTCGGCGTACATGTCGGCCAGTTTGCCCTGCATCAGCTGAAATTCCCCGATGCTCTGGCCGAACTGTTTGCGGTCGTGCAGGTAGGGCAGCACTTCGTCCAGGCACGCCTGCATGATGCCCACCGGACCGCCGGACAACACTGTGCGTTCGTAGTCCAGGCCGGACATCAGAATGCGCACGCCATCGCCCTCGTTGCGCAGCATATTCTGTGCCGGTATCTCGCAATCCTGGAACACCAGTTCGCAGGTATTGGACCCGCGCATACCCAATTTATCCAGCTTCGGCGAGCGGGAGAATCCTGGATAGTCGCGCTCGACGATGAACGCAGTAATGCCTTTGGAGCCTGCCTGCGGAGCCGTCTTGGCGTAAACAATGTAGACGTGGGCGTCTGGCCCGTTAGTGATCCACATCTTGGTGCCGTTGAGCAGGTATATGTCGCCGTGTCGGCGGGCGTGCAATTTCATACTCACCACATCGGAACCGGCGTTGGACTCGGACATGGCCAGCGCGCCCACGTGTTCGCCGCTGCACAATTTGGGAAGGTATCTGGTCTTTTGCTCCTCATCCCCATTCTTGCGCAATTGATTCAGGCACAGATTGGACATGGCGCCGTACGACAATCCGACGGATGCCGAGGCGCGGCTGATCTCCTCCATCACCACGGCGTGGGCCAGGTAGCCCATATTACTGCCTCCATAGCGATCCTCCACGGTGATGCCGAGCAGACCCATGGCGCCGAATGTCTGCCACAGATCCATGGGGAAGGCGTTGCTGCGATCGATGTCCGCCGCACGGGGAGCGATTTCCTTCTGGCACATCTGGTAGACCGCATCGCGAAGCATATCGATGTCTTCGCCAAGGCCGAATTTGAGGGTGGGGTAGCGAGTGTTCATTGCGGTCTTCCTGTTATTTCCTTTTCGTTCCTGCAACCTTGTTCCGGCGCTTGCCCAGTGCCTGCTCGCACAGTTCCTGCACCTCGTCCAGTCCGGCCAGCATGTCGTCAATGTCCTTTCGTTGCTGCAGCAGGGTAGTGCGGCGCTCTTTGACCGAGCTGATAAGAGAGTGTAGCTGGCGCGTGTTATTGCGCTGTGGTTCATACATATCGATCAGTTCTACGCTGTCCTGCAGCGTCATCCCGATACGTTTGCCACGCAAAATCAGCTTTATGCGCACCCGGTCAGCGGGCGTGTAGAGCCGTTTCTGCCCTTCCCGCAGGGGGTGGACCAGCCCTTTTTCCTCGTAGAACCGGATCGTGCGGGTGGTAATCCCGAATTCGTGGGCCAGTTCCGAGATGGTGTAAGTTTGCTTTGGCAACGTATTTGCTGTCCACGGCAAGCGGTTGGAATACAGTAGTGTAGCCAAAATTTACGTTAACGTAAACGTAAAGACAAATTTCCACAATGGTTTCACGCGTCGGTGTGAAACAGTTCCTCCCAGGTGGGCTCTGGTACCCGACACCAAGGATTTATTTGCTATTATCGCTGCTCCACCCACTCGCAGTGTGTTGCTGCTTATGTCGACATCAAAGCTTCTGCCACTCCTTGCGAACGGCGAGTTTCATTCTGGCCAGGCGCTGGCAGATGCCATGGGCGTGAGCCGCACCGCTGTCTGGAAGCAGGCTAACCGTCTGGCGGCTGACCTGGGTTTTACCATCGAGTCCGTCAGAGGCAAGGGTTATCGTATTGTGGGTGGCATCGACCTGCTCGACGCTCAGCGGGTAAAAGCTGCCCTGGACGCACGAGCCAGCGCGCTTCTTACGCGCCTGGAAATTCTTGATACTGTCGACTCCACGAATGCCGAGGTCATGCGCAGAATCGGGCAGGGCGCATCGTCCGGCCTGGTCTGCAGTGCTGAGCGGCAGACTGCCGGACGTGGGCGGCGGGGGCGTCAATGGGTCAGTCCTTACGCCAGTAACCTGTATGTGTCGCTGCTGTGGGAATTCAGCCAGGGCGCGGCTGCACTGGAAGGGCTGAGCCTCGCAGTCGGTGTAGCGGTTGCGCGCAGCCTGCGCGCGTGTGCTGTGCCCGCGGTGCAACTTAAATGGCCTAACGATGTGTTATTCGGGGGCGCCAAACTCGGAGGAATCCTGCTCGAAATGACTGGCGATGCCGCGGGAAGTTGTAAGGTGGTGATCGGAGTGGGCTTGAATGTCGCCATGCCCGCAGCGGCCGCGGGTGCTATAGACCAGGCCTGGACTGAAATCAGGACTATCACTGCCAACAAGTACCCCGGACGCAACCAACTGTTGGTCGCGTTACTGAATGAGTTGCTGCCGCTGGCGGCGAATTTCGAACAGCAGGGGTTCAGTGCGTGGTGCGATGAGTGGCGGTCACTGGATGCCTTCGCCGGCACAGCAGTAGTGCTGAACACAGGCACCGCGCAACTGGGTGGTATCGCCCGAGGTGTGGATCAGCGTGGCGCATTGCAACTGGAAACCACCACCGGACTGCAGTCAATTTATGGCGGTGAAATTTCCCTGAGGGCTGCGCGGTGAGCGTCCCTGGTGCCTGCTTGCAGCTGGATGTCGGTAACAGCAGCACGAAGTGGCGTCTGGTGCGAGACAACGGAATTATCGAACGAGGTAGTTACGGGCGCGATGACGACAATGCCCGGAAATCATTACTCAACTGTACCGATGCCCTGGACCATATCTGGATTGCCAGTGTGACCGCGCCTGCGATGGAAGCGGAACTGGCTGCACTGCTAGAGGATCAGTGGGGGGTCACACCGTGGTTTGCACGCACGCACGCGCGCACCGGGAGCTTGTGCAACAGCTATGCGGAGCCCGCCCGAATGGGCGTGGATCGCTGGCTGGCCATGCTCGGAGCCCGCAGACGTGTAAACGGTAGGGTCTGTGTAGTCGACGCGGGTTCGGCACTCACGATCGATATCGTCAATGGCGCGGGCCAGCATGAGGGCGGATACATTATTCCCGGAGCGGCTCTGATGGAGCGCGCCCTGCTGCTGGATACCGATCGCGTCAGGTTTGATGAAGCGGCAGGTTATGTCCTCGCTCCGGGCACTTCCACGGCCGAAGCTGTGCGACACGGCATTGCGTTGGCGCAAGCGGGAGCGGTGACCCTGGCTTTGGATCAGGCAGGTAGCGAACCGGTGACGCTGCTGTTTTGTGGCGGTGCCGGTGAAGCGCTCATGCATCTGGTGAATGGAGGCGGGCAATGGGCGCCGGATCTGGTGTTCGAAGGTCTGGAGGTCATGGCCAGTTTAAGTACTGTGCGTAGTTAGGCTTCCAGGAAATGGCTGTGGCGATTGCGGGTCAGTCGAAAGCGGTAAATGATTTGCGAAGGTTATCCTCCAGGTTTCTCGTAGGAGAGCGTCACGTTAAGCACTTTTCCGTCGAAGGACACGTTTTGGATATTATTCTTAAATGGAAGGATGTAGGGGTGGGGCGGTAGCTCCGCGCGAATCGGGTCTGTCACCTGAGCTGACCATGCCGCTTTGAGCTGGGCCAACAAGCGTTGCGTCACATCATTTTTCCGGTCGAATTCAAGTTTGTCTATCCTGGGATCATGTAACAATATTTGGCGTGAACCGGGGTCATAGCCGATCTCGCTGGAAAAAACTGCCCGCCCCATTTCGCTGATGGCGATATTTTGAGCGGGGCGATGATCGTAAGCCTGGAAGCGTACCTGCATTCCGACACGTCTTTCATCGAGGAAGAGCAGGTGAGGCTCGGTAAGGAATAAATTGCCCGGGGTCAATTTCACCGTGACGGGAAACAGGTCCGCGGCGATACTGGTTCCCAACTCCGCCGTGATCGGCACGGTGGTGCCGGTGGCGGCGTAAGCCACGCCAGAAGTGAGAAAAAGAAAGTGGATTACAAAAACGAATAACTTGATTGTGTGCAACGTGGCGAACTCCAGGGTTTGGCGCATGATAGATAATCCACAATTCATTGAGTTATGCCTTATGGCCGATGCGCTGCTGCAGGTGGGCACGTAGGGGGCACACCTGAAATACCGTTGTCTATCTTGGCTAGTTCATCTGGAAGCACGCGTTCGTTCAGAATAATCGGGCGGCTGAGCTCCCCTATAAATGGCTCTTTGCCGTTGACATTGAAAC
>JANPDE010000397.1:0-1547 GCA_031431315.1 Haliea sp.
GTCCCCTTGCGCAATTCAGCCATCACCCAGGGCCCGATCACCTTCACCTGCGCGCCACCCGGATCCGGTGTCCGCATGGGTATCAACCGCGATGAGGATAACCTCCTGGACGGCCTGGACAACTGCCCCGCGACGGTTAACAACGGCCAGGCGGATGGTGACAGCGACGGCGTCGGCGACGCCTGTGATAATTGCCCCGTCAATGCCAACGCTGGTCAGGGAGATATTGATGGCGATGGTTTCGGCAATGCGTGTGACGTGCCGACCGGCTGCTAGATCTGTATAGGGAATACACGCCGCCGGAAACAGCGCGTATTCCCTCATAACTCCCGGGGTCCAGGCATGTATCCGAATGGTCTGTTTGGCCTTGAAGCACTCCAGTTACTAATATCTCCCATTGCGATTTTCGGGATCCTGTTTTTCATTTTTTATCTGCGCCAAGATGGCATTCGGGTTGGTCGGGCGGTATTGCTGTTGTTGTTGATAGCCGTTGTTGCCTTCCTGGGTGCAAAGCTGTTTTCGCTGTACGTGCGAGGGTGGGAGCCATACCAGCCACTTTCCGCAGAGTTGCGCGGGGGATTGCGCTACCCAGGCGCCCTGATAGCGATGGTATTGCTGGGGCCATTGCTGAAGCGCTGGATTCTGCCGGAATTACCCCTGGCCCGATTCCTGGACGTGTTGGCCATTACCGTGTGTTTCGCTTTCGCGCTGGTGCGCTTCAGTTGCTTTATGAACGGCTGTTGCACCGGCGTGCGGTGTACGGGATTTTTCTGCCTCAGCTACGCCTCGGGTAGCCAGGTGTGGTATACGCATTTGCAGCAGGGCCTGCTCAGTTCGCCATCGCTCCCCAGCCTGCCCGTATTACCACTGCACTTCCTGTTCATGGCAGCGTCTTTGAGTGTCGGCCTTTTTCTCATGTGGTTTGACGACAGGCGCAGTTTCAATGGCCAGATCGCGCTGCTCTTCCTCGTGCTCCACGACGGCGCGAAGGGCTTACTCGAATCCTTCAGGGATCCGTATCTGGTGGAGCTGCAAATGACCTCACTGCTGACCAGCGCCGCAGGACTGGTCGCATTGATCATTATCATGCGCTGGCGCCGGGCCCGGTCTTTCGGCGCGACACCTCGGCGCCACTACGGATGATAGTCATATGTCCACTATTGTGAGTTGTGTTGCTTATCGAGACGGACTGCGCCTTGCGCCGTTTGCAATCGATGATATCAGCGAAATCATCAAACAACCCGATGTGTTCTTATGGCTCGGGCTTTACGAGCCTGACGACGCCTTGCTAGATAAAATGCAAGAGGAGTTTGGACTGCATGAGCTGGCGATGGAGGACGCGCGTGCCGCGCATCAGCGCCCGAAGCTGGAGACCTATGGAGAATCAATTTTTATTGTCGTTAAGACGGCGACTCTGATCGAAGATGAAATCGTTTTCGGGGAGACCCACTTTTTCGCCGGTAAAAATTTCCTCATTTCGCTGCGTCACGGGAAATCCAAAAGCTACTCATCTGTGCGAGAAAGTTGCGAACAACATCCGCAACGAC
>JANPDE010000398.1:0-9958 GCA_031431315.1 Haliea sp.
ACCATTCCGTGACTGAAACGCCAACGACCGCGCCAGCAATAATGACGCTGAGTGTGGCTAGAGCGTGCACCCAGGCATTCTGTTGGCTCTTGAGCAATTCAATAATGCCGTGTACTGCATGCGTGCCACTTCTTATTCTTCCACTAAAGGAAAATGCTTTGTGGCTATTATTCATAGTAATACCTTTGACCGATCTTGTTCTTTAGCAAGTCAGAGTACCTCAGAGTACCGCAGGCGCTCCCGCGCTTACAATCCAGGGCGGCCGACCGTTATAATAGCGCGCGGGTGTGGAACTGCACATCATGGAATTGCACATCAGAATGACGGAGGATCGACTGGCATGAACGGCACCCCACAGACGCCTTACCAGATACTGGGCGTGGATGGCATACAACACCTGGTCAATACCTTCTACGATATTATGGATTCCCTGCCAGAAGCCGCGGGCTTACGCGCCATGCATAGTGCAGACCTGTCACCCATGAAGGAAAAGCTGGCACAGTACCTGACCGGCTGGATGGGCGGGCCGCCGCTGTATGCTGACAAGTACGGCAGCGTGTGCATGACCACACCGCACGAGCCATACCATATCGGGCCCGCGGAGCGCGACCAGTGGTTACTCTGTATGAATAAAGCCCTGGAGCAGACCGGCGCCAGCACGGAATTGGTGGACATGCTGAATATACCTTTGTTTCGCATCGCCGACGCCATCCGCAACAAACAGGGCCCCAGTAGTGCTGCCACCAATCCCAATATCATCGCCTCCGGCTGAGTAGGTCGCAGGGCCTGTTGACACTGGGGTGCGGTCTAGCGTCCCTGCAGCTGTAGCAGGCCCAGGCGCATACTGTCGCCCCAGGTGCGAAAGATCGGGTTGAGAACCGGATCGCCTGCTTCGACCTGGTTGAACGCCCAGATATCGTCCGTGGCTTTGGTATCCACCACACGTAACAGCACCGCGCTACTGCGCGCATTCACCAGGGCGATACTAACAGTAATGGCGCCACTGGCGCTGCTACGTGAGGCGACGGCAGCGCGCGAGACATTGGGATGGATGGCAACCACTGCCGTATCGACCACAATCTGCGCTTGTTCGGGAGTATTCACTATGTAAAAGGCCGACCCGACACCGAGTGCGGCCGCCAATTGTTCGGTGATTGCCTGTTGCAGGATGGCGGCTTCGGCGTCAGTCACCCACCACTCAATATCCGCGGTGCCGCCCTCCGGCTGAATGACCTGCATGTTGGCGAGATTCGCCGGAGCGATGTAGACATTGCGAAAATCACGGCTGCCGGCGGCTTCGTCACTATTCACATAGACAGCGTCGGCCTGCGGCGCACTCTCGTCTGGCGCAACTGCTGGCGCAGCGCGCCCGGAGATAGTCGCTGTCCAGTCATCCAGTTGGGCACAACCACTGAGCGCGACGTTAAGGGCCAACAGCGTCATCAGGGTTTTAATCGACATGCGGTTTTTCCTTCGTTGGGTAGTTATTGCAAGCGGGCGAACAGGGCTGCGACGGGGCGGCGTACGCGCGGCGGCAGTATACCGCAAAATTTCTGTCCGGCCAGCGCACAGGTCACTGCACATTTGACGCGCAGCACCATTGGGGTGCAGGGACTAATGGGCTACAATCGCGCTTCATTTCGCGCCAGAGTCGCACCCATGCGTGCCAGTTGTCTCCGCTTTCCGGTCTGCCTTGCACTACTGTCCGTCGTTGCCTCCGTCGCTCTCGCCCAGGGCGACGCCATCGAAGAACACATCCTTGTCACTGCCAGCCGGGTGCAGGAAGACGCCCTGACGCTACCGCTGTCCTGGTCCGCGATCAACAGCGCGACGCTGGCGCTGGTAAGCCCTGTCCACATTAATGAGGTCATGCAGCGCGTACCCGGCGCCTGGATCAGCCGGGGCAACGGCCAGGAGAGCATCATCGCACTGCGCTCGCCGGTATTGACCGGTACCGGCAGCTGCGGTTCGTTCTTTTCCGCGGCAGACGGCATCAGCCTGCGAGCACCGGGATTTTGCAACGTCAACCAGTTATTTGACTCCAATTTCGAACAGGCTGGCCGTATCGAAGTCATTCGGGGGCCGGCGACAGCGCTGTACGGTTCCAATGCCATGCACGGTGTCATTAATGTCATCAGTGCCGCGCCTACCGAGCAACTGGACCACACCCTGGCAGTCGAAGCGGGTTCCTACGACTACTACCGCAGCAAGTACCGCTACAGTGACACGTTTGGCCAGCACGGCATCAGCGTCAGTGCCAACGTCACCAGCGACGGTGGCTACAAGGACGATTCCGGCTACGATCAGCAAAAGACGATCATGCGCCACGATTACAGCGGCCAGGAATGGAATTTCCGCACCGTGCTGGATGCGGCCAACCTCAAGCAGGACACCGCAGGGTACATAGAAGGTTACAACGGCTATAAAGACAGCGATCTGGCAAAGAGCAACCCCAACCCAAACGCCTACAGGGACGCCTGGTCGGTGCGCCTGTACAGCGCCGCCAGCGTGGCGCTGGATAACAACAACACGCTCACCCTGACGCCTTACCTGCGCGATAACGACATGGACTTCCTGCAGCACTTCCTCGCCTGGCAGCCCGTGGAGGAAAATGCGCACGACAGCGTGGGACTGCGCACCACCATCCACACCGACGCTGACGACTTGCGTTGGGTGAATGGCGTCGATATGGAATACACCGATGGCACACTCAAGGAAACCCAGGACGAAGACTTCAATCCCAACATTCCGGCAGGTGTGCACTACGATTACGACGTCGGCGCCACGGTCGCAGCCGTCTATAGCCAGGTGCGCACCCAGAACGCCACGCCCTGGGAATTCGATGGCGGCGTGCGACTGGAGTACACCAACTACGACTACAAGAACCACGCCGCAGACGGCGCCCCCTGTGGCGCGCAGGCCACCGCCTGTCGCTTCTACCGCCCGGCGGACAGCGAAGACGATTTTACTGATTGGTCGTTGAACACCGGGGCCAGCTACACGCTGACCCAGAATCACATCGCCTACCTGCGTCTCGCCCGCGGCTTTCGCGCGCCGGATACCTCTGAACTGTACCGGCTGCAATCGGGTCAGGAGTACGCCAACCTGGACTCGGAAAAAATCGACAACGTGGAGGTGGGACTGCGAGGTAATTGGCAGGATTCCCTGCGCTACGACACTGCCGTGTACTACATGCACAAGGACGATGTCATCTTTCAGGATGCTGACAGACAGAACGTCAGCGGCGCCCAGACCCGCCACTACGGCGCAGAGTTAAGTGTGGACTATCGACTCAGCGATACCTGGTCTGTGGGAGTAGACGCCAACATGGCCAGCCACACCTACGATAACCACGTCGAACTGCTGGGCAGCACCGGCGACATCAAGGGCAACGATATCGACACTGCGCCCAGGGTTTTCGGCAGCGCGCGTCTGGGCTGGGATTTTTCCGCACTCGCCAGACGCAATAGTCGGGCCGAGCTGGAATGGGTCTACATGGATTCCTATTATCTGGAGCCTGAGAACGCACACGAATACCACGGCCACTCCCTGCTCAACCTGCGCATTACCAGTGACCTGACACCGCGCTGGTCAGGCGGCCTGCGCGTCACCAACCTGTTGGACGAGGACTACGCGGAACGCGCAGATTTCGGTTTTGACCAGTATCGCTACTTCGTGGGCCAGCCACGGGGTGCCTACCTGGAAATCAGGTACCAGTTCGGGGAGGTGTAGCACCAATCCCGGCAATAGCGACTCGTTTTCGCCCCGCTATGGTGCGACGACGCACCGGCACAGATCATGCCGCGCAAGCTACAGCCCCGTCGGTCTGCCATTATTCACAATTAATTCGTTTGTTTGAAACAAAGTAGACACATGCACTGTCTACCCTCACGTATGGCAAAGTTCTTGCTTTCATTCTTACACAATACGGGAAAACCACCCCACTCGCCGCAGCCAGGCGCACTGTGGAAGGACGCAGCATGATGGAACTCGACTTACACCTGCAATCCATTGCAGCCTCTGGCGCACAGCAACCTGCCGTGGCTTTCTTCGACCTGGACCGAACCCTTATCGCAGGGTACTCGATACTGGCGATCGCCCTGGAGACTGCAGAGCAAGGAGCCCGCCGCGGCAAGCTGGGGCAAGCGGCCCAGGTCATTCGCGATATGCTGAAACACAAGGTGTACAGTTCCGGCAGCAACTACCACCGCCTGGTCAGGCGCATCTCCAAAACCCTTACCGGTGTCTCTGAAGCGACGCTGACCGCACTGGGGGAGCAGGCGTATCGCAAGCACCTGGCCAAAGCCCTGTACCGCGAGGCGATCGCACTGGTGGAAGCGCACCGGGCGGCGGGGCACAAACTGGTCATCGTCAGTGCCGCGAGCCGCTACCAAATTGAACCCATCGCTCGTGTGCTGGGCATCGATGAAATCCATTGCACGCGCCTGGAAGTCGTTGATGGCCGTTTCACGGGCAAGGTGATAGCGCCCCTGTGTTTCGGCGAGGGCAAGCTGCTCGCCGCCCGGCGCAGTGCGCGCCTGCACAAGGCGTCAATTAAGCACTGCTGGTTTTACTCGGACTCCAGTGATGACCTGCCTCTGCTGCGCAAGGTCGGTCATCCCATTGCCGTCAACCCGACCGACAAACTCGGCGCACATGCGCGCGCCAGTAACTGGCCACAATTGCAGTTCTCGACCCGCGGCATGCCCAGGCTGGAACACATTACTCGCACCCTGCTCACCGCACAAACCGTCGTGGCGACGACAGCCATTGGTATGCTCAGCAAGCGACTGGGGCGAGACAGTTTCAGCAATGCCAACCAGCTCACTCGGCTGCTGGGTGACATCGGCAGTGCTTTTGCTGGCCTGGACTTTGAGATCGAGGGTGTGGAAAACCTGTATCGCGAACGCCCGGCTGTTTTTGTGTTCAACCACCAGAGCCTGCTGGACTCCCTGGTACTCGCGCACCTCCTGCGTGAAGACGTGGTGGCGATGTGCAAAATGGAAATGGCTAATACTCTGGTGGTCGGGCCTTTGCTACGCCAGGCCGATACCATCTTCGTGGACCGCAGCGAATCCGATCAACGGCATGTGTTGCAGCGCGCCCTCGAGGTTCTAAAAAGTGGACGCTCCCTGGTGATCGCCCCGGAAGGTAGCCGCAGTACACTGGGCGATATACAGCCATTCAAGCATGGTGCTTTCTTCATCGCGCGCAAGGCCGGCGTCCCCATCGTTCCCATCGTGCTGCACAACGTCAAGGACGCGCTACCCAAAGGCGGCTGGCTGATTCGGCCAGCCACGATACGGGTGACTGTGTTGCCACCGGTGCCAGCGGAATCCATACGCAGCATTCGCACCTCGTGTAATGCGCTGGAACACCGGTATATCGAGTTGCTGGGCCATTCAGCACTGGCTGCCCTGCCCTATTCCGCGCACGCTGTGGCGTGAAGCAGCACGGAACGAGGGGTTGGGTGTCGGATATGAAATTCGTCAGCAAGTATCGGGGAAGCTGGCGGATTTCATATCCGACGCCCAAACCCGCTCGCAGGAAAGTTCCGCCTTAAATCAATCAGTCGCCAACTGGCAGAAAATCTTCCTTGTAGCGCACCGCGCAATCGGGACAGGTAAACTCCTCTGGCAGGGATTCAAACGGTGTGCCCGGGGGATACCCTTCATGACTATCGCCCTGGTCCTCATCGTAGGTGTAAGCGCAGACTGGGCAGCGGTATTTACCCATCCGGTCATCTCCCCTGGCTGGCCAGCGTCACGTGCTGGCGATCGCTGTACTTCGCGCAGATCTCAGCGCGCCTTTCAGGATCGATATTGACCTTGTCCAGATCCCCCCTGATGTGCGGCAACGCCAGTACGCGCTTGTCCATGACCTTGTACCAGAGCCAGGGGAAGTAGGCGAGCAGGTACATCCCGTAGTACCCGTTGGGCAGCTCGGGTATGCCGTCGAAATTGCGCAGGCTCTGGTAACGGCGAGTTGGATTCGCGTGGTGGTCGGAGTGACGCTCGAGGTGGAACAGCAGGATATTGCTGAAAATATAATTGGCATTCCAGCTGTGGTAAGGCTGGCAGCGCTCGTAGCGGCCGTTGGCCTCCTTCTGGCGTAACAAGCCATAGTGCTCGATGTAGTTCGCGCTGGTGAGCTGGTACCAGGCCCAGAAATTGTGTATCGCCAGGAAGGGAACCATCACCCAGCCAAAGGCGAGGATCAGGCCGCCCTGCAGGACCGCGCTGATGGCGTACGACTGCAATATGTCGTTGTGCACACTCCACTCGCTCTTGCCCAGGCGCGCCAGCCGTTCTTTTTCCACCGCCCAGCCGCGCCTGAAGGCGCCGGGGATTTCGCGCAGGGCGAATTTGTAGATCGATTCACCCATGCGCGCGCTGGCGGGGTCTTCCGGCGTCGCCACGTCGCGGTGATGGCCGCGGTTGTGCTCGATACAGAAGTGTCCATAGGCGGGCACGGCCAGCACAATTTTGGCAAGCCAACGCTCAAACTCTGGCTTCTTGTGGCCAAGTTCATGGGCCGTGTTGATTCCCAATCCACTATAACTGCCCGCGGTGAAGGCCAGCGCCAGGATAGACCAGAGGGTGAGGTCCTGCGTGCCGACAAACCAGGCGATAGCGATCAGCACGATGAAGTGCATCGGCACCGTGAACCAGGTCAGCAGGCGGTAGTAGGTGTCTTGCTCCAGTTGCGGAACGATCTCCTCCGGCGGGTTGTTGTGATCCGAGCCAAACGCATAATCAAGGAGCGGGATCATCACGTAGCTAAAGAGCAGCGGGATACCCAGAAACCATTGCGAGCCGTACGCAAAGTAAAGGGCGATACCGAGCAGCGGAAAGAGCGGCATGAACAGCGACGACATCCACAGGTAGCGCTTCTTGTCGGTATACTCTATACGGCCCTTCTCGGGGTGCAGTATGTTGTAGGTGGTGCTCATGGCGTGTCTCCTTACATGAGTGAAGCGCCAGCGTAACCCCGAATCGCCAGCTCGGGCTTTTCACTTAAAGACAATTTAATTATCATTTAATGACATCGGCTTGCCTATGAGGGACGTGACGTGCCCAGAGAAATCGAACTTTCAGCCGCTTACGCCCGACTGGTATTGCAATCCGGTGTCGCGCCGGCGGACGAACTGTTACGTGGCGTCGGTCTCGCGGAAAAGGATTTGGCGGAAAGGGAATTCATCGACGCGGCCCAACTGGCCGTGCTGTTTCGCAACTACGCATCCCACACGAGCGATCGCGTCTGGACCGCCCGCCTCGGCTCCCAGTTCAACATGGCCGCGCACGGACCACTGGGATTTGCCGCGCTCAGTGCGCCGACACTGGGTGAGGCGCTGGACGTCATGGGTACCCTGAGCGGCAGTCGTACCACAGCCATCAGCGCCCGACTCATCGCCACGCAATCGCACTATGTGTTGCAGGTAGAGAATGTCACCACTGAAGCGGACTTCGCCATCTGGTTGATCGAAGTGGTACTTAAGATCCTCGAGATGCTGATATCCACCATCCTGGGGCATCCGGTCGGCAAAAATGTCGTCATCAACTTTTCCCACCCGGCTCCGGCTGATGCCAAGCACCTGATCGCCGGCTACGATGCCGACGTGGTGTTCGACTCTGCCCACAACAGCATCGCCGTCCCACTGGCGTGGCGCCACCTGCCCTCCCCGCTACACGATGAATCGGTCTATCGCGCCAATATCATCAAGTGCCGCGAGTTGATTGCCGCCCGCGAACAGGCTGGCAGTGTCGCGTTCGCGGTACGCAACCGCTTGTGCAACCACTTCGACTCGCAGATGCTGTACACAGGCCAACCCTGCCCGCCGCCCACCCTTGAACAGGTGGCAGACGCCATGCACCTCACGTCACGTACACTGATTCGTAAATTGCAGCGCGAACAGACCGCTTATAAGGATGTACTGGAGGACCTGCGCAGAGAGTATGCCGAGCGCCTGCTGCGGGATGCGAGGCTCAAGGTGGCTGATGTGGCGGAAATCCTCGGTTATCGAGAGGCGGCGAACTTCAGTCGCGCTTTTCGGCGCTGGCACGGAGCAACCCCGGTAGCCTGGCGCCGGCGCTGAGCAGCAGTACCCGGCGCGGCGCTTTAGACGTTGTTACACAGAAGCCTACGCGGGCAGCGTCAGCTCAGCACATCCGCGGGTATATTGCCGCCGTTGTCCGCGATCTTTTGCAGCACGGTCTTGTGCAGCCACATATTCATTTTCGCGGAATCGCCCATGAAATCCGCCGGGCAACCCAGTTCCGTGGCCAGTTCCTTGCGTGTTCCCAGGCTGCTGTCGAGTTCCAACAGTTTCAGCAGGTCGACGATGGATGTCTTCCAGTTGAGCTTCTGGGGGTTGCTGGCCGCCCATCCGTCCAACTGGGCAACAACATCGACCATTGCCATGGGCTGGGGAGGTGGGGGCACAGATGGTGCAGCTGGTGCGGCGGGGCGCGGCGGAGGTGGCGCGGTGGCGACCGGCGGTGGTGTCGCAGCTTGGGCTGAACCTATGCCCAGTTTCGCTAGTATCTTGCTGAAAAAACTCATGTGATAGTCCTTTTAAAGCTGGGGGGAGGAGACGGGATGACCGAGTCGCGGACTCCTACGACTGCGTCTCGGCGACCCCGTTGCCCCGCGAAGTATAGACCACGCGCAGTGAGGCACCAGAGCTTTCGCTATCCTCCGCTATAGAACAGACCTCAGCTCAACCATGCATACCCGCGGCGACCCTGCAGTCCGCCGGTGTGGATTGCCAACGTCGGCACTGCGCTGTACCACTCTCCCCGCGCGCACAACTGGTGCACCGCAAACAGCATCTTGGCGGTGTAGACCGGTTCCAGCTGCACAGCGTGAATGCCTTCGAACGCCAACATAAACTCCCGCAGCGCGGGATCAACACGCGCAAAGCCACCGCAGTGAAATTGGTGCAAGATACGCCAGCGCGCGTGGCTGTTGGGTGAGAGCTCGCACAGCAGGTCCCGCACCCGGTGCTCCAGATCACTCGCACCTCTCAGGGCTGAGATACCAATCACTTCGTAACTGTCGTCCAGACCGGCCGCCAATCCTGCCAGCGTCGTCCCTGTTCCCACCGGCAGAACTACTTGCCGGTGCCGGGGTGCTCGGCTCCGGATGATGTCGGCAATGGCCCCACAACCCCGGGCTCCCATCGCTGTAGCGCCACCCTCCGGAATGCACAGGCAGGGCGCGAAACGCTCAAGCAGTTGTTGCTGGTAGTCAGCATCGTTGCGCCGGCGGTACTCCTGCCGGCTCACCGGCACGATCTGCATTCCCCAGCGCCTCGCGTCCACCAGCATGGCGGAGTCCTGCTCTGTCGCCTCTTTGCGGACAATGCCCACCGCGGCAACTCCCTGGCTGTGACCCAGTGCGGCCAGGGCGTGCAGATGATTGGACCAGGCACCACCGAAGGACACGACACGGGGAATTGCCAGGCGTTTCGCCTCAGCCAGATAGTGGTGTAACTTGAAGGACTTATTACCCGGTGCCGGGCCGCCCGTTTGATCCAGGCGCAACAGGGACACATGCGCCAGAGACACTCCCAACACGGGCATATTGCCCAGGTCTTGCACCATTGGGTTATTGGGGTGGTCTATGACAAGCCCACATTGTTTTTCGCCAGGACCTGCTCGGCGCGGTAGCTCGAGCGTACAAATACGCCGGAAACCACTTCCAGGAAGCCCTTTTGCAAGCCTTGCTGGCGGTACTGCTCAAACTCTTCGGGGGTGACATAACGCGCGATGGGGATATGATTGACCGTGGGCTGCAGGTACTGGCCGAAAGTCAGAATATCGACGTTTGCCGCGCGCAGGTCGTCCAGACACGCCATGATTTCATCTTCGGTCTCACCCAGTCCCAGCATCAGGCTGGTCTTGGTCAACACGTCGGGGCGGTACCCTTTGGCATGGGCGAGTACCGCCAGCGTCTG
>JANPDE010000399.1:0-11336 GCA_031431315.1 Haliea sp.
GGAAGCCCTGGAGCCGGTGACCATCGCCGCCATAGAGGGCTGGTGTATTGGTGGCGGCGCGGCACTGGCGGTCGCCTGTGACTGGCGCGTTGCTGCCGACAACGCCTCTTTCTATGTGCCGGAACTCAAGCTGGGCATGAATATGAGCTGGCAGAGCGTACCGCGCTTCACGCACCTGATCGGGCCGGCGAAAACGAAACAGTTATTGATTCTCGCCGAACCGGTGGATGCTGCTACTGCCGAACGCTGGGGTTTGTGTGACTACCTCTGCGCGCCCGGCCAGGCTATAACCCGCGCCCGCGAACTGGCGTCACAGGTCGCCGCCATGCCCCCGGTACCGGTAAGGATGGCCAAGCGGGCTATCAATGCCAGCGCCACCGCACTGGACAATGCCGTCAGCCATATGGATGCAGACCAGTTCTTGCTCACCCAGGGTACTGAGGATGCATTGGAGGGCGCCATGGCCTTTTTTGAAAAACGCTCGCCCCGTTTCACGGGTAACTGATCTTTCATTCGACTTTTATTTAACACCAGGAGATCACCATGTCCTACAACACCGTGCGCTACGAAGTCGCCGATAACATCCTGACCCTCACCCTTAACCGGCCGGACCATCTCAACGCATTCACCATTGAGATGGCGCATGAACTGATCGACGCCTTCAATCGCGCCAGCGCGGATGATGAGGTGCGCGCGGTAGTGGTGACCGGCGCGGGCCGGGCCTTCTGCGCGGGCATGGACCTCTCGGCGGCGGGCAATGCGTTCGGCCTGAACGAGAAGCTGGCGCCCACCATGCAGGACATGAATGAACGCTTGGACGATCCAGACATCATCGCCGGTGTTCGCGACACTGGGGGTCGTGTCACCCTGGCGATTTACGACTGCAACAAGCCGGTGATCGCTGCGATCAACGGGGCGGCGGTCGGCATCGGCGCCACCATGACCTGCGCCATGGACATTCGCCTGGCCTCGGAACACGCGCGCATCGGCTTCGTGTTCAACAAGATCGGCATCACGCCGGAAGCCTGCTCCAGCTGGTTCCTGCCGCGCATCGTCGGCATCGCCCAGGCGCTGGAATGGGTGTACAGCGCGGATATCCTCAAACCCGAGGAAGCACTCGCAGGCCGCTTCGTGAAGGCGGTGGTGCCGGTGGACCAACTGCTGGAAGAAGCTTACAAAATCGCGCGACGCATCGCCCAGTTCAGCCCGGTAGCCATCGCCCTGACGCGGCAGATGATGTACCGCTGTGCGGCGCAGCCCCACCCCATCGAGGCGCACAAGGTGGACTCCCTCGCCATCTACTACACCAGCCTGAACAGCGGCAAGGAGGGCGTGAAGTCCTTCCTGGAGAAACGCCCGCCGGTATTTACCCAGCGCGTCTCCACCGACATGCCGCCCTTCTACCCCTGGTGGGAGTAAGTTGTGCGTCCACAGTTGGCGTTTGCCTTTATCTTCGTGACGGTCCTGCTGGACTCCATCGGCTTTGGCATCATCATGCCGGTGGTGCCGCACCTGATTATGGATATTTCCGGTGACACGCTGTCCCACGCGGCGCGCACCAGCGGTCTTTTGATGTTCGCCTTTGCCAGCATGCAGTTCGTCGCGTCTCCCGTGCTGGGCCACCTGTCTGATCGCTTCGGACGGCGCCCGGTGCTGCTGTATTCGTTACTGGCTATGGTTTGCAACTATCTGTTGATGGGCTGGGCACCAACGTTGTTCTGGCTCTTTGTCGGGCGTCTCATCGGCGGCGTGTCTGCCTCCACTTTTGGCATTGCCAACGCCTACATTGCCGATACGTTTCCCGCCGAGAAGCGCGCCCAGTATTTCGCGCTGTTGGGAGCAGGCTTTGGCGCTGGCTTTATTGTGGGCCCCGCCATCGGCGGATTTCTGGGCGAGTACGGACCGCGCACGCCTTTTTATGCGGCAGCGTGCCTGACATTTGTGAATATGATCTACGGCTATTTTGTCTTGCCCGAATCTCTCAAAGCCGGCAACCGCCGCGCCTTTGAATTGGCGCGCGCGCATCCGCTGGGCGCGTTCAAGCAATTGTGGCAATACCCCATGGTCATCGCGCTGTTGGTGGTGTACTTCTGTTACCTGCTCGGCCATTTTGCGCTGCCCAGCACCTGGGCGTTTTTCACCATTGAAAAATTTGGCTGGTCACCGCGCGACATCGGTTTTTCACTCAGTGCCATTGGTGTGGCCATGATCTTCGTACAGGCCTATCTGATCCGCCTGGTGTTGCCGGTGTGGGGGCCGACTAAAACTGCTGTGGTGGGCTTGATCGCCACTACGCTGAGTTTCTTCGGTTATGCGTTTATCCCGTATGCCTGGATGATGTATCCGGTGATCATCGTTGGTTCCCTACAGGGTTTTGTGGGGCCGTCGCTGCAAGGCATCTTGTCGGCACGCGTCCCGGCCAACGCACAGGGCGAGTTACAGGGCGCCATCGGCAGCATGAGCGGCCTGGTGGCCATTCTCAGCCCACCGTTTATGACACAGCTGTTTGCCTACTTCAGCGCGGATGACGCCGTCGTGCATTTTCCCGGCGCCGCTTTTTTGGCCGCCGCGGTTTTTACGCTATTGGCGCTCGCGCTGCTGTTGCGGACTGTCGCAGGTCTGGATGTTCGCCCGGTTCCAGGACCTCAAGCTGCTCGACGGCAACCTCCACTGCCTGACGAGTCTCATAAAGTGTAGGGTACCGACGCTATTGCTCGGTGGTGCCGCCACGGCGCTCAAATTGACCCGTTTCCTGAAAATAGCGCTTAAGGGCATCCGCCACATTTTGGTGTCCAGCATTGTTCCAATGCGCCTTATCCGCCGCCACCGTTATAATCCCTTCAAGTTCAGCGGCAGTAACTGCCTGAGATGGGCCGTCAATGAAAATTAGTCCGGCATTCTTCGATATTCTCTTTATCTGCTCGTAATACGGCTCGCCATGATGTGTAGCAAAGATGTAAACAGGGGTCGTTGCTGGAACACGCATTCTGATTTTTTTAAGCAATTGTTCCGTTACCTGCACTGACTCCTGGAAAAAGGGGTAGGCCATGCCCTCTTTCTCAATAAGCGACTCCGAAGATTCCCCGGAAGAGGTCATGGCATAACTCGCCTTTACCATATCGATTCTTGATAGGATAAAATATAAAAAATGCGAATATCTGGCGGCAAAATCTCTCATCGCGAAAAACGTGGCAGGGGTCCTATAGACGATCTTATCCTGCCAAAAGTAAGGTCGGCGTAATCTGTTATTGTTCCAAGTGGCTCCAAACTCGAGGTCGTAGTGGTTATTGACAAAATCATTGGAGCAAAACTGCAGGACCACGACACCGGGCTCTATGTCATTGATGAGTCTATCGAGAATCATAAACTCCTGCAGAGTTCCATAAGCCTCCACCCCGAATGCAAAAACTTCAATGTCGAGGTCTTTTGCCAATAGCTCGGGATAGGTCTTGTTATTGGATACATGCCTTGCGTAGGTAAAGGAATCGCCTAAAAACAGCACTTTCTTCCTTTTCTCCGCATGAGGATTGCCGAACGTTCGATACCCGGTACTATCAGTCTGGATGGCAACTTCATAAGGCTTTCCCTCGCCATCCACCAGTTCCCCACTAAAGGAGTAGTTTGGAGTGGGCAGCCATCCAAGCTCCTCATCGAGAGTGATGACCCCCCTAACTTTCTGCGTACCCTCATACCCTGAAAATAGGTGCAATACCCTTATCGCAATTTCTCCGCCAACCGCCAGCAAAATAACCGCTATCAGGACCGAGATAATACCCAGTAGAGCATTTTTCATAGTTCACCTGTTCGCGGGAGCGGAACAATCCGCGCGATGTCCCTGGACGTGTTCCTCTTGCGTGGGACGCCCTCTCATTTCGCGCCGTAGTCAGGTCGTTTTTGATCAACATCCAGGGACACTCTGTTATGCGAGTAAACTACGTGAGAGAGGTGACCCATGACAAGACAATTTTCACCCAGGTAACGCAAGCTTATTCTCCGGGATTTCAATGGCGGGGGTGGCCTGGAGCGAGTGGTGGCCAGTCATGTGGAATTTGAATTGGCGAACATCAGCCGGAATACTCCCGGCATTTCGGAAATTGCTGAAGCCGGGTGGCGCGATGTTGGTCACCACGCCCAATGCCGCGGCACTGTCCAAGCGGTTGCGCCTGCTATTTGGGCAGAACCCCTTCGAAATGCTGCGCGAAACCCCGGAAAACCCGGGTCACTTCCGCGAGTACACAGCCTTGGAAATGCGCAAGCTGGGTCTTGACGTTAGCAGCCGGGTGGTGGGTTGTTGATCGGGTCACATGCATTCCCGATGAGATCGTTGTCGGCATCCAGCTGATCGTTATTCGCGACTGCGGGGCAGTTGTCGAGACCATCCAGAAAGTTATCCTCGTCCCGGTTAATACCCATACGGGTACCGGATCCGGGGGGCGCGCAAGTGTAGGTGAGCGGGCCCTGGCTCGCCAAAGCACGCAATGTCGGGTCGTTGGTGAGGGTATTGATGTCGGATCGGAACTGACCGCTCGCCTCGCGCACCCAGCCTCGCGCAACTCCACCTTCGGAGCCTTTCACAACAACATCACACTCTGTCACGGTACCGCCGAGCATCAGCGAATCGAATGGTACATTTGAACGCTGGACCAGAAGGTCCACACGTGGGTTCGCGACGACAGCGTTGGTGGCGGTGAGCGTCACCTGCTGACCAACGATGGGCGCGAGGTCCGTGGGGAACCGCAGGACGAAGGCTTCGAGATTCTGCTGTTCTGTGTTGGTGAGTTGGAACACGGGGGTCCCAATGAAATCATTCACGGTGTCGATCGAGCCGTCATGCACGACGCCAAAACCGCGAATCTGATCCCCTGTAAAAGGAGCGGCCCTTGACTCACCAAACATACCCACTTTCGTATAGACATTGCGCAACTGCGGCACTTTCAGGTTCTGGGTTTCAGTCTCAAAGCTCTGCTGACCGCCGGAGCCGAACAAGCCCAGGGCAGGGTTCAGCGTGTGACAGCCGACACAGTTCGTCACCCTATCCGTGACCCTGCCAGAAAAGAGGTTCTGGCCGGCCAACCCAGTGTTCGTTAGCGTGTTGTTCAGGGGTCGAATCGGGTTCGGCGGGAGCATTACCTCCATGATGAAATCCGAAAACTGCTGCATCTCGCTGGGAGTGACCGTGCCCTCCTTGCCGACCAGACCCTCGAATGCCACGATGAAGTTGCGGAATGAGAAATCTTCGGAGCAGGGAGCACCGGTGGGTTCGGCGCAAGCATCGATCCCGAAGAAACCATCGACACGATCACCGCGCCAGTGCAGCGCACCGTGCGTCGCCATACCTTTCAGGGTCTGCGTGGTCATCGGTCCTTTCATCGGGTGAAAGGTATCCGCGTGCGGCTGGCCTGGGACTGCATCGGGAATCGTATTGGTGGTCACGATATCGTCCGGATTGCCCAGGTTCCAGGCTAGCTGATCCAGGTCACCGAAGGTGTGGCAGCTCGAACAGGAGGTCTCGCCATTGCCCGACGTCAAATTGGCGTCGTAAAGGAAGGGGCGTCCGGCCACGACCTGGGCCGGCTCCGGGTTGTGCAGCGCATGGGTCTCAAGCGTGGTATTCGTGTTCAGGTCGACAACCTCGACCTGGTTGGCAAACCGCGTGAGGACGTAAAGGCGGGGGTTCAACCCATCCGACTCATTCAGCACCATACCGCTGGGGCCGCCGCCGGTGTCAATGTAGTTCGCGCTCGCCTGCGTCGGGTCGAAACTGCCGTCCTCGATATCCGCAGTATTAAACACTCCGATTTTTGCAGAACCAAAAGCCGCCACATACAGTGTCTCGCCGTCGCTGGAAACCACGGGTTGCAGCGGCGTCGCGAGGCTGTGCGTCTTCTGGGCGTCTATCGTTTCGCGATACTGGTCGGCGTCCGGATTCGTGTGGCGCAGGTTGTAGTCGATATGCTTGTTCAGGTGTTGCGGTTCGACGTTCCCGTTGGCGGGGTTGAGCACGGTGATGCGGGACTCAGACAGGTGGCCCTGCACAGTGCTGCCGCCGAATATGCCGGGGCCCTCAAAATTGACGTGGTTCGGCAGCTCCGTGTTGGTGACATACACCTTGCCAGTCTCGGGATTCACCACCAGGTTAAACAGGACCGTACCGACATGATCAAACATCGTGCCCGTCGCCAAGGTGTCGGCATTGACAGTGAAGACGTCATGATCCGGCAGAGTGAATTTGACCAGGCTGCTCCAGTCCTTGCCTTTCGAGTCGAGCCATTTATTTGCACTCTGGTCGAACTTGACGATCACGCCGGTTTCAGGCGCCGCAATGCCCGCCGCGTTAGTGCTGGGCCCGGGCACACCTTCCTGGCCGAATCCGTCAGGCACGACCGTTTCATTAATAACTGTAGTCTGGTTGCCCGACTGGAACGCCGCCACATAGACCGTGAGGCCGTCGGGCGTGACCGCGAGGCCACGCGGAGTATCAGCGAAGAAACTGAGAATCTGAACCGGTGTGCCGCCAAAGGTGGTACCCAGATTGCTTGCATTGAAGACCCAAACATCGGCCCGTCCAATGCCTTCAGTCGTGAGTTGCGGACCGCTGGCACCCGGCACGGCGGCGATGGAGGCGTCGTTGCGTTGTTGCCCGCGATGGGCCGTGGTGATGAACGCGCGATTGAAGCCTGTCCCTGCAAAAACGATATCCCGGGGCTCATCGCCCACCAGCAGGGTGCGAACCACTTTTGCCGGGGTAGCGGATAAGTCGACGACGCTCACGCTGTCTGACAGGTGGTTCACCACCCAGATTTCGCTGTTGTTGCGTGCGGCGACGGCGACGGGTTCCATACCCACAGGGATGGATTTGCTATGGGTGAGGGAACCATCGGCGTTGATCGTGAACACTTCCAGGGCGTTGTCCGGTGTATTCACCGCGAGAAGTTTAGTGCCATCCGGCGTCATCGCGACAGGCCTGACCTGGCCGCTCTCAAACTCCACGAAGGAGCGTGCCATGGCGGGCATGGCGCCAGTAACCAGGCTGGCCGCCACGGCCAGCGACGTAACCAGGAGGCGCATCAGTCGGGTAGCGGCGCGGATCGGAGCCAGGGAAGTTGACATAGATCGATACCTGTTAGTTATTTTCTGCTGACGTCGGTCACGCATAATTAGTGCCAAAATGGCAACACTCAGAGCCTAAACGAAAGTTTAAGTTCCACCCTACCACCAAAAAAGAACTCTGTGCCACTGTACAAACGTACATAGAGTAAGGGTCGCCATGCTTCCCTCCTACGCACGCATCACGTCCTGAGCTGGCCTCTCTGGCTCTGCTGTGAAAAAACAGCGTTTGCCCATATCCATTACTGAGCGGATGACTCTACTCCCGCCTCAGAGTTGTGATAATTTTCCGCTCTAAGTGAATTAGACTCCATGACCAGCCGCGCCAATCTCTTGACCAATTGCGACAAGGTTCCTAGGCTTCGTACAGTCACATAGCACCTGTCTACTAAAGGAAGCATCCAATGAGCAATCGCCCCCTTCGCGTCGTGCAGTGGACCACCGGCAAGGTCGCTACCCAATCGGTCAAAGCCATCCTTGACCGGCAGGATCTTGAGCTGGTCGGCCTGTATGCGTTCAGCAAGGAAAAAGTTGGTCAGGACGTGGGCGACCTTATCAATCTCGGGCATAAGGTCGGGATCAAGGCCACTGACGACATCGACGCACTGCTTGCGCTGCAGCCGGACTGCATCGTCTACATGCCGCTGCATCCGGATGTCGATGAGATGGCGCGCCTGCTGCGCGGCGGAGTCAATGTCGTCACGACGGCCAGTTTCCTGACGGGCCGCGGCTACGGCGAGCCCGCACGCAAGCAACTGGAAGACGCGGCCCAGGCGGGCGGTGTCAGCCTGTTTGGCAGCGGCATCAATCCCGGCTGGGTCGACGCCGTCGTCGCCACCGCATCGAGTCTATGTCGCGAGGTCAATCTGGTGCGGGTTACCGAGTCGTTCAACATCGGCATGTGGGCCGGCGATGCGAACCAGGATGTCATCGGCTGGGGCCGACCGGCGCATGACCCGAATCACCCCAGGGACCTCGAGCAGGCGACACTGCCGTTCGGCGACGCGGTGGAAGCCATCGCCAAGATGTTCAAGTTCACCCTCGACGATGTGCGCTGCGAAACCGAGTTCGCGTTTGCAACGACGGACCTCGACATTCCGGGGCGGTCGGTGAGAAAGGGGCAGGTCGCGGGCGTCCTCGCGCGCTGGCTCGGCATTGCCGGTGGCCAACCGGTCATCGAGCTGAACGCGCAGTGGACGCTCTCGACGGACATAGAGCCGGCGTGGGATATCGCGGGGGCTTACCTCATCGAGGTGAACGGCACACCGCAACTGAAACTGCGAGCCGATGTCCTGCCGGCGGATTTCACTCTGCCCATCGAGGAATTGATCGCGACGGGCTTCATCATTACGGCCATGCCTGTAGTGAACGCCATTGCGAGCGTCGTGGCCGCCCGCCCTGGCATCGTCACGTACGCTGACCTGCCGCCAGTCACCTCAATCCTGCGTCCAAAGCCTGCCTAGAATCAGCGGCTGGGTGCCTCAGACGCAAACCATGGTTAGTGTAATTTCCGTTCAGCCCAGCCGTGGGTAACGATATGGGATTCCAGTTGTGCGATACGTAGCCTGAGCTGCTCGTTCTCCACCACCAGTTTCCGGGTATCAACACGCAGCTGCTCAAAGTCTTCCTCAGTGAGCAAGGGAAGCGCCGCTTGAAGTAAGCGTTTAGGTTCTGTCATGCGCCAATTTTCCATGGCGACGAAAGCAACATCCACTACCAACGACGCCAATGTCTTGACCAATTGCGACAGCATTCCTACACTTGATCCGGGTCGAGCAAAGAGAGGAAGGGTATGGAAGCTACCATCCTGGCGTCAGCAGGTAGAGTGCTCTGGCGCTACCTGGTCGCGCAGAAAGTCGATGCCGACGCGCTGTTCGTGCGCTGTGGTCTTGATCCTGTACAAATCCACCAGCCGCGCACCCGTTATCCCTACCCTCTGCTGTGCAAGGCACTGGTTGAGGCGGCGGTTGTTACCCGCAATGAGAACATCGGCCTCGAAAGCGCGAAGTACTTCAGCCCCCTGGACCTGAATGCGTTGGGGGTGACCTTCCTGTCGAGCGGCACGCTGAGCGAAGCTTTGCAGCGACTGTTGCGCTACGAGGCGATCGTGAACTCGAACCTGATGATTTCGATATTGGAATCGCAAAACCGTATCGATCTGGTGAGTGAGGTGCTACACATACCCGTGGACGCTATTCGCATTATCGAAGACGCCAGGACGGCAATGTTTGTCGATTTATGTCGCAGGGGATTGGACAAATCATTAAACCCGATGGAGGTGGCCTTTACCTATCCGATGCCAAAGAATACGGGAGACTATTTCGGCGAATTCCGCTGCCCCCTGCTGTTCTCCCAGCGCGTATCGAGAATCTCCTTCAACATCGCTGATGCGCGCCGCCCGTTTACCGCCGCCAACCGGGAGCTGGCCCTCAACAGCGACCTGATCCTCGAAAGCATGCTCAATGACCTGAAAGAGGGCAATATCATTAGCCAGGTCAAGCGCGCCATCCTGGATCAACTACCCTCCGGTAAGCTCAACGAAGAAGACGTTGCAAAGCGTGTCTTCGTCAGCAGCCGCACACTGCAGCGCAGATTGGCGGATGAGAGCACCAACTTTCGGACTCTCCTGCTGGAGGTGCGCCGGGAAATGGCGGAGAAATACATCGCGGACAAGTCCATGCCACTGGCGGAGATCAGCTACATGCTCGGCTTTGCAGATACGTCTTCTTTTTCCCGGGCCTTCAAACAGTGGACAGGCGGCTCTCCCGCCCTCTTCAGAAATAGTCTTTAGAAATAAAGCGCTATTTGGCGCAATGGGGCAAATGATTGGCGCGTTTTGCTAAGTCCCGTACCGCCGCCATCAATACACTGGCTTTATTCTCGAACGACAAATAATGTCCAATGGATCAAACGCAATCAGAGCTGGAATTGGCACGGGAGGAGTTGGCCTTCTGGCGAGACTTTGCCGTATGGTGGAAGGCTAGCCACGGTAACAGGGAGGAACCTCGCATAGAGGAGGCTCTGGGCAATGCCGAGTTGCGCTACGCGTTATCAGTTTCCGATTTTGGCCAATAGGCCCTCGTAGATGGCAAGGGCGTCGGGGGAGAAACAGCAGAATACCACCTCGCATATTTCGCTCGTCTGTAACAGGAACACTTTAACCGTTTCGATTGCGATGACCGCCGCCTGCGCTGGCGGATAGCCGTAAACACCTGTGCTAATGCAGGGAAA
This sequence comes from Haliea sp., assembly GCA_031431315.1. Classification (GTDB taxonomy): domain Bacteria; phylum Pseudomonadota; class Gammaproteobacteria; order Pseudomonadales; family Halieaceae; genus Marimicrobium. The sequence continues at coordinate 10,339 of JANPDE010000399.1, forward strand.
TGCGATGGCTTGAAGTTTCAAATCCGCTGCGATTTCCAGGCTCCTGTGATAACACGACGCTAAATGGTCCGGTTCGCCGTTCCCGCCGCCCTGCCAAACCGGACCGACCGTGTGGATGACATACCTGGCTTTAAGCCCATAGCCCTTTGTCAACTTTGCATCTCCGGTCTCACAACCGTGCAGGCTTCGACACTCCGCCAGCAATTCTGGCCCCGCCGCGCGGTGAATAGCACCGTCCACGCCACCGCCGCCGAGCAGCGAGTTGTTCGCTGCATTGACAATTGCATCGATGTCGAGACGTGTGATGTCGCCTTCTATTGCGCGAATCAGGTTGCTCAACGTCAATTTCCGACGGGCACAATCTGAAAGATAGCCGCATCGCTGTCGCTGAGGACATACCCCTCACCTGCCATATCCTCGGCGAAGGATGAAATCAGATGCGACGTTTCCGGCAATTCTTCCAGCGGCGGCGCCGGCGAACGGGTTACCTGCGTGGTCAGTGCCACCCTGTACGCTCGGTTTAACCGCATCCTCGCCCCCTTGCGGGCACTGTGCCCTATCCACGGTTCTCAGTATATGATGGCTGACCTGTTGGCAACCACCTACTACACGCTCGCAAACTTCTATCAGGAACCGCTATGCATGTGATCAGCAAATGGCTCATAGGTCTCGTCGTCGTAGCGCCGTTAGGGAACATTGCATCCGCGACCGCCGAGCCCGGTGCACTCCAGGGCAACCCGATGATGGGCGCATGGGGGTTTGAATCCCAATATCTTGCGCCAAACGTGGTACCCGGGAACGATTTTTACACCTATGTGAATGAGGGCTGGATAAAACAGGCCGAATTTCCGCAGGGTATGGCCAAAATGGATGCGTTCACAGAAGTATTTTTGCGCAGTGAGCGCCAGATACAGGCCATTATCGACGACATACTGGCGCAGACGGACTCGTCAGACCCTCATCGCCAGCAGATTGCCGACCTGTATCGCAGTTACATC
>JANPDE010000400.1:0-2581 GCA_031431315.1 Haliea sp.
ATTAATGAGTCACTTGTTGTACCTGAATAGTTGTGACAACTATCCCAACAAGTGCCCACACATCTGTCTTCATCTTCTTGTTAAACAGCTTCCAATACCGCCAGGGCTCGGAATTCCAAAGAGGACCTGCCTCTTCCGGGAAGCGCATTATACGCATAGCACCCCCACCTGCAAGACCTTATGCAAAAATATTTCCAGTTTTCCCCGTGAGGCAAATTACGATTCGAAAATACGCTCGAGTCCTGCTCACAAAGGTACCTTGACGAACACTGGATTCAGGTTCTGGCATTGATGAATCGTCGCTGCTTCAGAGAGCGGCACCTCACCCGCCACAACAATAAAGCGGTGAAAACAACCAGGTAAATTAAAGCATCACCCACATCGGAATGGGCTTGCCAAAGCAGGTGCGGGCATGCGAGAACGGCCGCCGGATAGACCAAACGGTGCAGCCGCTGCCAACCCACCCACGCGGATACAGTCTCTGAGCTGCAGATACACCGACTGCGCGGTGCTTTCGGAAGAGGCATTGTGGGGAATGCAGTAGCGCGGGCGCATTGCAGTGGCGACGCTGTCGGGATTGAGGCTTTTATTCAGAACAGCTAACTGGCTATTGGTTCCGCAGGCTATTCTCCGGTTAATCGTGCGTTAGCCCAGCCGACGCCTGCGCCGTTTTACCCACTGGATAACGGGTCCTGACAACGCATAAATGAAGAATCCTGCCAACAGGATGCTCGGTGGATCGAGCGTGATCAGGCCGAAGACCAGCACCACCGCAATCATCACCACAAAGGGTACACGACCACGAAAGTCGATGCCCTTGAAACTGTAGTAGGGAAAATTGGCTATCATGAGAAAGCCAACAATCGCAGTGAGTATGCCCACCAGGACTGACAGCTCAAGGGGCAGGGCTTTGCCCACCCACCCCAGGTCGTGGCAGACCCAGACGGTGCTGGCAAGAATCGCTGCCGCAGCCGGGCTGGCCAGACCAGTAAAGTAATTCTTATCTGCCGTATCAATCTGGGTGTTGAAGCGCGCCAGTCGCAGCGCCGCGCACGCCACGTAGATGAATGCCGTGCTCCATCCAAACTTGCCCAGATCTCCCAGAGCCCAGCTGAATATCACCAGGGCCGGCGCAACTCCGAACGACACCATATCCGCCAGGCTGTCGAATTCAGCGCCAAACTTGCTTGATGTGTGAGTGAGGCGTGCGATACGGCCGTCAAGCCCGTCCAACACCATGGCCAGAAAGATGGCGACAGCGGCATTCTCGAAATCACCGCGCATGGCCGCAATAATGGCGTAAAACCCGGCGAATAATGCAGCCGTTGTAAACAGGTTCGGCAGCAGATAGATTCCCCGGCGGCGAACTGTTCGGCCATTCTCCGAAACTTCCTCCTCGTGCTCGTCGACCAACAGGTCAAGGCGGGGAGCAACGCCGCTGGAAGCGGGCTGCACCTGCGGACCCAAAGGATCAGGCGTTTGCGTTTCGTCTTGTTCGTGCATGCCACCACCCTTTGCCTCAAGCTGCTTAATAGTATCAAACCCCGTTGCGGTAGGTCTGCCCCGCGACATCCCACAGTGATTTAACCAGCGGATTGCCCAGCCTCTGTCCCAGACTGCATAATCCCACTGTGAGGGGAGGCAAGCCCTCAGGCACAGTAATCACGCTGACACCGGCACACATACCGCTTGCTGTAATGACCAGCTGTGGTGCGATACCAATACCCAGACCCAGGCTGACCATGGCGACAATTGCTTCATGTCCCGCCACCTGAGCGTAGATTCGTGGGCGAATACCGCGCTTTCGAAACCAGGCGTCCAACATGTCCTTGGTTACACCCCGCTCAGGTACGATAAACGGGATTCCATTCCAATTGATGTCACCACGAGCTGGATCACCGGCCTGTACCATGTCGCGCACCGCACAGTCCGCAGCCGGCGCACAGAACCGTAGCGGTGATTCCAGCAGCGGCAGGAATTCGAGGCGCCGAGGCAGCTGGCCGGGGCGCCCACTCACTGCAATATCATCCCGCCCGTCAAGTATTCTGCCGATGCCGTCGGCCTGGTCTCCTGTGTGCATCTTGATGTCTACTGACGGATGGGTGGCGCGAAAAGCTTCCAGAATAGGCGCCAGCACACTGTAGGTCGCCGTCACGGAGCAGTACAGGCTGACTTCCCCCGCCAATACTTCATCACTACCCAAGCGGCGTTTCAGTCGCTGCCACTCGGTGACGGCATTGCGTGCATAATCCCTGAACTCGCGGCCTGCGCCGGTCAGCCGAACACTACGGTTATCCCGCTCCAGCAGCGGTTGCCCCACTTCATTCTCCAGTCGCTGTATCATCCTGCTGACGGCGGATACACTCATATGCAGCAGTTCACTGCTGCGACTAAAATTGAGGGTATCGGCAACGACCAGAAAGACTGAAAGTGCCCTGGTATCCATAAATAGAAATAGCCTATATTGCAATTATCGCAACACAGTATTCCTTATATGGCGTTTTACGCAAGCTATGATTTACCGTATCGTACGCTCCCACCTGTCATCACCCCGCTGAGGAACTCCACATGGGACACAATT
>JANPDE010000401.1:0-23990 GCA_031431315.1 Haliea sp.
GGAACTGTTCTGGGATCCGACCACCAGGATCAGATCGCAATTGTGAGTTAATTTCTTTACCGCATCCTGGCGGTTCTGGGTGGCGTAGCAAATATCTTCCTTCTTCGGACCGACGATCTTTGGGAAGCGCTCGCGCAGGGCGTCAATGATCTCGGCGGTATCGTCCATGGACAGGGTGGTCTGGGTGACGTAGCTCAGGTTGTCAGGGTTCTTCACCTCCAGCGCCGCGGCCTGCTCATCGTCTTCCACCAGATAAATCTCACCGCCCGCGCTGCGGTCGTACTGTCCCATTGTGCCCTCGACTTCCGGGTGGCCGCGATGGCCAATCAGGACACACTCGCGGCCCTGGAGACTATAACCGGCCACCTCCACATGCACCTTGGTGACCAACGGACAAGTGGCGTCGAATACCTTGAGTAAGCGTTGCCCCGCTTCCCTGCGCACAGCCTGTGATACACCATGCGCACTGAAAATCACAATGCAATTGTCAGGAACCTCGTGCAGATCGTCGACAAAGACGGCACCGCGTGCTCGCAGATCCTCCACCACAAACTTGTTGTGTACGACTTCATGGCGCACATAAATCGGGGCGCCGAAAACCTCCAGCGCACGATTAACAATGTCGATGGCGCGATCAACGCCGGCACAAAAGCCGCGCGGATTTGCCAACCGAATATCCATTGCCAATAACCTCTCATCATTTGCGGATACTACGGGGTTACCCCGGCGCGCAGGCAAGCCGGCTCCAACTCCGACCCTAGTGCAACTCTACCAGCTCCACCTTGTGAATCAGCACATCAAACAGGATTGTACGCCCGGAGAGCGGATGATTGAAATCCACCGTCACCTCATCTTCATTGAACGCAGTAATCATACCTGGTACTTCGGCGCCACTGGCATCAGCGAACGAAATGACCAGCCCGATTTGAAGAACCATGTCTTCATCGAACTGCCGGCGGGGAAAAACCTGCACATTACTGTCATTGGGTTGCCCGAAGGCGTTCTCTGGTGGTACCACGAAGATCTTCCGCTCGCCCGGTGCCATACCAAACAACAGGCGCTCGAACCCCGGCATCAGACTGCCATCACCGATGACAAAATTGACAGAGTTTCCGCCGAAATTGGTGTCGACTTCCGATCCGTCTTCCAAACTGACCGAGAAATTCAGGAAGACGCGGGTTCCCTCACTGACAGGTACAAGTTGCATCACTCTGAACCCTTTTCACCGACAACGACCCCGTCTCGATGCAAAAAACTGTCCAACAGCATGCAGGCTGCCCCAACCGAGATTGCCGAGTCGGCAAGATTAAAGGCCGGAAACATATGGTTTTCATAATGGACCGAGATAAAGTCCACCACATAGCCCAGAGCGATGCGATCCCACAGATTGCCCAGAGCACCGCCGATGATCAGCCCCAGGCCAAGGGCAAGCAGCCACTGTCCGCGAGGCATGACGTATAACCAGACGGCCAGCGCCAGACTGATGCCAATTGCCGCTGTGCTGAAAAAGTAGCGCTGCCATCCGCCCGCATCGTGCAAAATACTAAACGCCGCGCCCGTATTGTGTTGCAGGGTGAGATTGAGCCACCAGAACACGCGCACCGGCTGTCCGTATTCCAGACCGGTGCTGGCGAGCACTTTGGTGTACTGATCCAACAGAATCACCAACAGTGCCAGACCGAACCAGGGCAGAGAGTAAAGTCCGTTACGCAAACTGACGTCGCTCGCCGGGACCATCAATATTTTCAATACAGCGACCGCACAAAGTGCTGTGTAGAGTGTTACGGCCAACATCGGGACTGCGGTGCCAGCAGCGCTCGCACTTCTCCTCTTCCGCCAATGCAATATGAAGACGCAGCTCTGGCAGTTCGGTCACGACCGCATCCGCACCAGCAGTATCCAGCGGCGCCAGGATTGCTGCCGACGTAATCAGCACAAACCGCAATTCATCTCCCAATGTACGCAGGATCGTGTACAGATCGGCAGCGCAATACAGTGTGACGGTGGCATCCAATGAGCCGCGTAGTACACCCGCCGCCCGCTGCGCTTCCATCGCCTTGTTGACCGCAGAGCGCACCACCATCAGTTGCTGCCAGAAAGCCCGACCCATCACCGCGTCAGGCGTCAGGTATTGCAGCTGAGGGTACCACTGTTGCAGCAGCACGGATGGACCTCGTTCACCCGGCAAGTTTTCCCAGATCTCCTCCGCGGTAAAGCTGAGTATTGGTGCTATCCAACATACAAGGGCTTCACCGATATGGTACATGGCTGTCTGGGCGGAGCGCCTGGCCACACTGTCAACCTGCGTGGTGTACTGACGATCCTTGATCACATCCAGATAGAAGCCACCCAGGTCATTGGCACAGAAGTTGTGTAATTTCTGGTATATCAGGTGGAAATTGTACGCTCGATACGCGTCTATTATTTCCTGCTGCAACTGCGCGGCCCGGTCTACCGCCCAGCGATCCAGCGACAGCATGTCGGAGAAACTCACCGCATCCGCGGCCGGATCGAATCCATTAAGGTTGGACAACAAGAAACGCGCAGTGTTGCGAATCCTGCGATAGGAGTCGGCGGTGCGTTTGAATATTTCATCGCTGACTGCCAGCTCGCCGCGATAATCGGTGGCGGCGACCCACAGGCGCACGATATCGGCACCCTGGTCATCCATCGCTTTTTTTGCAGGAATAATGTTGCCCAGGGACTTGGACATCTTGCGCCCGTCACCATCCACGGTAAAGCCATGGGTCAGCACCGCCTTGTAAGGTGCTACGCCCTCGATCGCGATGCCAGTCAGTAAGGAGGACTGGAACCAGCCGCGATGCTGGTCGGAACCTTCCAGATAAAGATCTGCGGGAAATTGCAGTTCGTCACGTTGCTGCAATACACAGGCATGGGTGACACCTGAATCAAACCAGACGTCCAGCGTGTCAGTCACCTTTTCATAGTCACGGGCCTCTTCACCCAACAGCTCGGCGGTGTCCAGGTCAAACCAGGCGTCCACCCCATCGCGCTCAATACGTTGCGCAACCTGCTCCATAAGTTGTGCGGTGTGTGGGTGTAATGCTCCAGTTTCCCTGTGCACAAACAGGGCGATGGGTACGCCCCAGGTACGCTGGCGCGATATACACCAATCCGGTCGCTTGGCCAGCATCCCTTCGATGCGCGCCCTGCCCCAATCGGGCGTCCACTGCACCTCGTCCACGGCGGCTAACGCCTTGTCCAACAATCCCGCCTGATGCATGCTCACGAACCATTGGGGCGTGGCGCGAAAGATGATCGGAGTCTTGTGGCGCCAGCAATGCGGATAGGAGTGCTGAATTTCCTCGTGGTGTAGCAGTACAACACGCTCTTGCAGCAACTCGATGATAGCGGCATTGGCCTTTAACACGTGCTGGCCCGCGAAATACTCGGTATCTGGCAGAAAAACACCGTTGGCGCCGACCGGATTGTAGACGTCCAGGTGGTACTTCTGGCCGACCACAAAATCTTCCTGGCCGTGTGCGGGCGCGGTGTGCACTGCGCCGGTACCCGCCTCGGTGGTGACGTGCTCGCCGAGTATCACCGGCACCTGTCGCGACAGGAAGCAATGCTGGAGCAGCAGACCTTCCAACGCGGCTCCCTGGCAGCGTCCCAGCACAGTGACTGTGTTCAGGCCAAATCGGGCTGCACAGGATGCGGCCAGCGCCTCGGCCACCAGCAGTGCCCGGCCGTCGCCGGCAAGCAACACGTACTCCAGTTGCGGATGCACACACACCGCCATATTGGCGGGCAGCGTCCAGGGCGTGGTAGTCCAGATCGGCACGGCGATTTCCCCGTCGTACGCCGAACCGCAGGCGGCATTGAATGCCGCCGGATCAATTGCGGCAAAGGCGACATCGATGGCGGGCGAGCGCTTGTCCTGGTACTCCACTTCCGCCTCGGCCAGGGCAGAACCGCAATCCATGCACCAATGCACGGGCTTAAAGCCCTTGTGCAGGTGGCCGTTCTCGACGATGCGTGACAGCGCGCGAACGATATCCGCCTCGAATTTGAAATCCATAGTCAGGTAGGGCCTGGACCAGTCCCCTATCACGCCCATACGCATAAAATCCCGGCGCTGACCCTCAATCTGGCCGCTGGCGTATTCACGGCATTTCTGCCGAAACTCGCTCGGGCTGATCTTGACACCGGGTTTGCCCACCTTCTTCTCGACATTGAGTTCTATCGGCAATCCATGGCAGTCCCACCCCGGCACATAGGGTGCGTCGTAACCATCCAGTGTCCTGGATTTGACTATCATGTCCTTCAGAATCTTGCCGAACGCGTGCCCCACATGCAGCTCACCATTGGCATAGGGTGGGCCATCATGCAGGATGAATTTGGGTCTGCCAGCGCACTCTGTGCGGATCTTTTCGTACAAACCCATGTCCTGCCACTGCTTCAGGCGCAGGGGTTCCCGCTGGGCCAGGCTGGCCTTCATGGGGAAATCCGTCATGGGCAAATTCAGTGTGTCTTTGTAGTCGCTCATACTTTTTTCGAGTTCTGGCCCCGGCTAAACCAGGCCCGCGTATTCTCTATGTCCCTCGCAATATTGTCCTGAAGCTCTTCCACCGACCCAAACTTCATTTCTTCGCGCAACTTATGGCGGAACGTCACTTCAATATGCCGACCGTACAAATTAATCTGCCGATCCAACAGGTGTACTTCCAGATTTGCCTTGATGCTATCGTCCACCGTGGGCCTTACACCCACATTGGCCACGCCGTGGGCTTTATCGAGGCCAGCGCCGCTGACCTCAACCGTATACACGCCAGACAGCGGAGCCCGCAACCGGCGCAATTCCAAATTGGCCGTCGGCGTGCCAATAGTCTGCCCCAACTGGCGGCCATAGATCACCCGACCTGAAATACTGTAGGGTCGACCCAACAAGGCTTCGGCCGTGGCAAAATCGGCGTTTTCCAGTGCCTGGCGAATACGTGTACTACTCACCCGCTCACCCTTTATCGCGAACGTGGGGGTAGAGCCAGTAGCATAACCGTAGCGCAGCCCCTGCTCGCGGATAAACGCGATATCCCCCTGGCGATCGGCGCCGAAACGAAAATCGTCTCCAAGCACCACATAGCGCACACCCAGTCCGGCAACAAAGATATCGTCGACGAACCGCTGGGCCGACATGCCGCGGAACAGTTCATTGAAGCGTATGCGCAACAGCCGGTCCACCCCCAGGGCTTCCAGCGCCCGGCATTTCTCCCAAAAACTCATGATTCGCGCAGGCGCCTGAAGCGGGGCGAAATATTCCCTGGGCAATGGCTCAAACACAATAATGAGTGAGGGTAGTTCCAATTGCGTCGACTTTTCCAGCAGGTGGCGAATGACCGCCTGGTGGCCGCGGTGAACTCCATCAAACGCACCAATGGTGGCGACACAACCATGATGTCTGGGCCGCAGATTGTGCAGGCCGCGAATCAGTTCCATGCGGTATGTAAGCCCGGGAAAGCCAAAACGAGGCAGTATAGCGAACTTGCTCCCCCTAGCCTATGGTCAGGCGCCCCCCTGAAGAGGAATCGGGAATCTGTATGCACTAAGGCGCAGGGGCTTGCATATGCCGCATCCGTGTCCCCAGCAACCAAAGGGAAGCGAAGTAGACTGTGACACCGACACCGCACAGCAGGGCCAGTTCGAGTACCCGTCGCTGCCATGGCCAGGTGTACCACGCAGCTCCGTCAGGGGCGCACCATAGCAGCGCCGCAACCATGCCGACAGAAGCGCACAGTAAACGCAGAGCGAAAGGTACCCAGCCGGGCTCGAAGCGGAAAAACCTCGCGCGCAACAACCCCCGCAACAACATCCCTGCATTCAGCATCGCGGCCAGGCTGGTGGCGAGGGCAAGACCCATGTGCCCAATGTTGTACCGATACATCAAAGGCAGCGCAATCATCAGGTTCATAACCATGTTCGCGACCATGGCTATGATGCCAATTTTCACCGGCGTGGCCGTATCCATGTGTGCATAGAAGCCTGGCGCCAGTACCTTGATCAGCATAAACGCGACCAAACCCAGGCTCAGGGCCCGCAGGCTCAGGGCCGACATATCCACGTCGTGCGATGTCAGAGCACCGTACTGGAACAGGGTAATCAGGATAGGCTCTGCCAGCACGATCAACGCCAGGGCGGAGGGGATTCCAATCAGCAGTACCCAACGCATTGCCCAATCCAGTGTGCCGCTGAAATGTCCATCCCGAGCTGCTGCGCGATGTGCTGACAGGTTGGGCAGGATGACAGTGGCAATGGCGATACCGAATATCCCCAGAGGTAACTCAGTCAGCCGATCGGAGTAATACAACCAGGACACACTGCCGGTAACGAAAAACGAGGCCAACACAGTGTCCAGCAGCAAATTGATCTGGCTGACCGACACTCCGAACAGGGCCGGCACCATCAGTTTCAGGATACGCCGCACACCCGGATCGGTGGTATCCCAGATCGGCCGCGGCACAAGCTCCAGACGATAGAGGAATGGTAGTTGAAACAGCAACTGCACCACACCGGCCAGCAGCACACCCCACGCCAGTGCAAATACCGGTTCATCAAACCAGGGGGCGGCAACCAGGGCGGCAACTATCAGGGAAAGGTTCAGGAAAAAGGGTGTAAAGGCCGGTACGGCAAAGCGGCCAAAACTGTTAAGTATGGCGCCACAAAACCCGGTCATGGAAATAAGGAACAGATAGGGAAAGGTGATACGGGTCATCTCGGTGGTCAGGTAGAACTTTTCCGGCTGGCTGACAAAGCCAGGGGCAAATACTGTCGTGATGAGCGGGGCAGCAATAATCGAGATACTGGTGACAAGCAAAAGTGTACCTCCCAATACGCCGGCTACCCTGTCGATCAGGTCTTTTACCGCTGCAACACTGCCATTCGCCTTATATTCTGCCAACACGGGCACAAACGCCTGGGAGAATGCGCCTTCCGCGAATAGGCGGCGCAGAAAATTGGGGATTTTAAAGGCGACGAAAAATGCATCCGCATTGGCGCTGGCACCGAAAACTTTGGCTATGACGATATCTCGCAGTAGTCCCAATATCCTGGACAGCATGGTCATGCTGCCCACCTGCAGGCTGGAGCGCAACAGCCCAGGAACGGCTTTTGCAGGCGCTTCCGCGGGTGTGTTTGATGAATCGTCAGCCATCTGCAATCAAGTGCCGGCAATACGCCTCAGCACCAACGCTCCCGCAATAACTCACCTTGAATGTTCAGAATCGGCCGCCGGTATACCAGTTAACATCTCGTGCGTACTTGTCCACCTGTTCGACGACATCCAGAATCAGCGCGAACAACGCCATACGCACAAGCAGGCCATTGTCGGTCTGGCGGAAGATCGCCAGATTCGGGTTATCATTAAGATCATCGTCCAACTCCCTGGCATTGGCTCGGGAATCGCGTGGCAGCGGATGCATGATGACAGTGTTGGGTTCACAGTGGCGGGTGTAGATACTCTGGTTGAGTCGGAAGCGCCCGCGATACAGATCCGCCTCCGCCTGCGAACTGAAGCGCTCCTCCTGGATGCGGGTGGAATAGACTATGTCCACGTGGGCGATGCTTGCCTCCAATTGATCGGACTCCAGCACCTGGTGTCCAGTGCTCCGCAAATCCTCGACAATATCTGGTGGCATCCGCAGCGCCTCGGGCGACACGAGCACGACCTGCACTCCCTTAAAGCAACATAAAAGTTTGCACAGGGAATGCACAGTCCGGCCATATCGCAGGTCTCCCACCATAGCGATACGCAGCTGGTCTATGGTTCGTCCGCTGGCAGCAAGTTCACTGCGAATCGTGTACAGGTCCAGCAGCGCCTGGCTGGGATGTTCATTGCTGCCATCGCCACCGTTTATTACGGGCACCCGACTGGCAGCGGCAAATTCACTGACCGACCCCACCTGCGGATGGCGCATGATAATCACATCTGAGTATCCGCTGAGCACCCTGGCGGTGTCGTAGAGCGATTCGCCCTTGGCGATGGCGGAATTTTCAAACCCGGTGGTTTCACGCACCTCGCCACCGAGCAGGTTAAACGCACTGCCAAAACTGACTCGGGTTCGCGTACTGGGTTCGAAAAACATAGAACCGAGAATCGCACCTTCGAGCACATGTGTGACTCGGCGGCGATGCGCGTATGGGGCCATACGATCAGCGACGGTGAATATCCGTTCAACGTCGTCGCGCGCAAACTGCTGGACTGAGAGGATATGGCTGCCGGCAAACTGCACGCTGGTTTTCTCCTGGGCTCGCAAGATTTGTGGCTGGTTTTGCGCCGCCCATTATAAGGGCGACTCGGGGGCCTGCCCATGGGCGTAATACCAAAGAAATTGCCCGCCGCTCAACCCAACAACGAGTCCGCGTAATCCAGCAGTTGTTCCAGCACCATCCGCTGCGTCCCGGGCAGTTCGCTGTCGGCCATCAAAACCTCGATCTCTGCCTGAAATTCCTCCATGCCAAATCCAGCCCCGGATTCAGGCTCAGTGAGCCTCTGATAACGGAACTCTTCCCAAGTGGCATGCTCTTCGGGGGAAAGACTGTCGGGATAATTGCGCGCACGGTAGCGAAACAACATCTCCGGCAGACGGCTATCCTCGAAGACAAAACTCTCTGCAGCGAGTGCTTCTGGTGTCTGCGCGCGCAGCTGCGCCATGACCCGCTTGTCCTGCTCGCAAAAGAAGCCACCGCTGTACAGCATGAGATCAGGGTCACTGGGCGTTGTGAGGCTACGTCCCCGGTATATCGCCTGCACCTTCGTGGTGAAACCCGGAGCATCGCGGTCGCGATGATTGCGCAGGGCTTCCAGATTCTTGCGGCATTGTTCGCCGCTGATGCCAAGGCGCTGGGCAGTGGCCGGGTCCGCCATTTTCGGCGTGAGCAGAATCGGACAGCGATTGATGTGAACCGACTTGAGTCCGAGCCGTTGTGTTCCTTCAGGCAGTTCTTCGGTGCGTGTATACAACAACGCCTGCAGCTGATCGACCGCCAGATCAAACAAGGCCTGCGGATTGGCACTCAGGTCAAAACAGATAATTTCATTGCGATTTACCGGGTGCATTGCCAGGGGCACTACCAGCGCGATACTGTGCCGCCGGGCGCCGAACATACCCGAAACATGCAGCACTGGTTTCATCCCCGCGATATCCAGTTGCGCCAACACCGAACGCTTGTCTCGGTGCGTCAATACATAGTCATACAATTTGGGCTGTCGATCCTTTATCAGTCGCGCGAGGGCAATCGTCGCGTGCACATCCGACAGCGCATCGTGAGCGCTGGCATGGCTGATGCCATTGGCGCTGGTCAGGTCCTCCAGACGAAAACTCGGCAGGCCATCCTCCCGTGATGGCCACTCGATACCGTCGGGGCGCAGGGCGCAGGTTGTGCGTACCATGTCGATGATATCCCAGCGGGAGTTGCCGTTTTGCCACTCGCGGGCATAGGGATCATAGAAGTTGCGGTAGAGCGTGTGACGGGTGATCTCGTCATCAAACCGCAGGGAGTTATAGCCCGCACCACAGGTGCCTGGAACTGCCAGCTCTCGATGAATTTTGGCGATGAAGTCGCACTCTGGCAGCCCTTCTGCCAAGGCCTGTTGCGGTGTAATACCTGTCACCAGGCAAGCCTGGGGATGAGGCAAAAAGTCATTGGCAGGACGACAGAAAATGACCAGCGGGTCACCGATTATATTCAGCTCGGTATCGGTACGCAGACCCGCGAACTGGACGGGCCTGTCCCTGGCAGGATCAGCCCCAAAGGTTTCATAGTCATGCCAATAGAACGTATCAGGCAACTTCTATGGCCTGTTCTGCTATCTTCGCTCGCCAGATTCGCGGACCGATTTCATGTACGGAAGCACCGCTGGTGTCCACCGCCACAGTCACAGGCATGTCCTTCACTTCAAATTCGTAGATGGCTTCCATGCCCAATTCCGGAAAAGCAACAACCCTGGCAGCAGTGATTGCCTTTGAGACCAGATAGGCTGCGCCCCCCACCGCCATCAGATACACCGCCTTGTGCTTCCTGATCGCCTCGACGCCAACAGGTCCGCGTTCGGCCTTGCCGATCATGCCCAGCAGACCAGTGCGTTCCAGAATGAAGTCGGTAAATTTATCCATGCGCGTGGCCGTTGTTGGACCGGCTGGCCCCATCACCTCATCGCGCACCGGATCCACCGGACCCACATAGTAGATAAAGCGGCCCTTAAGATCGACCTCGGGTGGCAGTCCCTCCCCACTTTCCAGTAGTTCCTTCATTTTCTTGTGGGCCGCATCGCGACCGGTCAGCATTTTACCTGACAATAGCAAGGTATCGCCGGGCTGCCACTGGGCAGCTTCGTCCCTGGTCACGGTATTCAAATTGACGCGACGTACTTTTTCCCCTACTTCCCAGGTGATGTCCGGCCAGTCATTGATATCCGGCGGGGTTTGTAAGGTGGGGCCGGATCCATCCAGCACGAAGTGTGCGTGGCGGGTGGCCGCGCAATTGGGAATCATGGCCACTGGCAGGGAGGCCGCATGCGTCGGGTAGTCCCTGATTTTCACATCCAGCACCGTGGTTAGGCCACCGAGTCCCTGCGCGCCAATGCCCAGCTTATTGACCTCTTCCATGATCTCCAGGCGCAGTTCTTCCACCCGGTTGGACGGGCCACGTTCGCGTAACTCATGGATATCGATGGGGTCCATGAGCGCTTCTTTTGCCATGACAGCTGCTTTCTCTGCGGTGCCTCCGATGCCGATACCCAACATGCCCGGAGGGCACCAGCCTGCTCCCATGGTGGGGATGGTTTTCACGACCCAGTCTACAATGCTGTCGGAAGGGTTCAGCATGACCATCTTGGACTTGTTTTCCGAGCCGCCACCCTTCGCCGCCACCTGTACATCCACGGTGTTGCCTTTGACCACTTCCATGTGGATCACCGCTGGCGTATTGTCTTTGGTATTCCTGCGCGCCCCCGCCGGATCTTCGAGAATCGAAGCGCGCAGGACATTGTCAGGATGTGTATAGGCCCGGCGCACCCCTTCGTTAACCATATCGGTGATCGACAGGTCAGCATCCCACTGCACAGCCATGCCGATTTTCAGGAAGACTGTGACAATCCCCGTATCCTGGCAGATGGGGCGATGCCCCTGTGCACACATGCGTGAATTGATCAGTATCTGTGCCATCGCGTCCCGGGCAGCCGGGTTCTGCTCACGTTCATACGCTTCATTTACTGCCTTCACAAAATCCAGGGGATGGTAATAGGAGATAAACTGCAGGGCATCAGCGATGCTATCGATGAAGTCATCCTGTCGAATAACAGTCATGGTGGAAATCCCTGTGGTACGGCGGTAAAAAAGGTAGGCAATCATACACCCCTAGGCAGGAATTTGCGGACACCAAATCCCTCCTGCTTCAGGGTTGCTGGCGCATCAACCCGGAGCTGTTTGCAACGCCCTTACTGTGGCCTGCAGTTCGGCCAGACTGGCGTTAACCTGCTTGCGGAAGGCATTGACGGAACCCACCCATTCCTCGTTACTCCCCACTCGCTTATCAAGCTTGGCCATGGCCAGATTGATTCGGTTGAGGCTGTCCGCCACGCGCTCTACCTCGGCCTGACTGGCCTTGGCACTGGACATTAGACGCGCCAGATCGCCCGCGACACTTTCCAGTTTGGCAATATCATTAGACGCTTCTTTCAATTGCGTTTGGGTAGTGGCCAGGGAGCTTTCCATTGCCTTGACGCTTTTTCCCTGGCTGGCGCTGGCAGATTCCAATTTGCCTAATCGATCTTTGGTCTCCTTCCAGACGTTGTCCCAAAGTTTGCGCACCTCAGCCTCAAGCTGGGCAGCTTTTTTTGCCTGCACCTCGGCATTCTGGTTCATGCCCTCGTCGGTATCGGATAGCCTGGCCTCAAGGTCGCCAATGCGCGATGCGTAGTTAGCAATATGATCATTGGCCTCCAGCAACTGCGTCTGCAACTGCCACGCCCAAACACAGGCAAGAGCTGCGGTAATGAGTGCTATCGCAATAACGAGACGCGCCAAAAGACCCGTACTCCCTGCAGTGGAAGGCGATTTGGGTGGGCCGGGATTTCGACTTCTCTGGCCTTTGTCGGCCCCGGGCCTGCCAGTGCTGCGTTGCGACTCACTGTCCCGGGTTGGGACAATGGATGGGACGTAATCAAGATCGTCGTTAGACATGTGGGGCATACGCTGCATAAACGTTAGGCGCGATTATACATGGCGCCTAGGAGAGCGGAACAAAAAAGCCGGGAAGATCCCGGCTTTTTTGTCGTTACGAATTTTCTACAGGAAGTAGAGTAAGGCCCACAGCAACGCCGTCAGGCCGACACTGCAGTGGATGACGCCTTTGACGCTGGTCAAGGGTCCCATCTTGCCAAACAGCGCGTTTACTTCAAGCAGCAATATGACGGCGACACACGCGAAAAAGCCAATTCCACCGGCATCCTCGATATAAAGATGCTTGGAACCCAACATGGCGAATAACATGGGGCCTGACAACAGCGTATTGGTGCGAGACGCAAGACCAGCCTTCGCGGCGCTGGATGGCCCATCACCTGGCTTTAGGCCAACAACTACCTGCTGGTTTGGCCAAATGATCAACCACACGTTCAGGAACATGATCGTACCCGCCACGACACCTACCCATATGACGGGCATGCCCATAATGTTAGTGCTAGCACCGATCTGGTGTAGCAGAACCAAGCCGGTGAGAAAGGTAAACATGGCACCCCAGCGGAACCACCAGAGCGCCCTGGGAGCCAGTTTCTTAAGCGCATCCGCCTTGGCACTTGCTTCGGCTTCCTTGAAATATTCCGTTTGAACAAAATTGAAATAGTACAGCATGCCTATCCAGACTATACCGAAAAGCACGTGCGCCCATCTGAAGATAAATTCGAGAATCATGGTCATCTCCCCTTATTGTTGTAAATAAACCTGACGTTATTGTACATAAAAAGAGGGGCAGAGCCCTTCTAAAATGGGTCCTGCCCCTCTTTTTTTCGGAAATAAAAAACCCCACCATGCGGCAGGGTTTCTCGTCGTGACTGAGTTGGTACGACTTACATCATGCCGCCCATACCACCCATACCACCCATTCCACCCATATCATGCCCGCCGCCGCCGGAACCACCTTCTTCTGCGGCTTCGCAGATCATGACTTCAGTAGTAATCATCAGACCAGCGACAGAGCCGGCCGCCTGCAAGGCGGTGCGCGTGACTTTGGCGGGATCCAGAATACCCATCTCGATCATGTCGCCGTACTCACCTGTGGCAGCATTGTAACCGTAGTTACCCTTACCTTGGGTTTTTACGTTGTTGAGGACCACAGAGCCCTCAGCACCGGCATTCTCGACGATCTGGCGCAAGGGGCTTTCCATGGCGCGCAATGCCACGTTTATCCCGTGAGTCTGATCTTCGTTGTCACCTTTCAGGCCAGAAATTTCCATCAGGGCGCGAACCAGAGCGACACCGCCGCCAGCCACAACGCCTTCTTCTACCGCAGCGCGGGTCGCGTGCAGAGCGTCTTCAACGCGGGCCTTCTTCTCTTTCATTTCGATCTCGGTAGCAGCGCCAACCTTGATGACTGCAACACCGCCAGCCAACTTGGCCACGCGTTCCTGCAATTTCTCGCGATCGTAATCAGAGGAAGTATTCTCGATCTGCACACGGATTTCATTAACGCGTGCTGTGATCGCTTTGTGGTCACCGGCGCCATCGATGATGGTGCTGCTGTCCTTGTCCATCGTCACGCGCTTGGCGTGACCCAGGTGCTCCAGGGTCGCAGACTCCAGTTCAAGGCCAACTTCTTCAGAAATCACTGTACCACCGCTGATGATAGCAATGTCCTGCAGCATGGCTTTGCGACGATCGCCAAAGCCAGGCGCCTTACAGGCAGTGACTTTCACGATGCCGCGCAGATTGTTCACCACAAGAGTCGCCAGTGCTTCACCTTCAACGTCCTCTGCAACAATAACTAACGGCTTGGAAGACTTGGCGACTTGTTCCAGCAAAGGCAGCAATTCGCGGATATTGGAGATTTTCTTCTCCACCAGCAGGATATAAGGCTCGTCAATATCGACGCTCATGCTCTCCTGATTGTTGATAAAGTAGGGGGACAGATAACCGCGGTCAAACTGCATGCCTTCTACCACATCCAGTTCATTTTCCAGACCGGATCCTTCTTCAACGGTGATGACGCCTTCCTTGCCGACTTTATCCATAGCATCGGCAATGATTTTGCCCACCGCCTCATCGCTGTTGGAAGAAATTGAACCAACCTGGGCAATAGACTTACTGTCGACACAGGGAATAGCAGCAGCAGCAATTTTTTCCACTGCGGCGGCTATGGCCTTGTCGATGCCACGCTTCAGGTCCATAGGATTCATGCCGGCAGCGACGCCCTTGAGGCCTTCGTTGACAATGGATTGCGCCAGAACAGTGGCGGTCGTGGTACCGTCACCAGCGACATCAGAAGCCTGGGAAGCGACTTCCTTGATCATCTGTGCGCCCATGTTTTCGATCTTGTCTTTAAGCTGTATTTCCTTTGCGACGGACACGCCATCTTTGGTCACTGTGGGTGCACCGAAAGACTTGTCCAGAATTGCATTACGGCCCTTGGGCCCCAGGGTTGCCTTGACAGCGTCAGCCAGTATGTTCACGCCATTCAGCATGCGCTGGCGAGCGCTATTACCGAAGATTACGTCTTTAGCCATGGTAAATATTCCTTACGTATTACGAATTAATCTGTTTGTGACTTGTGAAAAACGAATGCTTCGGGTCTTACTCGACCACGGCGAAGATTTCGCTCTCACCCATGATGATCAGTTCCTCACCATCAACGTCGATGGTGTTGCTGCCAGCGTACTGGCCGAACACAACCTTATCTCCAACTTTCAAAGCCATGGGTCGCAATTTACCGCTTTCAAGCGCCTTGCCTTCGCCTACTGCGACGACCTCGCCCTGATTGGGCTTCTCTTTTGCGGAACCCGGCAGCAAGATGCCGCCTGCAGTGGCTGTTTCTTCTTCCTTGCGACGAACGACCACGCGGTCGTACAGCGGACGGATTTTCATTTGTGAAGCTCTCCAAAGTATCAATGTGATGTTATGGGCACCCCGGATCGGGGTTATCCCGTTTAATTGGGGCGCGAAATTGAATTTCAAGACCTGATTAGCACTCTTTTCAAGAGAGTGCTAATTCTAGTCAGGAAAAGTGTGTAGTCAAGGGCCGCCAAACAGTTTGCGTGGCTTGGAGAAAGAGACTAAATAACTCTAAATATCAATATGTTAAGTATCACTGTGATCATCAACTCGCCTGAAAACACCCTCAACGGTTTCATGGCTACGAGCAGCCCGCTCCGGTACGTGAGCCTCAGACTTCGAACTCGACAGAGCTCGTAACAAACGCCTTCGCAAAGGACCGGCCATGACTACGAGGGCGACCACATCGGTAATCATGCCTGGGATCATCAACAGAAGGCCGGCAAACCCTATTGCCATATCATCCCGGAGCAGTTCCGGACCAAAGAACTTCCCATCCCTAGCTTGCGTGAAGCGCTCGAAAATACCCCTGCCCTGGCGTTGCACTACTGCCAATCCAAAGAGCAAAGTAGTAAAAACGTAAGCGATAGCAATTAGAGCACTGGTTTGGATGCCCAGTTCGATCAGAGTAAACAGCTCCAGCCAAGGCAGGAATAGAATGACAAATCGCATCATATAAAGGCTCGAATTGGCTCATGAAGTATGGGGGCAGCGCGATATATTTCAAGGATTGCCACATGGCCTGTCACAGGTTTTGTTGAAGCTAAATACACCGCTGCAAAAAATGTGGTGCCTAAAGGAGACATTCAATTTATGGCGACCGTCGAAATCGACACTAACCTACAGATCTGGCAGGTCGTGGCAGCAATTCCAAGGGGAAAGGTGGCGACCTACGGTGGTATCGCGCAGAAAGCAGGCATGGCCAGAGCAGCCCGCCGGGTTGGATTGGCCTTGCGGGGACTACCCAAGAACACAAAAATTCCCTGGCACCGGGTCGTGAACGCGCAAGGACGAATATCTCTCCCCGTAGGTTCCGCATCACGCAACACCCAAATGGCTCGATTGGAGAACGAGGGCATTCACTTCAAAATCAATGGCTCTATCGACCTTCGCCGATATGGCTGGTGATCCGAAAAATTCAGCGCTAAAGAGTTTAACGCCGAGGGTTCTACTTACCGCGGTGGATTTTTGACGCATTGGTTGGCAGGTGACCCATGTAATGGAAAGTTTTATCTGTCATCAACTTATCATGACCGCGGATATCAGCGTATTCCTGCCTGAACTTCATGACTTTTGCATTCCGTTCTTCAGCGCTCACGTTTGTCGTCGTACCGCCGTGTAGCTGGTGAAAACTGCCTTCACCGATAAGCTGCACAGGCGTCACCCCAGGCCGGTCTGCAGCCCGTTTAAAAATGTCTGAATTAATAAGCCCCCCGCCGGGTGAACTAAAGCGTTCATCTGCTCCGCCCTGTTCCTGGAACATCGATCGCTTCATAAACAGGCAATTCGATTCGAACATACGATTCAACCAATTGATATTCTCTGGTCCCGCGCGTAATGGTATGCCAATTTCATAGAGCCGATAGCCGTCCTGAGGCCAATTGATGTCTTGCAGCAACTGATCTTCTACAACCTTATTATATCCCTGTTCAATCGATTCATTCTGTGCGTCTGGACCCAGCCAAAAATATCGGGTCGCCACCACAGGATTATCAAAGGCTTCATAACAGGCCAATGCCATTCGAAACACGCCAGGTGTCAAAATGTGTGCCCCGTCTATCATCAGGCAAACGATCTCACCCACTGCTTCATCCAACGCAATATTTATTGCTCTGGCTGGGGAATGTGACGCGTTGCTTAACTGAATCAAGCGCACAGGCACATCAATGCCCGCCCAGGACGCTTCATCCAGTGGATTCGGTGAACCATTGTCCACCAGGATAACTTCGTACTCTAAATCTTGCGCGCCATGCTGGTAGGTACGCGAAAGCCCCTGCAACGACCTGGGTATCTCTCGCGCCATGTCGTATGAAATGAGAATGACCGATAATTTCATTAAACTCTCTTGGAAGTGCACCTGCAGTCGGCGAGGACTCTCAGGGATGTTTGTTGTGTATGATAGGTTTGATGATTGTGGGTTAGCAAAAGTATGACCAACTACGCCTCAAATTTTGAACGCTAACTTCAAAAACGCAGGATAGCGTGTTCACTTATCAACCAATTTACCGGCCAACCTCGCTCTCCTGCGTTCTACCGCGGTGATATTGGACGCTATGGTGGGCATGTGTCCCATATAAGTAAATGAGGCTTTTGCCATCAACTTATCATGACCGCGTATCTGCGCATACTGCTGTCGATATTTATCCAGTCGTGTGAGCCTCTCAACTCCGTTTGAATTAGTTGTAACGCCCCCGTGCAATTGGTGGAAACTGCCTTCACCAATAATCTGAATGGGTGTAACTCGAGGAACTTCCATAGCTCGCTTGAAAATATCCAGATTGAGAAATCCCCCGCCAGCATAGTCGAAGCGTTCGTCGGCCCCACCGAGTTCCCTAAATAGTGATCGTTTCATAAACAGGCAGTTTGATTCAAACATCCGATTGAACCAGGTAAGTCGATTGGCGCCCGAACGGAGCGGTGTGCTGATCTCGTAAAGTCGGTAGCCATCCATTGGCCATTGGATTCGTGCCAGCAAAGTATCTTCAGCTTGTTGGTTGTAGCCATTTTCGATTGATACAGTTTGCTCCTCTATTCCCAAATAAAAGTAGCGGATCGCCACCACTGCATTCTCAAAAGCCCGATAACCGGAGAGTGCCATTCTGAATACACCAGGTGTCAAAATATGAGCCCCATCTATCATCAAACAAACTACGTCACCCGCGGCCTCTTCCAGAGCGATATTGATTGCCCTAGCCGGAGAAGATGAAGCGTCCTGTAACCTAATCAGCCGCGCCGGTACATCGACGTCTCTCCAAGTCGCTTCATCCAAAGGCTCAGGCGAACCGTTATCAATCAGCAGGACTTCGTACGCCAGATCCTGCGCACCATGTTGGTAAGTGCGCGACAGGCTCTGTAGGGTGCGGGGAATTTCTCGTGCCATATCGTACGAAATGAGGATTACAGATAGTTTCATAAAACTTACCTAGTTATCATGCCAGCATGACATACATCAACTTGAACTTGTTGAAACTTGGCGGAAAGCACATTGATCCAATTAGTGACAACTGTCTCACATAATTCGTGCACCACTAGCAAAATTGCCGTTGAGGCGAATAAATTGAGCCGCCATTTTGCTTCCCAATCAGCGCAGGTTCAAGGTAGAGTTATCTCAATTAATTATAAACGGATTATGTGACAATCTCCTAGATTGGAGAAAATATTACTATCTGGCGTAGGGCGAAATGATCATACAACGTCGCATATCCATGGGGCTCTGTGTTTTGCTCACAGTGGCGCAGCTATTTACTTGGATCGGGAGTGTGTATGGCGGAGAGCTCGGGCTCTTAGACATTAATTTTAGTCGGGCCATCTTCTCAGATAAACTCACACAACAAAGTGTGAGTCAATCTTTTCAAGACTCAACTGGTGCGTTATGGCTTGTCGCTGAGGAAGGATTAAACAAATACACTGGTCACGAACTCGAGGCCTACCAATATTCGGCTACTAAACTAGGCTCCTTGCCCGCCAACAATATTACACGAATTACTGAAGATCATGATGGCCAAATATGGATGTCCACTCGAGGAGCCGGAGTGGTCCACTATAATCCAATATCTAATAGCTTCAATGCGATTTATTCAGATATCAATAATCACAATACCCCTTATTCAAATGACATTCGCACTATATTCTGCGACGACGCCGGTATCTTGTGGCTCGGATATTTAAACGGCTTTAGTCGATTTAACCCCAAAGATCGCACTTTTCACCACTATATCTCAGGCTCAGATTCAATCCCATATACAGGGGAGATAAGTGGATTCACCCAAACTCCAGATGGAGTAATCTGGGCCGCTACTCAGTCAAGTGGGCTACTACGAATTGAACCAGCTTCTGGCCGTGTTAGCATTTACGCTCATAAAGACGGGCATTCTAATTCTATAGTTGCGGGCTGGCTTTATAATCTTATTACCGATCAAAATGGCAATATTTGGATAGCGTCCGCCAACGCGGGAGTGACTCGTTTCAATCCCATAGACGACTTAGTACTAAATTTCATGCATTCTGACACTGATAGTAACTCTCTATCTTCCAATAAGACTTTTGACATTTACGAGGATGCAAAGGGCGATATATGGATAGCCACCGATGAAGGTCTGAATCTATTCGTACCTGAGACTAACAAATTTATCCGGTACACCACCCTAAACACAGATTTGCCAGAAAATTTAATTATAAGTATCTATCAAACACGCGAAGGTAAATATTGGATAGGCACAATGTCTGGATTGGCCTCCGGCATGAAGACAGACTTTAATAAGTTCGACCAATCACAAGGCAATCTTTCTAACGACTCAGTTAATGCTTTTACGGAATCCCGCGATGGAAGCTTGTGGGTAGGTACAGACAATAGCTTAAATAGACTCCGTCCTGGAAGTGCTGAATTTGAGTGGATCAATGAATCTTCCGAGCCACGTATTTCAGATCCGAGAGTCATGAGTCTTTACAGTGATCAAAGCATATTATGGGTGGGGACATATGAGGGTGGCCTCAATAAATTGGATCTCATTACCGGTAACACCACGACGTACAGGCACAATACCTTACGAGAATCCTCTATTGGCGCTGATGGAGTCACCTCCATACTTCGGCTAACCTCAGGGGAATTACTGGTCGGGACTTATGGCGGAGGTCTAAGCGTTTATAGAGAAAAAAGCGATGATTTTGTAAACCTAAAGAATAACCCAAATGATTCAACAACCATTAGTAGCAACACTGTGTTCGCTATTTATGAAGATTCTTTAGGATTTGTTTGGATAGGAACTGAAATGGGGCTGAATCGCTTTCTCCCAAAGAAGCTAACATTCGAACGCTACCTAGCTGAAAGAAATAAATCCAATAGCTTTTCTAGCGATATCCCTTGGTGCTTCTATGAGGACACAAACGGCACACTCTGGATTGGCACATCTGGTGGAGGACTAAATCTGTGGCCCATGGCGGATAGATTGAACTCGCACGTAAATGTTGAGCATCTATCAAATAACATCTCCCTACATAGCTCTAATATATACGGTATTCAAGGAGACGATAAGGGTTGGGTATGGATTTCACACAGCAAAGGTTTGTCAAGAATAAATCCAATAACAACTGAGGCCCATCATTACGGTGTTCGTGATGGGCTGCAAGCGAATGAGTTCACTTTGGGCGCATCATTCAAATCTCGATTTGGAACAATCTATTTTGGAGGCGCAAATGGTTTTAATACAATTGATCGGGATTTTCTAATGGCAGATCGACTTCCTCCAAAATTAGCAATTTCGCAAATTAAGGTAATGAATGTACGACGAGAGTTTGATACTCCTTATTCTTCTTTACAGTCGATTGATCTCAACTTTGAAGACAAGATGCTATCAGTCGAATTCTATGCAGCCGATTATTCCAGCCCTGACCTGCTCAACTATGCTTATAAGTTGGAGGGTGTAAACCCAGATTGGATTGTATCGCCAGAATCCCGGATCGCATCATTTACAACTCTTCCACCTGGATCATATGAGCTTAAATTAGCCGCCGCCAGTCCCGATGGAACTTGGAACTGGAACGGGCTGAGCATCCCGGTAGTCGTTGCACCACCACCATGGCTGAGTCCAGCGGCTTACGCTGGCTATACACTTCTGACAGTCGCTGTTATCGCATACTATTTTTATCGACAGTCCAAGCAAGCGCGTGCATCACTCCAAAGGCAAAGGGAACTGGAATATCGCGTGGAGGAGCGCACTCATGATTTGCAAGTGGCTAGGAAGGTGGCTGAAGAAGCCACAAAGGCTAAATCAGAATTTTTGGCTACCATGAGTCATGAGATACGCACGCCAATGCACGGAATTATAGGCATGACTGAGTTACTTCTACACACTAATCTTAATGGACAGCAGACACAATTTGCCAACGCGGCCCGCAATAGTGGTGAGACTTTGTTGAAATTAATAAACGAAATATTGGACTTCTCCAAGATTGAAGCTTCGAAGTTTGAATTAGAACAGATAGGGTTTAACCTGACGGAGTTAATCGATGACATTTGTTATCTGCAGGGAGAACCTGCTAGCAGAAAGGGATTAAAACTAAATAATATTTGTCACCCGTTAACTCCACTAAAATTAGTGGGAGACCCGACCAAGATACGCCAAGTCGTTATGAATCTGGTGAGCAATTCAATTAAATTTACCCACAATGGAAACATCAATATCAGAGTGGAACCGAAGTTTACACCGTCACATGCAGGAAAAGCGCTAGTGCACATTTGCGTTGAAGATGATGGCATAGGAATGGATGGAGAAACGCAAAAAAAGGTATTCGAACCATTTACTCAAGCCGATACCAGCACAACGCGAGAGTATGGAGGAACGGGGCTGGGCCTGACAATTTCAAGGCACTTTATTGATTTAATGGGCGGGGATATAGCCATCCATTCCGCCATAGGTAAAGGTACTAGAATAACACTATCCATCCCGATGGAGTTAGACTCAACTAGCGATCCCTCTAGCAGACCATTCGAGGAATTGACTGCCAGAATATATACCAATAATCCTGCCACGTACGATATGGCTTCCAGCCATTTGACTCGCTTGGGTGTTAACTCGTCTGCCATACTCGAGGAGGAACTCGACTCAGCTACGAACTGGAATAATTCTATTTTGGTTGTAGACTACAATGGGGGGGGGAATCCCTCTGAAATAAAGCGGAGCTTAGCCAATGTCGATGCCCGAATGTGTATTGTTCTAACTCCACTAGCTGCAGGTAGTTTACCAAACTTTTTTTCAAACTGGACAGTCATATATAAACCAATAACATCAAGAGCAGTTTACGAAGCTTTAGCCTCTAAATTGAATCCAGTCGCTATAGTTGATGACTGCCCGCGCTATGTCCAAAAACGTACTAATTCAAAAAAAGTGCGAATTTTGGTCGCCGAAGATATTAGTACCAATCAACAGATCATCGTTGAAATGATCCGATTGCTTGGGCACGAAGTTGAAATCGCCGGTAACGGTCAGATCGCAGTGGCTAAATATCTCACCGGTAACTATTCTCTTATATTTATGGATTGCCAGATGCCGATAATGGATGGCTTCGAGGCCACACGGAAGATTCGAATTCTCGAAGCTGAAAGGCAAGTTCAAACTATACCCATCATCGCCCTCACTGCAGGATCAGAAAAAGAAGATAAGGATAAGTGCCGTCAGGCGGGGATGGATGGCTATCTTACGAAACCATTTTCAATATCAAGCATACAAAATAACATTGAAACCCACTTGGAACTGCAATTATCTGGAAGCGATCATTTTGTGCGAAATGATAAGAGCTGGACACACTTGGAGGAATTTAGCAATGCTCGCGAAGCTGAAACTAAAATACTCAATCTCGCTGCCATAGAAAGCATTCGAGAAATCGAACAGCAGACAGGCAAACTACTACTGCCTTCTATATTTGCCGGATATGTCGATCAAATGGGCGAAAAGCTCCGCGATATTGAAAGAAATATTATCGCCCGCGATGCAAACTCTATTTACCGTACCGCCCATGCAATTAAATCGATGAGTGCAAATATCGGCGCCAACAAAGTTATTCTTATAAGCACACAAATTGAAAAGAAAGGTAGGGAGAACGAATTAAATGGAATGACAGAGGCAATGATAGTACTCACTGACGCCTATCGCGAATTTATTAATGAGTTCGACACTAACTGCAAATTATCGGGAAATTAAGACTGATTGGGCGCCAAAGTGAATCGTTTCAACCTTATCTTTGGGCACTCTATGGTCCAAAAAAACCACTGCTTGGAGTTTTAGTTGGAAATAAAGGTGTCGCGGCGGTATAGAATTCTTCTTCTTGTTTTCTACATAGGCATAATCAGTGATTCTTATGGTGCCCAACCAAGAATTACGAAGTCCAGTTTATCTACTCAACTCCAACAACCTACCGTTTCAGCAATTTATCGGGATACGGAGGGTATCCTCTGGGTCGGCACACAACAAGGACTGCATAGATTTGATGGCGCCACTCTTTCGGTATTCAACTCTGACCGCAGCAATAACAACTGGATTCCCGAATCTGAAATAAAAGACATTGCAGAAGATAATGACGGCAATATCCTGGTAGCAACTTCGGGTGGAATTCTTTTGAAATGGAACCCACATGCCTCAACTTTTGATGCCATCAATATTTTTAGCCTTATTGATAAAAAAGGCTTGATTCGCTTACTAGTCTCAAAGAACGGCAGTATCTGGTTACTAAGCAAGGACGGACTATTACTATTCAACGCTAGATTTCAAAACACCGAAGAATGGATAATGAATTCGAAATTACTCAACAAGATCGGAAGACTCAATGACATTGTAGAAGACGAATCCGGAAATCTTTGGGTGGGAGGAAGTCTCGGACTTTCCAAGATTCAACCACAAAATAATTCGATCACATCGTTTGATCTTAAAACTCTTCGGCTTCCCATAAATGCACGATTAACTGCTCTTCAAATGAACAGCGAGGGTAACCTAATTGTCGGTACAGATATCGGGCAACTCGTAGTTTGGGATGTAAATTCAAGTAAGTCCCTTGTCAATACAGCTATCGCAGGAAATTCTACTAAGGAACCTCTGATCAAACCTCGTTTTCTTGCACACGATCACCACATTTCTTCCTGTTGAGAAAATTCAGACGAAAATAGGCGTGTTTTCAGACTGCTTTATCGGTTCTTGATGCCTTTTGGCATCCACAGGGCGCACT
>JANPDE010000402.1:0-19928 GCA_031431315.1 Haliea sp.
GGCTGGGATGTTGAAGAGGCCCGCAAGAAAGTCCTGGATGGGTTTGTAATGTCTACTTTTCGTAATCTGTTGTTCCAGCGCGTAATCCCCAATCTCGGGCGTATCGGCCTGCTGACGGAGAAAGTGCGCCCCAAATTCGAATCACTGGGTATCCTGGACTATGAAAACCTCGCCACCGACGGCGACATCGACTGGTCAGTGCTGGAGCGCCCCCTGGACACGGAGGAGGCTCAGTCTTACGAACAGAGCATGTTGGCTGCATTTGCCAAGAAGCACGAGGAAGAAACCAGAACAAGCTCCGCTGCCTAAGCCGCCATACGACGCCGAAGGACTGGGGCACAAAAGTTAGGGGCAATAAAAAGCCGGCTTGATAGTCGGCTTTTTTGTATCTGGCGAGTGCGTTGGAGTTAAGCGGAAAGCGCTTTAACCTGGGAGTTAAGACGGCTCTTGTGGCGCGCTGCTTTGTTCTTGTGAATGATGCCCTTATCTGCCATGCGGTCAATAACCGGTATGGCGCTGTCGTAAGCTGTTTTGGCTGCTGCTGCATCGCCACTGTTAATTGCGGCGGATACTTTTTTGATAACGGTGCGGACGAGAGACCGCAGGCTGGAGTTGTGAGAGCGACGTTTTTCTGCCTGACGGGCGCGTTTTCTTGCTTGTGGTGAATTCGCCACGCTGAATACCTCAATAATGTCAAAAAATTTGGAGGCGCGATTATTCACATTGCGTATCGGCTTGTCAACCGCTCCCGCACTGGTTTGGCATCATTCTGCTGATGTATACTAACGCCTATTAGTTATTATCGACCTGCTAGTTAAGGTGGAACGATCGAGAATGGACAATCCGGCAATATCGATGGCTCAGGCTCCCAGTACTTCGGACCGCATTCTTGACGCCGCAGAAGACCTCTTTGCCGAAAAAGGTTATAGCGCAACATCGTTGGGTGATGTAGCTGACCGAGTGGGTATCCGCTCCCCCAGTCTCTATAATCACTTCAAGAACAAAGAAGCCCTTTATGAGGCGGTACTGGATCGTCTGCTGGAGGATTTCTCCGCGCCCTTGGCAGAACTGGATAGTGGACCAGTGACCAACGAGAGGGTCTTTCGTTGGCTAGAGACCATCGTTCGCCAGCACCACGCCAACCCCAATCTCGCCAGACTGTTACAGCACGCCGCTCTGTCTGGTGGACCACACACGAACGAGCTGATAGATCGTTTATTTCGGCCGATGTTTCAGCCGCGTGCCCAGATAGAGGGGGAAAAGTTCACTTTATTCGAGAACACGGGACTGCAGCCCTGGGCGGTAATGGCATTCAATAATTTGGTGATGTCCTATGTCACGATGGCGCCAATGTACCGTGATTTACTGGGCCAGGATCCCTTCAGTAACACTGCGCTAGAGAATCAGCTCAACCTTATCAAAATGCTGCTGCGAGCTGTTTTTGAGTATAAGGGAAATTAGTTTTTGGATATCTACTTCACTGGCTAGTCCAGTTCATGGGTTAAAGGCCTGTCCACGATTATGTTAATTTCAGATGCAGTGCATATCTGGCGCGAGTCGGATGGTGATTATCTTATAGAGTGGCGCGCTACCCATCCCGAAACGCGGGTTACTGTTGAACCGCTGCTGGCGGGCAAAGCGGTGCAGGCTCACCAGGGTGACGGCTCTGAGCGAGTTCGTCTGTCAGGTCTGGAACCAGCAACTCGTCATTATTTCCGCCTGCGAGATCAGCACGGCACAGAGGTTCTGGCGGCTGAGCGTAAACTGGGCATGCAGGGAACTCCCAATTTCAGGGATTTTGGTGGTTACCCCACAATGGATGGACGTTGGGTGAAGTGGGGCTTCCTGTTCCGCTCGGGACAGCTTTCGAGACTGAGTGACCAGGATGTAGAGCTGCTGGCCAGTTTAAAGCTGGATTTAGTCTGTGATTTTAGAAGGCAGGAAGAGCAGGCGAGTGATCCCAGCAGACTGCCCGGGAGCAATCCCCCTCGGTTGGCAAGTCTGCCGATAATTCCTGGCAGCAACTCGCGATTTTTCGAACACTCATCGGGCCGCATGGGTGACCGGCAGGCCATGTTTGATTTCATGTTGGAGATAAACCGCGATTTTGTTGAAGCCCAGACGCCCATGTATGCTCGCATGTTCCGGGAAATTCTGGAGGTGGAGGACGCGCGATTCCTGGTGCACTGTGCGGCGGGGAAAGACCGTACGGGATTTGCCGCCGCGATCATTCTGCTGGCGCTGGGAGTCTCACGGGAAGTAGTCATGCGCGATTACATGCTCACTGGGCAATTCTTCCACCCGCTTCAGGAAATTGATCGCCTGCGGGAAAAGTATCAGATGCAGCAGATGGACGAGCAGTCGATTCTGCCCATGCTGGAGGTGCATGAGGATTATCTGGCGCACGCGCTATTTGCGATTGAACAACGTTATTCGTCGGTAGAAATTTATCTGCAAGAGGCGCTGGGCGTGGGTCCGGCCGAAGTGGCACAACTACAGGACCGCTATCTGGTTTGAAAGCCACTTGATGAATGGTCGCCACGATTGTGGCGACCATTCGAATAGTGGGTGTTACTGAGGGGCTTTGCAGGCATCCTTCGCTGCGTTGATCTGCTTTTTCTCGCAGTTCTGGCTGTTCGCGTCCCCCACGCACCACTTGCTGCGGTTATCCCACGCGGTCAGTGCAGCTTTCTTGCCATTCGAGCATTTTACCGTGTATTTCGCATAGGGCGTGCCGTCACCGGAGGCGGCGTTGGCGTCAAATACAATACTCGTGGGTTTGGCAGCAAAGCTGCTGACTGCAAAGGTTACCAGGGCTGTCGTGGCCGCGAATTTTACTAATTTGATCATAGGTTCCTCTCTTAATTTCACTGTTGGCTTGGGTACCGATCAAAAGCTCATCAAGATCGGGCATGTAAGCGCTTAGTATAGGGGTTAGGCAGTAGCAAAAGAGAGTTACTAATTCGTAACTATTTGGGTATTTTAGTAACAAGACTTTTTGATACAGTGAAAAGACTGTACATATCTATATGATTTATAAAGATATATTTATTTATTTGCGAGGTTTCTTCAGGAAACATTAACTATTATTAATGTCCCCGTTGGTAACGAGAGACCAGAGTGCCAATGCTTTTTAACAGGCTTCAAATACTTGGCAGATCGGTACCCCGGGAGGAGTCAAAGATCAGCCCCCGTGGGGTATTTCAATCAGGTGTTGCCTGCATCTGTCGGATGACTCCCGGGGAGAATTTGGTTATGGTGTGGCGCCTCAGTAACTTGGGAAAATTGGCTTGATCGACCCCTTTGCAGAGATACGGCCCTACCGGGACGATGAAGTGGCGGCGGTCCTCCTTCGATTGCTCAAAAACTCCGAGTTTCTGGATACCCTGGCGGCGTATCGTCTGGGCCGCCTCGCATCCGTCTTTCCCGGCCTGTTGCGTCCGCTGGTCCGCTTCCAACTGGCCCGCGAAGTGCATGGCGTGACCGATGTACGTAGTGTGCAAGTCGTTATCGAACGCTATATGACCCGCATGATTGAGCGTTCTACAGGTGGATTCAGTGTGTCTGGCCTGGAGCGCCTCAACCCCACACGGCCCTACCTCTATATGAGTAATCACCGGGACATTGCGATGGATCCCGCATTCACCAATTACGCATTGCACGGCAACGGATACGACACAGTACGTATCGCCATCGGGGACAATCTACTCACCAAACCCTGGATTTCGGATTTGATGCGATTGAACAAGAGTTTTATTGTAAAGCGTTCAGTGAGTGGCCCCCGGGAACTGCTGTCTGCGTCGAAAACGCTGGCCAACTATATACAACACTCGATTTTGGAGGAGCATTCACCGGTGTGGATTGCCCAGCGCGAAGGGCGTGCCAAGGACGGTGTTGATCGTACCGAGCCAGTCATCATCAAGATGCTATCCATGAGTCGTGACAAGCACAGGCAGCAATTTGGTGAGCATATCCGCAGCCTCGGCATTGTGCCGGTGGCAATTTCCTATGAACTTGATCCCTGCGACGCAATGAAAGCCAAGGAACTATTCCAGAGGACGACCGAAGGGCGATACGAAAAAGGCGAACAGGAAGATGTAGCCTCTATTGCCCAGGGTATTGCCGGTAAAAAGGGCCGTGTCCACGTATCGTTTGGCACACCACTGAGTGGCGAGGGTCTGGATACGCCTGAGGCGGTTGCGACGGAGGTCGATAAACAAATAACGAGTGAATATTGCCTGCACCCTACCAACCTGTATGCCTACCGGCGTCTGTATGGTGCACAGGCCACTCTCCCGCAAGAACTCTATCTGGAGCAGGGCGATTGCAGCGAGGCGGCATTTGATGCGCGCATCGATGCCATGCCAGAAGAGCACCGTCCCTATGCCCTTGGCATATACGCCAATGCGTTGGTGAGTAAGCTGGCGCTGGCAGCCGGCTGTTCACAGCCCCCTTGCTGAACGAAGACCTCAAGAACACCATCCGCCTGGCTTACAATGCCATTGTGGAATGCAAATCGCTTACTCCCCGTTGGGGACAGCGTCAAATGATTGCTGAGATTGCCAATACCTTGTCTCGTATCTCGCTGGACGGCGCAGAGGGCGAAAAACTGCCAGCAGTATGCGTCATCGAGGCGGGAACTGGTACGGGCAAGACTATTGCGTACGCCGTCGCTGCAATTCCCATGGCAATGGCCCTGGGTAAACGCCTGGTGGTTGCCACCGCCACGATTGCGCTGCAGGAACAGTTCGTGAATAAGGACTTGCCGGATATCCGGCAAAGTAGCGGCATGGACTTTAGTTTTGCAATGGCAAAGGGACGACGGCGTTATGTTTGTCTGTCCAAACTGGATCGTTTGCTGGCAGAGGGTCAGGGCGCGTCATCCCTGATACCGCTCTATCCCGATGAGCTGGGAATGCCGATGGAGTCCCAGGCGTTGCCTGTGTACGACGCGATGCTGGAAGCGCTGGTCAGGGGGCAGTGGGACGGTGACAGGGACAATTGGCCTGACAGCGTGCCAGAGGAAATTTGGTACGGCGTAACCACCGACCATAGCCAGTGCAGTGGTCGGCGCTGCCCTAATATTAGCCAGTGCAGTTTTTACCGCGCCAGGGACGACTTGCAAGGCGCTGACATCATCGTCACCAACCACGATCTCGTCCTGGCTGACCTCGCCCTGGGTGGCGGAGCGATTCTGTCGCCTCCTGAGGACAGTATCTATGTATTCGATGAGGGCCACCATCTGCCCGACAAAGCGCTAGCGCATTTTGCGAGTTTCTGTCGCTTGCATTCCACCATCACCTGGTTGCAGGACAGCAGGAAGTCCCTGGTACAGGCCGGTCCTGCACTGGTTGCGATAGAACGCGCACAGCCGTTATTGCAGTCTCTACCAGAGCTCATGGACGAAACTATTATTTCACTGCAGGTAGCTGAGCAGACGGTATCGGCCCTATTTGACGCCGCAGATGTAAAAGACAGCCGCGACGAGCAACAATTGCGCCTGGAACACGGGCTGGTACCCGCGTCGTTAATTCCGGTGGCAGCCGTGCTTGCTGGGCAGTTCCAGAAGCTGGGCAGTACACTCTCGCGCCTGGAGAAATTACTCGAAGAAGCATTGGATGATGCACTTGCCGGTGTGGATAAATCGGACTTGGAAACCTGGCACATCAACGTCGGCGGTATGCTGGGTCGGGCGGAAAGCACATTGGCGCTGTGGCAGGAGTATGCAGTGAGCGGTGAGGGTGAAATACCGCCTAAGGCGCGCTGGATTACACTGATGAACAGCGCGGGGCAGTTGGGCTTCGAATTGCGCTGCAGCCCCGTGCTGGCCGCGGATATCCTGCAGGAATATCTGTGGTCCAGGGCCGCCGGTGTCATCGTGACCTCGGCGACGATAACCGCCCTCAACTCGTTTGATCGCTTTAAATTGCATTCTGGCGCACCCGCTTATGCCAATTACAAAATTGTGGCCAGCCCCTTCAACTATGCGAAGGCGACCTTTGCCGTGCCTGCCATGGACTGTGATCCCAGCAACGCGCAGGCCCACACAGAAGCTTTGATAAAGCAGTTGCCACAGATTCTGGACCACTCGGAGGGCACTCTGGTGCTGTTTTCCTCGCGCCGTCAGATGCAGGACGTGTATCACGGCATCAGCGGCGAGTTCGGCGATAGAATATTGATGCAGGGGGATTACAGCAAACAGGAGATTCTGCGCAGGCATAAGGAGGCAATCGATGGCGGCGAGGGCAGCGTTATATTTGGCTTGGCCAGTTTTGCCGAAGGGGTAGACCTCCCCGGTGATTACTGCCGGCACGTGGTGATTGCCAAGATTCCCTTTGCCGTTCCCGACAGTCCCCTGGAAGCGGCGTTGTCCGAGTGGGTGCAGAAGCAGGGTCGCAACGCCTTTATGGAAATCAGCGTACCTGACGCGGCGCTGCGTCTGGTTCAGGCCAGTGGCAGGTTGTTGCGTACTGAGGAGGACAGCGGCCGCATCACGTTGATGGATCGGCGTATTCTGACCAAACGCTACGGCCGCGCTATTCTGGAATCACTCCCGCCGTTTCAGCTCCAGTTGGGGTAGAGCTGAGCGCCACAGCTGATGCCAGAAGTGCAACAGCGGTTCGTTCGTCCCCAGCAGCAGGTCGCGTTTACTCGCGGTAAGACCGCATTGGCATTCTTCGGCAATCGGCAGGTCTTCACGTTCAAATACATCGCCACCGAATTCGTAAGCCTGCCGCGCTTGATCAACATCGCAGTTGGCACCGCTGACACCGGCGTAAATTACGCGTGACGTACCTGGCTCTGCTCGGGGTTCAGCCCGGATCATCTGTGCGCCCAATGCGTTAACAATCAGCATGACGCCCGGATACAGGGTGAACGTACAGGAACCCTGGACCGTGTCCGGCCAGTGTTTTTCCTCAACCTCGGCAAGTTGCACAATCGATTTGAAGGGAAAAGCCCACAGGCTGTGTCGCCCAAATGTGTCGACCACCGCATTGGGAGCCAGTATTTGGGCCACACTGTCGCGGTGCAGGGTCTTGAAGTGGTAGCTCTCCAGGCTGAGGTCACTCACCAGCTTCCAGTTAGCCGCAACGTTAAACTGGCGCCGTTCCAGAGTTCGGTAGTGTTGCAAGCCAATCCCGTCGAGGTGTGTACCTATCTCGCTGAGTGCGTTGTCCACGCTGTGCTGTGGTACTTCGACACTGATGGCCACGACGACAATCCCGTACTTCTCAGATACTGCCAGTGGTGTGAGTGAGCACGCTTCGCGGGGTGTGCTGAAACAGCCATCTTCGGGACGGCCGCGTAATGATCCATTCATGGCATAGGCCCAGCCGTGAAAGGGACAGACCAGACTGCGGCCTTGTCCCGAGCCGG
Source organism: Haliea sp. (assembly GCA_031431315.1). Classification (GTDB taxonomy): domain Bacteria; phylum Pseudomonadota; class Gammaproteobacteria; order Pseudomonadales; family Halieaceae; genus Marimicrobium. The sequence goes on from JANPDE010000402.1 coordinate 7,378, forward strand.
TTGCGACTCGCGCTCCCCGGTGTGAGCACGCGTTGATAAACGCGCGTAGTTTTCCGGTCTCGTCCCGGGTCAGCAGAACCGGCATGTCGAGTACCTGCAGGGCCAGGTAACTGCCGGGCTCCGATATCTCTGCGGAAAATGCCACGGGCTGTGGTGTGTTGATGAACAAGTGTTGTCGCTCAAGTGCCAGGGTTTCGGGGCAATAAAATTCACTGGCCGCAACTCGCGCTTCCTTCCCGGTCTGGTCCGTGGTGTTGTTGCGCAGATTGTCCAGCAGACGCCGGTTGATGTTATTGATGATCGCTCTATTCACGAAGCAGTCCTGGGTATACGTCCAATGGACGGAAATAATGTAGTGGGTGAAGGGAATCGGCAAATTCACTCGACATCGCCCTACAGGCGCTCTAAGCGCATGTTATATAAAGCCTATTCAAAAAAGAATGGTCATTGGCAGTGCCCTGATTCTGCATTGACACCTCACAGTTTCAATATAGACTGATAAACGTTGTCTAGTTTCCTCTTTGGATTATTATTGGCGACTCGGCTTCGATTTAACACAATAAAAACCGAAGCAACACACAGGTGCTCCATGAATAGTCTGTTCGCAGCTTTTCTCCGCATATCGCTAGTCGTTATCACCCTGTGTGCAAGCGCCTGTGGCGGCGGGGGTGGTTCCTCGTCCGGGTCCACAAGTACCGGTGCAGTCACGCCACAGGACGTGCCCGCAGCAGGGGGCACGATGATGTCCTTTGAGAAGGACATCGAGCCGATCATGCAGGGCAAGTGCCTGGGTTGCCACAACAGCGGCAGCAATCCGCTGGCGCCCTTCTCCCTGGAAGGCATCGACCGTGTGACTTCCTTCAAGTCAGCCATGCAGTTTGTGCTGGAATCACACACCATGCCACCGGCCGACGCACAGCAATTGACAGGCAGCGAACACACCAAACTGATCGCCTGGCTGACCAACCAACCCTACAAGTCTGTGGCGGAAAATTTGCGCATCCCGCTGGTGGAAGCCACTGCCTGGGATACACAGCCCAAAAATCGCGATGTTTTCCTGGATCATCGCCCGGCAGAAGTGAATTGTGAGCAGGACACAGGCTGGCTGGTTGAAGAAGACGTGTTGGAAGTGCGAACAGAGTTTTGTAACTACCTGTCGGTCAGCCAACAGAGCCTGCTTGACCTGGAGGCCGGCACCAATCTTGAATTGGCGCTGAGTCACAGCAAGCTAAACTTTAATGCGCCCGCAACGGCCCATATCGCAGTGTCCATCGCAGGCACCCCAATTTGGGAAACCAGTGTTGCTATCCCCAGCGACAGCGATATTCTTAAAGCGAGCCTGGTATTGCCTGTTGCAGTACATCGCGGAAATCCTATTGAAGTACATTTGCACAACCACGGTAACAACACCTGGGAGATTCACTCCCTGGATGCATTAATTTCCAACGATAAGGAACTGACGTACTGTCCCACCTTTGACAGTACCTTTGAAGCTATCCAGGCCGTGGTGTTCGAGCAGGCCGGCTGTGCCAACTCGCTCTGCCATGGTGCCGCCAAACAAGGCGACCTGGACCTGACACCCTTGCATGCGTACGACAGCCTGATGAATGTCGCTTCCCAGGGCTCGACACTGCCATTGGTGAATCCACGCAATCCCTCGCTAAGCTATCTTTACCACAAGCTGTCTGCCAAAACCTTCCCGGGCAGCTACTCGATCTCGGGCAGTCCCATGCCCAGTGCGGGGGCAGGCATCTCGGCAGGGCAACTGCAAGCCATTCGACTGTGGATAGAAGCCGGGGCACCACGGGAGGGATCTATTGGTGATGCGCTAGGCGGCGGTGAGGACGAGCTGGAACGACTGCTGGGTGTCTGTCTGCCGGAGGCGGAAGCGGTGAATACAGCACCCCTGCCTCCACCGGCGCCGGACAAGGGAGTACAGTTCAAAATGCCTCCGCATGCGGTTCCCGCGGAAAAAGAACGGGAGATCTGCTTTGCTGTTTACGAAGACTTCCGGGATGTGATCCCACCCAAGTATCTGGACGCAACCGGCGACAATTTCTACGCGAGGGGGATGGAGCTACGCGAGGATGCCTTCACGCATCATAATGTTCTCTACAAGTCACCCGCGGGTGTGGACCAGATTCACGACCCCAGTTTCGGACAGTGGACTTGTGTAGGTGGCGACCACGAGGGCCAGGTGTGTGAACCGACCGATCGCAACTCCTGTGGATCAGCGGGGCAATGCCGATCTGAGGTCAAGGACAGTACTGCCTGTATTGGCTACGGGCCTCGCGGCCCGGGTGGCACCGGCAACGTATTGGGGCTGGGTTTCGGCATTGAAAAAGAGGGCTTTTACCAGAGCTTCCCGGCTCACGGCATTTATTACTGGAATTCCCACGCCTTCAACCTGACCACCAAGGACGGGATTCACCACGTGTGGCGCAATATCAAATTTGCCGATGACCGGCGTTTTGAGGCGCAGCGTATCGATGCCGTTTTCAACGTCTACGCTGCAGCCGGGACACCAGCCTTTGAGAAGAAAACAGTGTGCAGGGATTATGTTCTCAGTCAGGGCGATGGTCTGCTCGCCCTCAGTTCCCACACCCATAAACGCGGTGAACGCTTCTTCATCTCCATCAAGGGTGGCGAGCAGCTCTATGAAACCTTCGACTACGAGGAACCGCTGGACAAACATTTCGAGCCCGCGCTGGTATTCAATAACAGCGATCCGGCCGAGCGCACGCTGGAGTACTGCGCTACCTATAACAACGGCGTCAACAGTGACGGGTCGCCCAATATCGAGACTGTCACGCGCCTGTCCAGAAGACCGACCAATGCGGGAGCGTGCAATCCCACGGCCTGTGTCGCAGGCAGAATTGGCGCGAGTTGCAAGGGCAAGGACGATGACGCCAGCTGTGATTCATCACCTGGGGCCGGCGATGGCTGGTGCGATGCCTGCAGCATCACGGCAGGCAACAGCAGCGATGATGAGATGTTCATTCTATTGGGCAGCAAACTGGCCAATCACGATGCATTGATCAATGCATCCTCGCAATAGGGCCAAGACGTGGGTGATTGGATGTTGCTGCGGTTGGAGATCGAGCGCTGAACACTTTCTGCAGAAGCTTTCTTTTGGGTCTTTGCCTGTGTCTGCCCCTGTGGGTGCAGGCTGCGGGTGTGGCCGTTGGCCAGACGGCGCCTGCTGTAAGCCTGCCCAATTTATCCGCAGCGGGGGAGACAACCCTTGAGTCCTTGCGCGGCAAGGTCGTCTATCTGGATTTCTGGGCTTCGTGGTGCGGTCCCTGTCGTGTATCCTTTCCCCAATTAGAAAAATTGCGACACGCGCTGGGACCGGACGGCTTTGAAGTTCTGGCGGTCAACGTGGATGAAAATCGGGCTGATGCGCTGCAGTTTCTGGCGGATGTTCCAGTAAGTTACCCTGTGGTGCACGATGGCAAGGGTATTACGCCGCAAACCTACGGTATTCTGGGTATGCCTACCGGCTATCTTGTTGACAGGAAGGGTATTGTCCGCGAGATTCACCAGGGGTTTCGCAAAAGTGACGGGGATAAATTGCGCACCGCAATTGTGGCGCTATTGGGAGAATAAAAATTTTGAAATATCTCGCAGGGTTGGTACTGGCAGTTATTCTTTGTGGTTGTGAAACAGTACAGCCGTGGGAGCGCGGCATCCTCGCCAAGGACGAAATGCAGTGGCAACCTGATGTCATGGAGGCGCAACTGCGCAGCCAGATTTTTACCAGTAAGGAAGCCTCCTCGGGTGGCTCAGGAGCCGCCGGCGGCGGTTGTGGGTGTAACTGATGGCCCGGCGTCGCGAAGACCGCAACTCGACGCTACTGGCGCTCACGTCCAGTGCCCTTCTACTTCCGGCTTATCAGGGAGCGTTGGCTGATGCGCAGCCGGAGTTTACCGAGATGGGCATGCGCTACAGCAAATACAATGAGGACGATATCACTGCTAGCAAGGCCTTTGGCGGCGACAGCGAGCGCTATGACATTGATGTCGCCCAGTTTCATTTGTTGGCGCCTGTTGCCGAGGATTGGTCCTTCGCCCTGGATGTAGGGTGGGAGGATATGAGTGGCGCCTCCCCCTGGTACGTTGGCCAGGTTGGCAGTGATCCTGCCAAGGTCATTATGAGTGGTGCCAGCATCGAGGATACTCGCACGGCAGTGAGCGGTACGACGCGATACTATTATGATCGCGGCAATGTGGGACTGAATTACACGCACTCTGACGAGGATGACTACGAATCGAATGCCGGCAGCCTGGATGGTGCAATTAACAGTGCTGACGGGATGACCACCTACAGTGCCGCGATCAGCGCGTCCCATGACGATATAGATCCGACACAGGGAACGGTGCCGACCAATACGCTGCATGCAAGTAAGGATGTCAGTTCTGCCTGGGTTGGCGTGACGCGCATCGTCAGTAAACGTGCCCTGGTGCGTTTCGGGCTCAGTTATACCTATCGCGACGGTTTTCTGACCGATCCCTACAAGTACCACGACCGGCGCCCGGATGAACGCAAGGAATGGACACTTGGCGCCGGATACCGCCACTTTTTCGATGAACAGAATGCTGCCCTGCACGTGGATTACAGGTATTTTAATGATGACTGGGATGTAGAGTCACACACGATTGATGTCGCGTGGCAACAGAACCTCGGGCAGGACTTCAGGCTGACACCTTTCGCACGCTACTACAGCCAGCATGAGGCGAAATTTTTCAACAACATATACAGTCCTGACGACCGCTATTTCGCCGATGACTACCGTCTATCCGCATTCGGCGCCTTTTCCTGCGGTTTGCGCCTGCAACGTGATTTTGGTAACTGGTCGGTCAACGCAGACGCAGAGCGTTATCGAACGGACGAGAGCTGGGGCGTTTACAGCGCTGAAGAATCCCCCGGTCTGGTGGACTTCTGGCGCTATGGCATCGGACTCAATTACATCTTCAAGTAGGCTTCGGCCTCCCGATGCAGCGTGTCGAGCACACATTTAAGGCCATGGGCGGTCCCTGCCGCCTGCGTCTGGAGCTAGACGACGCAGTCAGTGCCGACATTGCCATTGCGGCCGCTGTAGCGGAGGTGCAGCGGCTCGAACTCAAGTACAGCCGCTACAGGGAAGATTCCCTCACCAGCCAAATCAATCGCGCTGCTGGTACGCGCCAGCCAGTGTCACTTGATGGTGAAACCGCGGGCCTTCTCAACTATGCCCATACGCTGTGGTGTCAAAGTGATGGCCTGTTCGATCTCACCTCCGGCGTATTGCGTCGCGCTTGGGATTTCAAGTCCGGGCGTTGTCCCGTGCAGGGCGAGATTGATGCCCTCCTGCCACTGGTGGGTTGGGATCTGGTGGTGCGGGATCAGGACAGCGTGTATCTGCCCAAGGCGGGAATGGAGCTCGATTTTGGTGGTTGCGTGAAAGAGTACGCCGCCGACAGCGCCGCCATGCAACTACGGCGGCATGGGGTGGTCGCGGCGCTGGTGGATTTGGCTGGCGATATGGCCGCTGTCGGTGTACCTGCAGGCATGTCGGGCTGGCCGGTGGGCATTCGCCATCCGATTGAAAAAGACAGTGCCGTGGCTCAGGTGCTCTTGCCTGATGGGGGGCTGGCCAGCAGTGGTGACTACGAGCGTTGCCTGCAGATTGACGGAAAACGCTACGGTCATATCCTGCATCCGCGTACGGGTTGGCCCTCCCATGGTCTTGTTGCTGTCAGTGTGCTGGCGGGCCAGTGTCTCGTGGCGGGCAGTTCAGCGACTATCGCCATGCTAAAACCGGTAGGAGAGGCGCTGGCCTGGCTCGAAAAGCTGGGCCTGCCCTGGTTGGCGATAGACGCAAATCTGGTGTGTCACGGACGACTCGGCCAATAGATGATGCGAAAGGTGGAGCGGGTGGCGGGAATCGAACCCACGTATGCAGCTTGGGAAGCTGCCGTTCTACCATTGAACTACACCCGCTTAATCAGCAGTGGGAGCGGGGAACTAGCCCTGCCCACACAATGCGTACCTAGAGTAGCCGTATCAGCGCAGTGGGTCAAAGGCTGGACTTTTTGTTCGTCGTGACATTCGGGTAATATCGGCCGACAGCAGGCAGCAGTTTATAGAAGCAGGGCATGCATGCGTACGGAAGTTGCTGAAGTACTCATCGATATCGAGGCACAATTGCGCCAGCTCGGGCAGTGGCACAAGGCGCGCCCTACTACAGAGGCGCTTGCATCGAAGGAGCCTTTTTGCGTGGATACACTGACGTTCCCCCAGTGGCTGCAGTTTATTTTTTTGCCGACCCTCTATGCCATGTTGGAGGACGGCCAGGCCCTCCCCGAGCGCAGCGGTATTGCGCCTATGGCCGAGGAATATTTTCGTGGCACCGGTCTTAGAAGCAATGACTTGGTCGCAGCGCTGCGGCGAATGGATAGTCTGTTATCCGGGGATGCGCAAATCCACGACTAGCCGCTATTTGGCAGGGACCGATAGCGAAAGTTCTCGCGCGCCAATGTCCAGTGAGCCGTAGGGGATTCGCTCCACCGCTCCCACAGGCAAGTTGAACTCCCGGGTGGGACGTAGCGCAACGCCTTCTGCGTCGGGCAGCTTCTGTGCCGAGTCAATGGCTGTGGAACCCGCAGGCGGAACCCAACTGCGAGGCTGTCTCAGGGCGAGGCTTTCGGACACATTGTTCAATTCGTGTCCCTTGCCCATCAGGAATAGCCCGCGCCCGAACATCAGGTTATTGGCGACCAACACATCGCCTGCTGCGTGGTTTTTCACCAACGCGCCGCTCCAGGCCTCGTTCACATAGGTATTGTTCACTACGAATAGTCGGCGCTGGCGTTCGCTGCGACCCTCGCAGCCCTCACCTCCATAGCCAATCGCATCGACGTTTTCGGTGGTCTGGGCTTTGTGCATGTCATTACCGATAATGTAGCTCAAGCCGCAGTTGGGCAAATCCACCAGGCGGCTGGAGTTGCCGCCGACGATATCCTCAATCCGGTTGTACAGAATGTGGTTTTCAAGGGCGCGACTCTTGATCTGGTGGCCGCGATCGGTTCCTTTTACATGGCTACCCTCCAGGGTAAAACGCTTCAGGGCGCCAATGTACATGCCGTGGCTGAAGGTCTTCTCGCGCTTTTGGAACCAGAAGCGGGACGAGAGGATTGACAGGCTCGCCGTCGGGTCCGCGCCTGTCAGGATGGAGAACTCATTGTGGTGGAAGTAGGTGTTGCGCAGGGTCAGGTTGCCTCCCTCATGGCGTATACCGGCGCCATTGGTGTCTGCCACCTGCGCTCCGGAAAACTCCACGTTTTCTATGAGCATGTTGTCCCCGCTCACGATCCAGATCGACTTGCCATTCGGAATCAGTCCGGCGGATTGCAGGTGTGCCATGCCGCCCACCCCGCGGAGCGTGAGATTGTCCTGCTGCCATGAGGCGTAGTCATTGGGATACAGGCCCGCATCGATTTCGACGGTGTCGCCGGATTTGGCAAATCGCGCGGCTTCGCTGGGCGTCTTCAATGCTCTGCCGGGACCGACCTTCAGGGTGGCCGGGTAGAATGCAGCGGCGAAAGCTGGCTGTGCGGGAAAAAGCGAAAGCGAGAGAGCACCAAGTCCCAACAGGATCATCGTGAAGAAAATGGGCAAACGAAGCCGTCGCATCGCGGCTACACCGAGACCGCGCCCACGTCGGTTGTGGTTAATAGCCATTTTCATCCTGTAAACCCCGCTGGGAGTCTTCGACCACCAGGCACTCATCGGCACTGGCCATTTTGTGAGATTTGGAAAGTTTTTCCAATATTGCTTCGACGCCGGAAATGTCGATATTCTCGTGCAACAGGTATTCCTCATACCAGGCATCCCTTTGTTGCCGTTGCATTGCGATCCGGTTGGCATCGATGCCCGCTGCCGAGGCGAGATCCCAACTCGATTTACCCTGTGCCATGCGTTGCAGGTAGGTTTGCTTTGTGAGTGTGACGCCCAACTCAAGGAGCGCCCGCTGTGTCGCCTCGAAATACCAGAACTCGGTATCGACGAGAACGCCGTCGTTGTCCCAGAGAATGTAGCACTTCATGGATGGAGATACGCTGCTACGTGTAGTGAACCGCCAGCCATATTGTTTCTGTGTCGGGTGTTGTCCATGTCACCTTGTGTTTTGTGTGCGCCGGGATCGTGAGATGGCAACCGGCGGTTAAATGTACCTCTTCACCATTTTCAAAGGTCATTTTTGCTTCGCCTTTGAGAACTGCTACCCATTCATTTTCTGCCTGGTCGTACCAGGCTGATGCCGGGGATGAATGGCCTTTGGAGACAATCTTCTCTATTTTGACATTATTTTCCAGCACCAAGTCGCTGAAGATCTCTTCACTGATCTTTTCAGGAATGGATTCAAAAAGATTGCCGATCTTGGTTGCCAATACTTATACCCACTGTACGTAACGCCGCCTTTTATGACCCACTATAAATCAGCGGACCTGGTTCGTAGGGCCATCATCCACTTGATAGCTTGCGAACAGGTGTCGACGAACCTCATCGGTGACTGGTTCGGCCCCGATCACGACCGGCCGGATTTTGTCCAGATCAACAGCAAACCCGCGCTGTACGGCGGGCCTCGCAGAGACTCGATCGAGCCACGCGTCCAGATACGGATACGGAGCCTGATTAGGATAGCGGAAACCAAACATCTTGAACCATGGAAAGCAGGCAATATCAGCGATTGAGTACGCATCGAGCATGAAGGTGCGGTCTTTAAGGTGACGATTTAGCAACCGACGTAACCGCTCCGTTTCCTGCGTGTAACGTGCAATCGGATAGTCAAGCCGCTCAGGCGCGTACTGCACAAAATGATGGAGCTGCCCCATCATCGGGCCGACGTAGCTCATCTGCCAAAAAAGCCATTGCCGCCCCAGCGCCTGCTCTATTGGATCACTGGGCCAGAGGCTGCCAGCTTTCTCCGCCAGGTACATCAGGATCGCCGCCGACTCCCACAGCACGACCCGCCGCCCACCGGGGCCGTCCGAGTCAATGATGGCGGGTACTTTACGGTTCGGACAGATTTCTGCGTACTCAGGTAGGTTCTGATCGCCCGCAACAATATCGATGGGGTGCACCTGATAGGGCAATCCCAGTTCCTCCAGGGCAATGGATACTTTTTGACAGTTCGGGGTAGGGCAATAATAGAGATCGATCATGCCTGCCAATTTCCTCGGGTGTTGTATTGATGATGCCTAACGCGGAGGAAAATGATGAGTGACGTTTCCGCGGGAACGTTTTTTTTTGTTATAGGCCGCCGACCCTGGTGTGGCGAAGGAGTAAGTCATATCAAGAACACAATAGTTTGTCGGCCGCGTTGTGGCCGCAGTAGCGCTTATGTTCCCGCTTAAAGCGCCTTGCTACGCGCTCTATTGTGCGCTGATGACAGGCTTGAGCTCGTAAACACGCCCATACCGTGCTGCAGCTTTCAAATCCCCGGCCTTCAACGCTTCCCGTACATCGTCCAGCTTGTAGGCATCTTCCAGGCTGATCGTAGGCGACCATCCTGCTTCAGGCTCATCGACTTCCACAGAGACCTCAGCAACATACAGCCCTTGGTGGACATACTTGATCTTTTGACGGGCGCTCATGGCTGCAACCTCTTGCGGTATGTTCGGTCCCACTTCTGCGGATCTGGCAGGTATGCGGTGACCAATACGACAGGCTCATCATAGCCCTTTAGAATGCCCCAGACCACATGCGCGGGGCTTCCCTGGGCATCCTCCTGCAGGAACAAAGCACAAGGACCCTTGGCGAAATCTGGATACTCTTCGATGACGACCCGAAGGACAGCGTGCACGCATTCATCGGGCAATGTCAATTTTGGCGAGAGCATCAGCGATGCTACTCACGTCGCCGGGCCGCACCAATCGCGCGACTTCATGGCCGTCGCGCAAGAATACGAGCGTGGGCCAGAGTTTTACGCGGAAGGCGCGCCCGAGCGGACGCCCGCTACCATCGGCAATCTTGATATGTCGTACGCCCGGATGAGCGGCCAATGCGGACGCCAGCAGCGGCTGTGCTGCATGACAGTGCCCGCACCCGGGGCTGCCGAATTCGAGCAGTGTTGCCCCGGCAAGCTGATCGATCTCGGTGCGTTCGGGTGGGTGAGCTGCATACTCGTTCTGAAACATTCTGTTGTTCACTAAGTTGCCCAGCATTGTTGATTGATCTTCAAATCAAGTATCAACTCATGGTCAGGGATATACCAAAGTTTCCAATTCACTTACTGCCGTCGAATAGGCGATGTTAATCCTGGTCCCTGAGCGTTTCTGAAATGACATTCGGCACCTGCTATAGCTCCCAGAGTTTGGCAATGGGCACGGCCAGAACGTTGGCTGCTTTATCGAGGAAAAACGTGGCCGCTCCGTCGTAAAATACGATTCCGCTTTGAAAGGCCTCCCCCGCTGTTCTCGCGAGTTTGAGCAGGCCCTTGGCATCCGCCGCGTTTACACTGGAGGAGGCTTTGATTTCGATGCCCCAGACCTTGCCGCGGCTTTCCACCACAATGTCGACCTCCGTCTTATCCTTGTCCCGGTAATGGTAGAAGCGCGGTGGCCGCTGCATACAATCTGACATGGCGACGAGTTGCTGCAGCACAAACGATTCCAGCAGATGGCCGAACCGCGCGCGCTGCTCATTCCATTGCCCGGCATCCAATTCGCCGAGGGTTGCCGCCAGGCCGCTGTCCACAAAATGCAGCTTCGGCGTTTTGACGAGTCGTTTACTGCGGTTGCTATGCCAGGCCGGCAGGCGCCTGATTAAAAACAGGCGCTCCAGCACGGCCAGGTAGCGGTCGATGGTGGCTCGGGTGTGCCCCAGCGCGTTGGAGAGCGCGCTTTGATTGACCAACTGTGCGCTGCGGTCCGCAAGGAAGGCAAGTATGCGGGCTACATCGTTGGCATCTTTCACTTCTGCAATATCCCGGACGTCGCGCGCAATGATCGATTGCACATAATTGGTCTTCCAGGGCTCGGCCCGTTCGGGGTCGCGAAAAACCGCTTCCGGGTAACCGCCGGCCAGCAGCATCTTGGGTAGTTCCGAGGGTTGCGGTTCGCGGGCGGGCGTGAGTTGTGGGGACAGATTGCCTGCCAGAAAATCGGGAAGAAAGTTGCCAGGCGCTCTCCTGATTTCGGCAACGGTAAAGGGATGGAGGTACAGGCACTCCATCCTGCCCGCCAGGGAATCGGCCAGCCGGGGGAGTTGCAACAGATTCGCTGAACCCGTCAGCAAGAATCGTCCGGGCTTGCGGTTCGCGTCCACACTCCGCTTGATCGCCAGAGCCAGTTCCGGCGCTCGCTGCACTTCATCGATGGCCACCCGCTCAGGCAGGTCGTCCACAAAACCCTGCGGGTCGCGCAGAGCCAAATCCAGATAGACCTGCTCGTCCAGGCTGATATAGGGGCGTTCGGGCTCACAATGGCGCGCCAGGGTCGATTTGCCACATTGGCGCGGCCCCAGCAGGCAGACCACTGGCGTATCAGACAAGGCGGCCATCACGGCGGGACGGAGGTGTCGCGGCAGATAAGGTTGATTGGATGCCTGGTTATCCATACTTTGGGGAGTTGCTACCTACTTTTTGGCTAAGTGCAACAGTGAGGTTCGGCCAATTGTATCCTAGAGTGGCGTCCAATTGTATCCCAGAGTGACGTCCAATTGTACTCTATAGGGTCGTCCAATTGCACTCTGGATGCCCCCGGCTACAATGAGATCTTTATGCTGTCACCTCGGTCATGCCGCAGCCGTTTGTTGGTAGAGATACTTCTGGAAGCCGACGAAGGCCATGTTGATTTCTTCGGGCTGGCAGCCAAGATCGGCTATGGCATCCGTGAGGGAGTCGTGGTACTTGAGCCGCAGCAGCGGCGTGAGCTTTTCCTGATCGAGTTCCTCAACACCGACAGTAACGTAGTGCTGGAGGACGAAGTCGAGAAAGACCTGCTGCTTGGCGTCGAAATGCGCGTGGATATGCACTTTCGCATTTGCGGCCCGGACTTCACGGGTGACCGGCGGCAACGCATAGGCGACGTGGGCGAGCACATCGAACAGGTCACTGTTCTGTGCATCAATAATCCTTTGCATCTCGGCGAGTTGGTCGTGGCCGAAGCCTTTCTCGGCCAAACCTTGCAGCAGTTTCTTGCGCGTGTCCGGGGCGCTCCAGATGGCGCGCAATTCTGTCTCGTCTTTGAAGAAGTCGGGCAGCTTGCCGAACAGCAATTCCATGAATTGCTGCGCGGACATGGGTGTGCCGTCGGGATGCCAGAAGCTCGTCATCATCATGTGCGCAATGGTGCGCTCTTTGCCGTCGGCGAGCTTCACCCTGACTTTCGGGTGGCTGGGCTGCCGCTCCTGTGGTTCACGCACCTCAACCGGCGAACGGGGTGATCGCGGTGGATAGGGCACTGGGGGTTCTGGCTCCAATGGCTCGCCGTCCCACTCGGGATCGCTGAAATGCTGGTGCGCCTTCACAAAATCGTAGATCGTGAAGTAGTCCTTGCCATCGTAGAGCC
>JANPDE010000403.1:0-7491 GCA_031431315.1 Haliea sp.
CACCGGCATTCACGCTGCAGGACCAGGACGGTAACAAAGTCAGCCTCAAGCAGTTCAAGGGCAAAAAAAATGTCGTGCTGTATTTTTACCCCAAGGCGATGACCCCGGGGTGCACGGTGCAGGCCTGCGGTATTCGCGACAGCAAGCAGGTACTGGCTAAACTGGATACCGTGGTGCTGGGTGTGAGTCCGGACCCAATTGCGAAACTGGGGCGTTTCATTGAAAAGCAGGAGCTGAACTTCACCCTGCTCGCGGACGAGGACCACGCGGTGACCGAAAAATACGGCGCCTGGGGGCTGAAGAAATTTATGGGGCGCGAGTTCATGGGCGTCCTGCGTACCACGTTTATTATCGGCAAGGACGGGCGCCTGAAACACGTGATGGACAAGGTCAACACCAAATCGCACCATGAGGACGTCGTGGCGCTGATCAAGGGTCTGGGACTCTAGCGCCAACATGCTGAAATACCTGTTTGACGACGTACCCGAGGCCGGGCAACTGCGGGAAATCGTGCCCGGCGTGCTGTGGCTGCGCATGCCATTGCCCATGGCGCTGGACCATATCAATCTGTACCTGCTGGAAGATACCGATGGCTGGTGGATCATTGATACCGGGCTGGCCATCGGCCCGACGCAGCAGTTGTGGGAGAGCGTGTTTGAGCGCCAGTTCAATGGCAAACCGGTTGTGGCGGTGCTGTCCACCCACCACCACCCCGACCATACCGGTATGGCGGGCTGGTTGTGCGAGCGCTGGCGTGTGCCCTTTTATATTACCGAGGCCGAGTACTTCACCGGGTTGGCCTTCAGCAGGACCCTGCAGGAGCACTACAGCTGGACCACCGCGGAACACATGCTGCGCTCCGGGTATACACAGCAACAGGTCGATAAATCGCGTGAGCACTTCGGCGGATTTGGCGCCATTATCACGCCCATGCCTACCGCTTACCGGCGCCTGGTTGACGGCACGTTTCTGACGATCAATGGCAATCGCTGGCAGGTGATCATCGGCAGGGGACATTCGCCGGAGCACGCCTGCCTGTACTGCAGCGCGCTGAATATCCTGCTCTCAGGCGACCAGGTGATACCGAGAATCACGTCCAATATCAGTGTGTCGGGCGCGGAGCCCGAGGGCAACCCGTTGCGGGAATGGCTCAAGTCGCACGAGCGATTCCTGGATATGTTGCCCGCCGATACCCTGGTGTTGCCGTCGCACAACGCACCCTTCTATGGCTTGCACGAAAGGCTGCGCTTTCTCATTGAGCATCACGAGGATCACCTTCTGGCGCTGGAGCAGGCCTGTGTGGACGCACCGCTGTCGTCGATGGAGTTGCTGCCGGTGCTGTTCAAGCGCTCGCTGGAAGGCCATAACCTCAGCCTGGCGCTGGGCGAGTGCATCGCGCACCTCAATTATTTGCACCAGCGCGGGCAGGTGGAACGGGTCGAGGATGAGCAGGGGTGTTACCGCTACCGATCCGTGGATACGACTCTGCCGATGCGCCTGCGCCAGCGCCGTCACCAGGCCGGAGATTCACCTCCCATGCAGGTATAAATACCAAATATTACAAATAGTTGAAGTGATTATCTAAAGCAGGAACGCGCCATGCCAATGCCCACCGATATCGGCATCATCGATCTCATGCTCGCCATCCCGGGCGATGACAACAGCAGTTTCTACGATTGGATCAAGCCGTTGCTCCTGGACAGGCAAAGCCACGAGCAGTTCACCATGCCCGCGCAGTATATGTTCAAGGACATTCCGGTCGTTAAAGGTCAGCAGGACTACATCGCGTACACTCTGGACCAGATGGATAAGCACGGCATAGAACGCGCCATGCTCGGCCTGGGTTTCAGCGAGCTGCAGGAAAAAGCGCTGCGCGCGCATCCTGACCGCTTCTTTGCGTCTTACGAAGCTAATCCCAATCGCGGCATGGACGAGGTCCGGAAGATTGTCGCGATGCACCAGGAGTTTGATATCAAGGCGGTGACTGCGGCGCCCGCCATGATCTGCCCGCCGGTGCCGGTCAACGACAAGAAGTGGTATCCCATCTACGGCAAACTGGTAGAGCTGGATATTCCCTTCTGCCCCTGTATGGGCGTGCCCGGCCCGCGTGTGCCCTTCGGGCCGCAGAAGGTCGAATTACTCGATGAGGTGTTGTGGTTTTTCCCGGAACTGCGTGTGGTCACACGCCACGGCTGCGAGCCCTGGACTGACGTCGCGTGGAAGATGATGCTCAAGTACCCCAACCTGTACTATATGACCAGCGCCTTCGCGCCGAAACACTATCCGCCGGATATCATCGACTTCGCCAACAAGCGCGGGTCCGGCCAGGTTATGTACGCGGGCTATTTTCCCATGGGTCTGTCACTGGATCGTATTTTCAGCGAGATGCCGCAGGTGCCACTGCGCGATGAGGTGTGGCCAAAATTCCTGCGTGAAAACGCCATCAAGGTTTTTAAACTGGACGCCTAAGATAACTGCTATGAACTATATCCCGGTAGAAGAAGCTATCAATGCTCCCGGCTTGCGCCTGGTCCTTACCGCCGGCCTGCCCGGCCCCTGGGGTGAGGCTGCCAAGGCCATCCTGGCGTACAAGCAGCTCGACTACACCGCAGTCCGCCAGGACGGCGGCGGTGAGAACGCGGCGCTGCGCGACTGGACCGGGCAGACCTCGGCGCCTGTGTTGATCGTAGATGATCTTCCACCGGCCTGTCACTGGCTGGACCTGCTAATGCTGGCGGAGCGACTGGCTCCGGACAAACCCCTGGTGCCGCTGGACTGCGCAGATCGCATCCAGGTGTTGGGCCTGTCGGCACTCATCGCGGGGGTGGACGGCTTCGGTTGGCACCGGCGCCTGCAAATGCTGGCGCCCCTGCTGACGCTGCCTAAACCGCCAGCGATGATGCAGCGCCTGGGCGCCAAGTACGGCTGGTCCGCGCAGGCCCACGGCGGTGCGACGGCGCGCCTGCAGGCCATCAGCGCAGAACTGGATCGCACTCTCGCGCGGCAGCAGGCGGCCGGGAGTGATTATTTTGTCGGCAGTGCGCCGACAGCCGCCGATTTTTACTGGGCCAATTTCGCCGCCATGCTCAAGCCGCTACCGCACAAGGACAATCCCATGCCCGACTACATGCGCGCCAATTACGAATCGGCCGACGCCGAGACGCTCGCCTGCCTGACGCCCGCTCTGGAGGCGCACCGGGACCGTATGTACCAACGCCACATCGCGCTACCCCTGAACTTCTAAAGGAGGAATCCAGATGCTTTCGCAACAGGAATTGTCAGACCGCTTTGAAATCCAGGACCTGGTGTTTCACTACGCCCATCTTATCGACAGCAAACAAATCGAGCGCTTGCGCGACGATATTTTCACGACTGATGTGTTTATCGACTACAGTGTCTTTGGCGGCAGTGTGGGCAATCTGGAGGAAACCCTCTCATTCCTCAAGGCGTCGCTGACCAGCGAGCTGTTTCCCAACAGCCAGCACCTGAATGCTAATGTCCAGGTCCAGTTGCAGGGGGATACGGCGACTGGCCGGGTGATGTGTTTTAACCCCATGGAAATGGCGCTGGGAGACGGCAAGACGCACACCTTTTTCCTCGGCCTGTGGTACGTGGATGAGTATCGCCGCACCGACAAGGGCTGGCGTATCTCACGCCGCGAGGAAGTCAAAAGCTGGGTCTTCAACACGCCCGATTTCATGAAATTCTAGACGACAGGATCGCGACCCATGATTGAGCTCTATACAGCACCCACGCCCAACGGCTACAAGGCCTCCATTGCCCTGGAAGAGATGGAGATTCCCTACAACGTCCATATGATCAATATTATGGAAGGGGACCAGAAAACGCCCGAATACCTGAAAATCTGCCCCAATGGTCGGATTCCGGCCATTGTGGATACGGCGAACGACCTGGCTGTGTTCGAGTCCGGTGCGATCATGATTTATCTGGCGGAGCAGTGTGGCAAATTCCTGCCCACCGATGTGAAGGGACGTTCGCGCGTCATACAGTGGTTGATGTTCCAGATGGGGGGTATCGGCCCCATGATGGGCCAGGCCAATGTCTTCTTCCGCTATTTCCCGGAAAAGATCCAGCCCGCCATCGACCGCTACCAGAAGGAGTGCAGGCGCCTGTTCGAAGTACTCGATACGCAACTGGCGGAGCACGAATTCCTGGCCGGTGATTACAGCATTGCTGACATGGCCAACTGGGCCTGGGTGCGCACGCACAACTGGTCGGGCGTTTCCGTGGAGGGCCTGGTCAATTTATCGCGCTGGATGGGAGCGATAGCGGAGCGACCGGGGGCCAGACGCGGGGTCAAGGTGCCCGTGGATATCGCCGAACTGATGGATGCCAAGCGCGAGGAGGATGCGACTGCATTTGCTAAAAATGCCCGTTCCATCGTGGTAGGCTTGTCGTCTGATACCCATTAGCGAGCGGCCATATTATTAAAGTATCAAATTAGGTAACAACTTTATCTTTTTGATATTAAACGTTATTTGTTTTTACCAACTTTATTACGGATACACTTTAAGCGTGTTGCACGTCAACCCAGCAATCCGGGAGGTACTCCAGTTGTAGTTTGTGCACCGCGTCGCGTAGGCTCGTTTCCAGTTCGTTCAAATGACGCTCCCCGATCTTGTTCGCATAGTAGGAGCGCACCTGGTTGACCACTTCCAGGCTGTCCACGGCCAGCGCCACGCCACGCTGGGTCAGGCGAATCTCCTTGGCCCGCTTGTCGCCACCGTCAATATCCCTTGCCACATAGCCCATGCGCTCCAGTTCCTTGAGCATTTTCCCCATGGCCTGTTGGGTGACCTGAGCACGCTCTGCCAGTTCGGTGACACGCACCGCGCCCATGCCAAGATTGGCAAAAACCGCGCTGTGAGAGGGACGGATATCCGGGTAGCCGCGAGCCGCAAGGCCCTGCCATATACGCCGCTCAAAATCGTGGGAGAACTCCCGTAACAGGCGAGCCAGATTGTTAGACAGTTCGCAAGCAATAGCCCGGTTGTTCTCGGCGACGGATTTGTTCACGAGATGCTCCAGAGTGTTGTATCGCAGTGATGTATGCATCTCATTGTAGTCGGAAGTTGGCGACTGTCACGTCCGGTGACGACTCTCGGTTGGTCGATTGCCGCCTGCAAGACGCTTCCGGTACACTGCGGCGCGTCTGCGTGCTGAAGGATATCGGATAATGGCGAAGATTATCACCTGCAATACCAACGGTATCCGCTCGGCTGCCAGCAAGGGATTTTTCACCTGGTTACACGCGCAGCAGGCCGACGTGGTCTGCGTCCAGGAGACCAAGGCCCAGGTCGAGCAACTGACCAATGCGATGTTCACACCGGCGGATTACCACTGCTTCTACAACGATGCGGTCAAAAAGGGCTACAGCGGCACCGCGCTGTTTAGCAAGGTCAAGCCACGGAAGGTGACCACCCGCCTGGGCTGGGACCCATTGGATGCCGAGGGGCGGTATATACAAGCCGACTACCAGGGACTCAGCGTGATCTCGCTGTACATGCCCTCCGGCACGAGCAGTGCAGAGGCGTTGGCGAAGAAGCTCCGTTTCATGGCGCTGTTTATGGAGCATATGCGGGAACTGCGCCAGGCCGGGCACGAATTGATTGTCTGCGCGGATTGGAATATATGTCACCACCCCATCGACCTTAAAAACTGGAAGAGCAACCAGAAGAATTCCGGCTTCCTGCCCGAGGAGCGGGCGTGGCTCGATGTGCTGTACGATGAGGTCGGTTTTGTCGATTCTTTTCGACTGGTTAATCAGGAGCCCGAGCAGTATACATGGTGGTCCAACCGCGGGCAGGCCTGGGCCAAAAATGTGGGTTGGCGGCTGGACTACCAGGTGATCTCGCCCGGGCTGGTCGACAAGGTGAGGTCGGCCCAAATCTATAAGTCAGAGCGATTCTCTGACCATGCACCGCAGATTATGCAGTACGATCTCGATATTACCGCCTGAGGCTGCGCTCCTTTCTGCCACGGCGCATGTGAAAGTCTGGTTGCACCAGGGACCGGATGGTAGGATTTGCTGTCTGCATTTCCAGCAATTAATAAGAGGCCCTATGTTTGCTCTCACGACCAGCCGCACCACCTATTCGTTAATAAGTTTGATGTCCCCGGTGACGCTGTCGGGAATTGTCCATGGTGAGGGCAGTCGCAGTCTCTACCCGGCCAGCTACCCCTCCGCCAGCGTGGCTGCGGGCGCCCGCGCAGTAACGTTGACGGGATTTTCTGGCCCGCTCGCTGTGGGCCAATCCTACAGCGGCATGATTTTCAGTTATACCGCACCCGCTAGTGGGCCCGTCACTGTCAGCACAGCGATTGCCACTGCTGGTGCGACTGCGGATTCAGTCCTGGAAAATGACAACGCAGTTGCATCTACCGCGATAGGCGATGTTGTCGTGGCGACTGTGATCACCGGCGTACCTGCAACGGCTGATCCTGGTTCGACGGTCAGTGGCTCTGTGGTGTTCTCCAACGCAGGTCCTGAGGATGCGCAGGGCGTCACCTACACATTTAACATTGGCGCGGCGGGCAATACGCCGACCGACGTACAATTCACCAGTCTGCCCCCCGGGGTGGGTGCCACCTATGATGCTGCTACCGGAGTGGTCACCCTCACAGGTATGCCGGGTACACTGGTGGTGGGTGATAGTGTGTCGGTGGACTTCTCATACACGGCACCCGCCACCGATGGCGCTAGAATTGAGGTGAGCTCTACCGTGGCCACCACCTCAAATGATGTGCGGCCAGCCAACAACGCTGCCTTGGCAGGCACTCACTTTGCTTCAAACCCGCCTATCGCCCCGCCGCAAGTAGTGCCAGTGTTGCCATGGCCAGCGCTCGTGTTACTGGTCACATTGATCGCGGGAGTGGGGCGGCTGCGGGCCAGACAGATGCATCACCTATGTTGAACTGGAAGCACTTTGGCAAAGTCCACCAGCTGCTCTATCGGCTCACCGGGGGTCGCATTGGCGCGCGGATGGGCTGGATTGATGTGGCGCTGGTAGAAACGGTGGGTCGCAAGACCGGCAAACCGCGATCTGTCCCGATCGCCTGCTACCCGTACCGCGATTCGGTGGTCGTCTCCGCCTCTAACAGCGGCAAGGAAAGCCATCCCGCCTGGTATCTCAATATGCAGGCTAACCCGGCCGTCACCGTACAGATTGGCAAGGAGCGCTTCCGGGCAATTGTCGAGGATGTGGCGGAAGCGGAGCGTGCGGACCTGTGGATAAAAATTGTGCAGATGAACAAGCATCAGGGCGAGTATCTGGAAAAGGCCGAACGTAAGATTCCGCTGGTCTGGTTGCGCCGACTGCCAGCACAGCCCTAAGGAACCTCTGATCAAACCTCGTTTTCTTGCACACGATCACCACATTTCTTCCTGTTGAGAAAATTCAGACGAAAATAGGCGTGTTTTCAGACTGCTTTATCGGTTCTTGATGCCTTTTGGCATCCACAGGGCGCACT
>JANPDE010000404.1:0-5571 GCA_031431315.1 Haliea sp.
GAGCTCTGCCTGTCCCCGGTGGGACTGTCGGCCGTGACCAAACTGGCCGTGCCCAGCGTGGTCGGGGTAATGATGGGCGCCTGGTTTCTGGCCACCGCCTACTCGGAATTCGTCGCGGTGCAACTGGCGAAACTGGCGGCGATTGAAACCGTCGAGGGTGCGGTGGCAGATATCGGCGCAGCACTGGCAAGCTATACGGAATTATTTACGGGATTGCTGTATGTCGGTCTGGGGTTTGCGGCACTGCTGCTACTGCTGTCGCCGCTGTTGAAAAAAATGATGCACGGTATTCACTAGGAGATTGCAATGAGCATAGATGCGGGCAAGCGCGAGTTCGACCTGATCGTCTGGGGAGCGACCGGCTTCACTGGTCAGTTAGTGGTGGAGTACCTGGTGGAGACCTATGGTGTGAACGGTGATCTGCGCTGGGCCATCGCCGGGCGCAATCGCAGCAAGCTTGAATCGGTGCGCGAGTCCTGCCTGGCCGCGGCCCAGCGCGACCAGCTCCCGATTCTGGTCGCCGACAGTGCAGATAGGGACAGCCTGACGGACCTGGTGGCGCGGACAAAGGTCATGTGCACCACGGTCGGGCCCTACGCGAAATACGGTACACCCCTGGTCGCGGCCTGTGCCTCCGCCGGCACGCACTACTGCGACCTGACCGGCGAAGTGCAATGGATGGCGAAAGTGATACCGCAGTACCAGGCCGACGCCGAGGCGAGTGGCGCGCGTATCGTCCACACCTGCGGTTTCGATTCTGTACCCTTTGACATGGGCTGCTGGTATCTGCAGCAGGTGATGTTTGAGCGCCATGGCGTCTATGCCAGGCAGGTCAAGGCCCGGGTCGGACGCAATCGCGGCGCTGCCAGTGGCGGCACCATCGCCAGTATCCTGAATATGCTGGAAGAGGCCCGGCACGACCCGTCAGTCCGGCGCACGATGGGCAACCCCTACGCGCTCTACCCCTCAGGCACACCCGCGGGCCAGGACGGACCGGACCAGACTGGCGCGAAATTCGATGTGGATTTCCAGCAGTGGACCTCGCCCTTCATCATGGCCGCCATCAATACGCGCGTGGTGCGCCGCAGCAACGCCCTGTTGGGCTTTCCCTGGGGAGAGGACTTCCGCTACGACGAGGCCACTCTCAACAAATCCCGGTACCAGGCCACGCTCGCCAGCGTGGCCGGCGGTGTGGGGCTGGTGGCGCTGGCGCTGGGTCCCACTCGCAAACTGGCGCAGCGATTCCTGCCCAAGCCGGGTGAGGGCCCAACCCGCGAGCAACGTGAAGCGGGCTACTATGAAGTGTTTTTTCGCGGCATTGATCCCGCCGACCGGAGCCGGGAAACCGTCATCAAGGTCAGTGGCGATCTCGACCCCGGTTACGGTTCCACTTCGCGAATGCTGGGAGAAGCGGCCGTCTGCCTGGCCAAGGATGAACTCGCGGTCGGCGGAGGCTTCTGGACACCGGCATCGGCCCTGGGTGGGCAGTATCAGCAGCGTCTGACTGCCATGGCCGGGCTGACATTTGAGATTGTCAGTTCCGCCGCACGATGAATTCTGCAGGCCTTTGTAAACTTCAGCAGCTTGCCGGCGTCAATCTCCCTGAACACATGGAACTGTTCTCGGCCAATTCGTTTCCCGAGCATGCTTGTGGATTAGCGGCTAAAACGTTGCTGTGTGTCAATTGCCCCAGGATCGCATTATTCTACTGAACTGTTACCGTTTTCAATGACTTTGCGTATAGGACAGGTAGGGTGGAACTGGCTGCGAATACCATACATATCTGGCTCACCAGGATGTCGTCAATCCCGACATCCGCGTTCGCAGAATACTACAACGTATTGAGCCAAGCTGAACTGGCGCGAAATCGTGGCTTCAGCAGTGAGACATTACGCAATACTGACGCGATAACCAGAACTCTACTGCGTACCGTCTTATCCCAGTATGAAAATTACGCGCCGCTACAATGGGAATTCGACGAACACGACCGCGGCAAGCCCTACATTACCCACCCCAGTACGCGCTTATGTTTCAATTTGAGTCACAGCAGCGAATGGGTGGTCTGCGCCATTGCCCAATTTCCCGTCATTGGCGTAGACATAGAGCACTGCCTTCGCAATGTCGATGTATTGCGCCTCGCACGGCGATTTTTCTCATCACCGGAGTATGAAGATTTACTGAGTCTCTGCGGGGAAGCGCAGAAAAGTCGATTTTTCGATTACTGGACCCTGAAGGAGTCCTATATCAAGGCACGCGGCGAGGGGGTCTCGCTGGGCCTTGATAAGTTCAGCTTTAAACTATCGGATTGTGGGGCTATTGGCATCGCGTGTGACTCTGTGTTGGAGGACGATGCCGCTGCGTGGCACTTCAGATTATCCGCCGGAGAAGGCGACCATCGCCTGGCGCTCGCGGTTAAACCACCCCAACCCACCCAAGCGCTGGAGGTCTGCCACTACTTCACGATTCCGCTGCGCAGCATCGAGCGATACACGGGGCCATTGCGTTTGCAGGAACCGGTATCGCCAAAGACAACTATTCAACAGTCGCGGCTCTGGTAATGCACCCTGAAACCTCGTAAATTCGTTGCCAGAAACGATAAAAGCCACAGGGGATAGCAGGCGCGAGGTGAACAGATTCAACCTCACGTTTAGCGGCGAAATTCAAGCCGGCCAGGATCCGACAGCGGTCAAGCTGCGCTTTGGCAAAATGTTCGCTATCGATGATCCCATCCGCCTGGAACGCTTCTTCAGTGGACAGACCGTCATCCTGCGCCGCAATCTCGAGCGCAAGGACGCCGCCCAGTATTACCACGAACTGCATCAGCTGGGCGCAGTCGCTGCTCTGGTCAAGGTCGCGGACAGCGAGGCCACGGATAGCGCCGCCAACGGGTCACCTCCGCCCCGGAAAACAGGTGGGAGAGCCACGGTCAGCGCCAAACGCGGCAGCGCCAAGCGGTCCCTACAGCCACCCCAACCGGCAGCGCTTGACCAGACCTGGGCAGTGGGTTCCAGAGTGGCTACTCCGAACAAAACCGACCTGGCGGTAAAAATAAGGGCCCGCAAAGAAGAGTCGCAGCGACAGGCAACGGAGAAAGCAGCCCAGGAAAAAGCGGCATTGGAAGCGCAGCAGCGCCAGGCCGCGGAAATCAGTGCCCGGCAGGCCGCCGAGAAGAAGCTCCGGGAGGAGGAAGAGACAGCGCAGCGACAGGCGCTAGCCGCGGAGGCGAAACGCAAAGCGGTGGAGGAAGCCGCCAGACGCAAGGCGCTACAGGAACAGGCGAGGCTGAGAGCAGAGGAGGAAGCCCGGCGCAAAGCGGAGCTGGAAGAGCTAAAACGTCGAGAGGCCGAGGAAGCAATCAGGCTGTACGCTGAACAGGAGGAAATGAAACGTCGGGAGGCGGAAGAGGCCGCTCGACTCCAGACCGAACTGGCGGAGATAAAACGACAGGAAGCGGAAGAAGCCGCCCGGATCAAAGCGGAGGCGCTGCGCAGAGAAGCTGAAGCTCAGCGCCAATCAGCGGAACACCGGCGTGCCGCCGCTGAGCAATTAGCAGCACAGCGGGCACTGCGCAGGGAAGAGAAACGCAAATTGGTCGCGCAGCAGGCCGCGGCGCTGGCGCAATCGACCAATCTTAAACCGCCAAAAACCCGCGTCAGAACCAACCTTGAGGTGCCTCAGCGTAAATCCATCCCAACAGCAGTCGGAACGCCCGCACCACGCCAGCGCCAGCCGGGTGAACCGAACCTGTACAATCTTCGACCTTTTCGCAATACCGAAGAAGTGCGTGCGCGAGCCACACGAGCTCCCCAGCGTATGCGACAGGGCTACGCACTGGGCGCCCTGGCCCTGGCCATATTGTTCATTGCGGGAGGCAGCTTTCTGCGCCAACCCACCAATCCAGGTATTAGCGGTGCCGACGCCATAGTCATTGATCCCAAGTCCGCGCCACTGTTGCTGGCGGGTGATCAACTGCTGTTCCACGATCGCGCGGGTGTCAGTACAAAGGCGGTGCCGCTCAGTGACCTGGGAGTCAGCGCGCTGTTTCCCCCCCTCGAGTTTGACAGCAGCGGTGCACTGCTCGCACTGGGGCAGCTCTCCGGCGACAGTGCATATGCCGCGAGTAGACGCTCCCCGCAGCTGTTGCGCTGTGCGCTTGGGCCGTCACCGTGCGAGTACGTGTCGTCGCAGCTTCAGGACAGCGCTATCAGCACATTTGTGATTCACCCCCTGGATGGCAGCCTGATACTCGCCGACCATGTCGCGGGTGAACTGCTGAAAATCAACCACGCCGGAGAGATAGTGGCCCGAGCCACTGTCGCCATACCCGCGCAACCCGTGCTGCGCTTGCAGGGTGGATTACTAATGATGAACAGCGCCGCTGGCCCGGCCATCGGCGTCTATCGCTACGAGGACAATGCCTTCGGTCAACAGCTGGACGAAATCCTGCTACTCCCCCCTTCGGCGCAACAGACCGCACAATCCAGGGTGGGCGATTTTCTCTGGTCCAGCGGCGCCTGGTGGGCGACCCTGCGCAATCCCGAGTCCGGTGATGTCGGACTGTATCGCTTTGATGAGAAGTGGAGCTACGTTGATGAGGTAGAGCTGCCGGCGGCTACCGGCCCTTTGCAATTGGTCAGTTGGGGCGAGAAAACCCTGGTCAACGACCCGTTACGCCCCGCAGCACTGCGCTTCAATGCATTGCGGGAAGTTGAGGCGCCATTTGCGTCCGCGCCGCTGGCAGATCTCGTCGCCGCAGGACAACGCCGTGCCACACTCTCCACAACGGCATGGCGAGTGGGCTTGTTGCTCTGCGCCCTTGCCGCGGTCCTGGGCTTTGGCATTGGTTACCTGCAGAAACTGCGCGCCCTGGTCTATAAATCCCATCGCGAGCGCGGTGCCGAACCCGTAGACGACTATGTGGATGCACTGCACTGGATTGATCCCGTGCAGAACCGGCTGGCAATGCTGCGCAGCAGGAGTATCAGTTACGGACTGCTGGTACTGGGCATTCTGTTGCTGGCCATCGCACTGAGTGTGACTGTGTGGCAGCTGGCTGCCCTGGTACTGGCGCTCAGCGGGCCCGCCATCGCCCTGCTATTGCTGATGCGTTACCCCGTTGAGCATGTAGGCGTCATGCAGGACAAGGTGTTGCTGGTGGATCACCGCGGGATGTATCACTTCGCCGGGGGTTCCGGTGTGCAACATCACGGCCCCTTCCTGTTGATCGACGATGTCGTAGTGTTTACCGGCAGCCGCCTGCTGCCCGCCTTTGCCTCGCCCCAGCTGCAAAAACTGGTCATGCCGCTGGCCTCGGGGGGCGTCAAGGTGGACCGCAAGACCCTCATGGTCAAACTGCTGCAATGTCGCCATCCTTTTGCACAGGGCGCCTGCGTCATGCTTGCGGCTACCGCAGCGGCGGCGCTATTGCTCAGCTTGCACGGAATTTTCTAGATTGTTGGCGGCCTGGTGCAGGGGCGACACCGGTTCCCGCAATTGGATATACTGCGCTATCCGGAGCGGCTTCAGCACCGCCACCACAGCGACATCAAGCAAGGGGCTACGGCCTGCATG
>JANPDE010000405.1:0-10505 GCA_031431315.1 Haliea sp.
CGTGCTGGTGGAATTGGGGACCTATAGTGGGTCCTCCTTTGCCGCTTTCTGCCAAGTCGCCGAGGCCTGCGGTGCAGGCACACAGTGCTACGGGGTGGACCTGTGGGAGGGCGATATCCACATGGGCAGTTTTGACGAGTCGCTCTACAACGAGATTTACAGTTACGTAACTTCGAAATATACCGGGGCCGCTACACTGGTGCGCAAGGATTTCAATACCGCGGTGAACGACTTTTCCAACGGCTCCATAGACTTGCTGCACATCGACGGTACCCACACGTTTGAGGCAGTCTCGAACGATTTCAACACATGGCTGCCGAAAATGTCAGAGCGCGGTGTGGTCCTCTTTCACGACGTCAATGTGAACATGGAGAATACTGGGCCTGCCTCACTCAAGTTTGGCGTGCGCAAGCTATTCGACTCCGTAAAATGCTGGTACCCCCATTTGGAGTTTGACCACTGCTGGGGCCTTGGCGTGTTAATTGTCGGAAAGAACCCGGACGCCGCGATTTTGGAGCTGGTGGAGCTTTCGCATTTGCCGGAGTTCAAGAAATACTTCGCCGCTAAGGGGGCCGCTGTCTCGCAGCGCTTTGCGGATTTAAACTCTCCGCTACAGCTACACGGTGCTCATCGCGAGGCGAAGATTTGGAAGCGCGCGGTGAATAAGGCACATCACTCACTCTGCAAACTCCGCTCGATGGTGGGTAAGGCATGATGCAGCGAGACGACGGAGTGAAGCTTGTAGCAATGTACTTCCCGCAGTTGCATTCAATCCCGGAGAACGACACTTGGTGGGGCAAAGGCTTCACAGACTGGCAGAACGTGCGTAAGGCACAGCCGTTGTTCCGAGACCACTACCAACCGCGTGTGCCTCAAAGCCTACGCTATTACGACCAATCAGATGTAGCTACCCTTGCTTGGCAACAAGACATCGCCAAGCGACATGGCGTGGGCGGCTTTTGCCACTACCATTACTGGTTTGACGGTAAGCAACTGTTAGAGAAGCCGACGAATCTCATGCTTGAGAACAAGTCTCTCGACTTACCATTTTGTCTCGCATGGGCAAATGAGACGTGGTCGCGTCGCTGGGATGGCCGCGACCATCACATCCTGCAGGAACAGACACACAAGCCGGATCCTGCGATCTGGATGCGGCATTTCGAATACTTGTTCCGCTTCTGGAGTGACGAACGTTCAATTAAAGTGGACGGAAAGCCTATATTCCTGGTTTATCGCGCACACCGTATAACTGATATCGAGCGCATGTTTACGATGTGGCGTGAGGAGGCTTTGCGGCGTGGTCTACCGGGGCTGTATTTGGTGTGCATGAAGCAGTATGAGTTTCCGTTACCGGAAGTGCTGGCGCATTTCGATGCAGTGATGCAGTTTCAGCCCTTCGAGGCGATCTACTCACCTGATTTTGAACCAATATCCGCCCGCTCGCCCGGGGCGATCGCGAAGGGGCGCGCGCGCGCGCTTGCCACCGCGCGCTTATTGCCGGAGAAGGCGCAGGATCTGCTGCGTGCCATCCGCTACCGCTTCTTTTCCGGACTCACGTTCTATGACTACGATCATGTGTGGAAGCAAATCCTCAAGGTAGAGCGCGAGGACGGGCTGCCATGTTTCCCTGGGGCATTTGTTGACTGGGACAACACAGCGCGTTATGTAAAGCGCGCGCGCATATTTGAGGGTGCGTCGCCAGAGCGCTTTGCATATTGGTTCCGCAAGCTGGTTGAAGTGACTGCAAAGCGACCGGCGAACGAACGACTTATCTTCCTGAATGCTTGGAACGAGTGGGCAGAGGGTTGTTATCTCGAGCCTGACCAACGCTATGGAACACTCTATCTGGAGGCAGTGCGCGACGCGCTTGCGCAGACGACTGAAAGGGAACAGCTCGCTGCCAGTTAGTTGAAATTGCACTCACGAGAACGACTAATTCGTGAGTCGGCCGATAAAATATTGATGACTCGAGTAGAGCATACATGCCTGCATATAATCCACCAGAGGAGTACCACAAGTGGTATTACGATAACGAGATCTGGGAGGATGTCCGCTTTCTGGGAGTGGTGACCAATAAGTCTGTTTCAGACATGTGGAACTACCAGGAAATATTATTCGAATTACAACCAAGCCTCATTGTCGAGTTCGGTACCCGGTTTGGCGGGTCGGCACTTTTTTTCAGTCTCATTGGTCGTGCGATCAATCCCGATTTGACAGTTCTCTCAGTTGATATCTCGCATGCCGAGGTTGACCAAGTCGTACACGATACACCTTCCATCAAGCTGTTGACGGTGTCAACAACCGATGTCAGTGTCGCGGATACCATTGTTGAAATGCGCCGCAATTCCCCGGGCAAGTTATTTTTCATTTTGGACAGTAACCATACCAAAGGCCATGTTCTGGCCGAACTTGCGCTACTCCGTAGCGTCGTGCAACCGGGAGACTATTTGATAGTCGAGGATGGCAATATAAACGGTCATCCAGTATTGCCCGGATGGGGAGACGGACCAACAGAGGCCCTTGCAGCATACTTCGAGATGTATCCTGAAGACTATACCGTGGATGTCAATCGCGAGACTAAATTCGGCTTTACATTTGCACCATCGGGTTACCTGATCAGGAACTAAATTTTGTCGAATTACAATTCTTAACGTGGTCCCGGTGCTTCGTTCTACAGATCGGTGTCAGTGATTGGTGTTAAGCTTGCCGGCATATGACAGGTCGAGTAAAGAGGCGAGGCGACTACTGGGGTAATCGGTTGAACTATGAAGCTTGGTGAATATTTAGTCGAAAGTGGCAAGATAACCCTCCGCGACGTTGAGCGCGCTCTGGTAGCTCGTGCCGAGATGGGTGGATTGTTCGGCCAGATCCTGGTGAAGCTGGGTCTGGTGTCTGAGGTGGATGTCTGCCAGGCGTTGTCTGAGTTGCTCGAAATCCCTTTATTGGCCACAGCCGATTATCCGGAAGAGGCGCTGAAAATTCCAGGTCTTTCCCTGGATTTCATGCTAGGAAATACAGTTGTGCCGGTTGCGGCAACCAAGGATTCTGCTGTGTTCGCCGCCGTAGTGCCACAAGATGCATTCCTGCGTAAAGCACTTGGTCTGGCGCTGGATCGTCCAGTGACACTGTGTTTGGGCCTTGAGCCCGAGATATTGACAGCCCTGCAAAAGCACACCGCATCGGAGGGCGAGGCTGAAGGTGAAGGCGGTGAGATCTCCGTTGATATTTACGCCGATGACCGTGAGTTTATCGAGCACCTCAAAGACCTTGCCAGTGAGGCGCCCATTATTCGCCAGGTAAACCAGATCATTCACCGTGCCCTCGACCTTGGCGCCTCAGATATTCATATTGAGCCGTTCGACGATGGGTTGCACCTCAGGTACCGCGTTGACGGCGTTATCCAGGAAGTGCCGGATCCGCCGCAGGCCAGTCACGCTCCGGCGATAGCCTCGCGTATTAAATTGCTGGCCAATTTGAATATAGCGGAACAGCGCCTGCCACAGGACGGCAGGATCATGATTCGGGTCAAGGGGCATGAACTTGATCTGCGCGTTTCAACGATCCCAACAGTCCACGGTGAAAGTATCGTGATGCGCGTGCTCGACCGTCAGAATATCCGCCTGAGTCTGTCGGACATGGGATTTGATCAGGAGACGCTGGGCCGCTACCAGGAACTGTTGTCTCGTCCACATGGTGTGCTTCTGCTCACCGGACCAACGGGCTCCGGCAAGACAACCACCCTGTATGCTTCCTTGTCTTCGATGGATGCTGAATCCCGGAAAATTATCACGGTGGAGGATCCGGTAGAGTACCAATTGCGCGGTATCAACCAGATTCAGGTGAAACCACAGATTAACCTTGATTTTGCTTTGGCACTTCGCTCCATACTGCGCCAGGACCCGGATATCATCATGATTGGCGAGATGCGCGATGGTGAGACGGCGCAGATCGGTGTGCAATCGGCTCTGACCGGGCACCTGGTATTGTCAACGCTGCACACGAATACTGCCGCGGCGGCAATTACTCGCTTGGAAGATATGGGCATTGAGCGTTATTTGATTACTTCCTCGGTGAATGGAGTATTGGCTCAACGATTGATCCGAAAACTTTGCGAGCATTGCCGTGAGCCAGTAGAGGCCACCGATGAGATTTTGGTTGGCCATGGCCTGCGTCGATTCATGAAGTCCGCCGACAATATAATTTATCAGGCAGTAGGTTGTGATGCCTGCAAACATACGGGCTATAAAGGTCGCACGGGAATCCATGAGCTGTTTATTCTGGATAGTGCAATGCACGCTGCAATACTTACTGGAGCGGACGCAACCACCTTGCATGCAACAGCGCGTCGCCATGGTATGTACACGTTGTTCGAAGATGGACTGAGGAAGGTGGCCCGAGGAGTGACGTCAGTCGAAGAATTGCTTAGGGTCACATTGGACCAGCAGGATGAGGAAAGTAAGCCCGTGACGAGTATTGCGCTCGATCTGACGACATAATGCCAAATTACGAACAGGGTTATCATGGCCTCTTTTAGCTACAAGGCAGTATCTACTCAAGGCAAGACCATTCAGGGTGCAATTTCGGCTGATCGTATTGAGCTGGCGTCTCGAGAGCTGAGATTACAGGGCCTCACCCTACTGAGTCTGGAGCCGATGGGCGAGAATAATATTGCTACCAGCGACCATGCGGACGGTGGAGGTGGCGTGGGAAGTGGTGATGTCCTGGCCATGACCCGCGAATTGGCAGTCTTGCTGCGGGCCGGATTGCCGATAGATCGCGCGCTCAAGGTTATGATTGAAATGGCGGGTCATGCGAGGTTGCGGGAGTTGATGCAAGAGCTTCTAGCCTCCGTTAAAGCGGGAAAAGGTTTGAGCCAGGCGCTGCAGGCCTACCCTGGAGTATTTAACACGTTTTACATCAATATGGTGCGCTCAGGAGAGGCCAGTGGTCATTTGGGCGACGTATTGATACGTCTCGCGGAGTATCTTACTAACGCTAAAGCGGTGAGGTCGAGCGTAGTCTCAGCACTTATCTATCCGGCAATTTTGCTAACCGTGGCAGTTCTATCGATCTTTGGCATGTTGGGATTTGTTGTTCCGCAATTTGAGACTTTGTTCAATGATATGGGTGATTCCTTGCCCGTACTCACAAGGGCCGTCATATCCGGCGGAGAGTTCCTGAAATCCTATGGTTGGCTGATGCTGCTACTTTGTGTAGTAGTGGGACTCATTCTACGCAATTGGTTAGGCAGTGCTGGAGGTCGCGCGAAATTTGACGAGCACCTGCTGGGTTTGCCACTGCTGGGACCTGTAGTGTTCAAATATGAAGTGTCGAAGTTTGCAAAGACAGTGGGAACTTTGATGGGCAATGGGGTGTCTCTACTTCAATCAATTGCAATCGCTGTGGAAACAGTAGACAACAGCGTAATAAAAAAAGCTTTGAGCGTTCTGGAGCCTGCCGTCAAACGAGGACAGCGAATGTCTGTCGCGCTGGAAGAATCCAAGGTCTTCTCTCCATTGGTAATTCAGATGGTGCGTGTAGGAGAGGAATCTGGCAGTTTGGACAAGATGATGACAGAATTGGCCGAGGTCTATGATGAGGAAGTTCAGGCGGGCGTAAAACGCAGTCTGATACTACTGGAACCGATATTGATCCTAATAATGGGTGGGACAATTGCTCTTGTCATCATTGCAATTCTGATGGGAATTATGTCAGTCAATGACTTGGCAGCCTGAACGTGTTTACATCCTTGTTCGAGCTTCGCACCAGTCGTCAGCAATCATGCGAAACAGGAATATGTCATGATCTCTAGAAAAAGCAATTTTGTCAGATGGGAAACCGGTTTCACGCTGATCGAGCTTCTCGTGGTACTGGCCATTTTAAGCTTGCTCGCAGGATTGGTTGGCCCCAGTGTGCTCAAACAGCTGGGCGGAGCCAAGACCAAAACTGCTCGTGTCCAGATCAAGGATCTGGAGCAGTCGTTAGAGATGTACAAACTCGATGTGGGTCATTACCCCGAAACCACCGATGGACTGGACGCGTTGGCAGTAAAGCCGAGCAGTGCCGATGGCTGGAATGGCCCGTACTTGAAGTCTGGACTACCAAAAGATCCCTGGAACCGTGATTACCAGTACACCAACCCAGGTACTCATGCAGAAGTCGATATTTTTTCTTTCGGTCAGGATGGCGCCCAAGGGGGGGAGGGTGAGGACTCCGACGTCGGCAACTGGTAATGGCTGAGAGTTAGAAACGTCCAATGCGGCTACTGAAGTTAAATTCAGGTCGGGAAAGTGGCTTTACGCTGCTTGAGATGCTGGCGGCCATAACCATTGCTGCTATTGTTCTGGGTGTAAGTGCACCGGCTATGCAGCGCCTCTACAAATCCTCACAGTACCATGGGGCTGTTAACGACGTTGTTACAAAATTGACCTCCGCGCGATATTTAGCCATTCGAAGCGGGGGCAACGAAGATGTGTTTATCAATCCAGAAAGTAGAGAGATCACCCTGGGAGAGAACGTAACGACGCTTCCCGAAAGTCTTCAAATGGAGGTTCTGGGTAGCTGGGAACTGAACACAGGCGGTGCCGGTGTCATCCGATTTTATCCTGATGGTGGCTCGAGTGGTGGCTTTGTCAATCTCACACAGGAAAATGGTGTGTCGGTACAGGTTCAGGTCGACTGGTTGCTGGGAAGGGTGAGTCTCTGTAAGGAAAACTGTGCGAGCTTATAGCACTTTGCCGTGTTGGGGCGCGGCTCGGCGCGTCTGTTCCGCTATTTACGCCTGAGCCATTCTGTATAACGCCAGGAGCGGCTTTTCTCCATAGTGTTTATGTGCTCTCTCAGTTGCTCGATATGTCGGTTCAAATCGCCGACTACTTGCTGGGTCATGGCGAGGGTACGGTCGGTAGCTGCAATTTGCCGGCGGCAATCTTCCAGCATGCCTTCGAGATACTGCCGCTGTTCCTGTTCCCCGAGCATCGCCCTATGATACTCAGTGGTTCGTTCTAGAATAGTCCGTGTGTAGTGAACGTGTTCTTGAAGAATAGCAACACTGTCGTCGGGCTTGGCCCTGAGACGGATGGCGTCCACATTTCTTCGAAAGGCATATAACGGGTCCCGCTGCACAAAGTCGCTAATGAGTTGATGGTAGTTGGGGTGGAGCTTTGTCATTGTCTGTCCAGCGAGTCTTTTCCGTTCCGTTGACTCCGAGGCAAAACTGGCCCCCCCTTCGTGATAAACAAAAACATCAGCGGCGACAGCGTGTTTCCAGCCTAAGGCACTGGCACGCAGGGAAAAATCGCACTCCTCCCCATATCCAAGACCAAAATTCGCTTCGTCGAAGCGGCCAGTTTCGTTCAAGCAGGAGCGCTTCATATACATACAAAAGCCAATGGCGGTAGGTATCTCCAAATGCGAGCCTGCATTGGCTAATTGGAATGCCTTGTCCAACTCTGTGGCGCTCCAGTTTGCCGGTAGTTTGTTTGAAACCGGAAACACAGGGTAGGAGCAAATTGTCGCATTATTGGAAAACGGCGTTACCGTACCTATAGACTCTTCCCTGTAAGCGCAGGACTGCATTCGTTGTAGCCAGTCGCTGGAGACAATCGTGTCGCTGTTCAGTAGCACGACGTCGGCATCGGAATCTAAAGCAATGCCCCGGTTGGCAGTTTTCACAAAGCCCAAATTGCCTTCGTTCAGAACGAGTCTGAAGCCGACCCGTGCTGCCAGGCCGCTACAGAACGCGCTCAGTTCTGCTTCAGGCGAGCTGTCATTAATCACAATAATCGACGCATTTTCAGGCAATTCACTGGCAATAAGGGCTTCAAGACAGGCCCGCGTGACTTGCAGATTGCGATATACTGGAACTATTATTGTGATTGGCTGGCAAGTCGGGTTGACGGAATCCGCGGTCATGTATTGTCTCTCTCGCTGCTACGCTCGAAAGTGGCTGCTCGCGAACTGTGTACATTGTGCATTGTGTATCTCTTGCAGCGGATTTCGCCGCCCGGGTCAATTATTTCGAGCATATCAGTTTTCCAATTGAGGAGGCGCCCGCCACCTGTTTCGCTGTTGGGCAACACGGGATCGGCCAACTGGCTTTTACCGTGGTATTATCCCTCACCTCGATACATCATTCAGTCAGACGGCATGGAAATAGTCAATTCTCGACCTGTCCTATTTCTGTTAGGCATGCACCGCTCGGGATTCCTTAATGTCGAATCGCAGATTTGTAACCAGCTTTTAGTTGCAATTTGCTTGAATCCTTGAAGGAGGTGAAAGGGGTGGGAAGTCGGGAGCAGGATCTAATTTCAGGGTGATGTGGGAATATGCGAAGTGTTGATGTAGTTATCCCTGTTTATCATGGCTATCAAGAAACGCGGGCATGCCTGGAATCAGTAATGCAAACCGTGGACGGGGATTGGGCGCGCATCATTATCATCAACGACCGTTCTCCCGATCAACAAATCACCGACTTTCTCCGCGAACTCTATGGCCATTCCCCCCAAGTGATACTGTTGGAGAATGAAAAAAACCTGGGTTTTGTGGCCACTGTTAATCGTGGCATGTCATTCGATGTGGAAAGAGATGTACTTTTGCTCAATAGTGATGTTGAAGTCGCTGGCGACTGGTTGCGACGCATGCGCGAAGCAGCCTATTACCACGAGGCAGTTGCTTCAGTTACGCCCTTTTCCAACAACGCGACTATTTGTAGCTTTCCGAACATCTGCAAAGACAACAAGCTTATGTTTGCGCTTCCTTTGGTGGAGATAGATGCGCAATTTGCAGCGGAATTTACCGTTGCAGATGCCTTTCAGGCACCTACCGGCGTTGGTTGTTGCATGTATCTCCGTCGAGACTGCCTGAATCAGATCGGCTATTTCGATTTGGCGGCTTATGGGCGCGGGTATGGAGAGGAGAATGATTGGTGTCAACGCGCTGCGCAGGTAGGTCGGCGGAATTTCCATTTGGCCAATTGTTTTGTATACCACAAAGGTGGGGTTAGTTTCGGCGACGAACACAGTCCAAGATTAGCCCAGGCCCTGGATACGCTGGACAAAAAGTATCCGCGTTATCATAGCGATATCCAACGTTTCATTGCACGAGATCCGGCACGGTCCGCTCGAGTCAGGGCTTGGCTGAGTTTGTTTGCGGCACAAAAAAAACCAAAAATACTAATGATTTCCCATAAATTAAGTGGTGGCGTGCAGCAGCACGTGGACGAATTGGCATCTGCGTTCGCGGACCGTGCACTATTTCTGTTTATGATGCCCGACAAGGATGGGCACTCTGTGCGACTGTCTTGTTTTGATGGAGAAGAACGATTGAGAGACGGATTGTTCTTCAATATAGATACCGAGTATGGAAAATTAGTAGAACTCCTCATTGGCCTTGGTATAGGCCGTGTGCATTTCCATCATACTATGGGTTTGCCGACTCGGTTATGGAAGCTGGCGGAGAATCTGGGGTGCGGATATGATCTGACCATTCATGACTATTATCTTGTGAATGGCAATCCCTCTCTCACTGATAAGGATGGTCGCTATGTGAGTGAAGGCCTTCCCCTATTTGATGAACAATGTGCTGGACACAGACCACTACCAGAGGGCTTGAGTGCTGAATTGTGGCGAAAAAACCAAAGGATGATTGTGGAAGGCGCAGACCGGATTATTTTTCCTTCACTCGACTGCAGTAATCGCTTTTTGAAGTTTTTTAAAGTGACGCACCCGGTTGTCGCGTGGCACCCTGATTATGCCAATTCTGCTCCCTATCCGACTCCGCATTGGCATTTCCCTACCCACAGGCCACTACGTGTACTTGTCCTTGGTGCCTTGAGCAAGGAAAAGGGTGCAGAAGTCCTAGAAAGCGTCGCGGCAGCGCTAGTGGGAGAAAATATCGAATTTCACCTGCTTGGATATGCTTACCGAAAACTCGGCTCCGGCGTGGTGTCTCATGATCCCTACGACAATAAAGATGTACACACCCTGATTGATGGTGTGAATCCGGATGTTGTTTGGTTTCCAGCAATGTGGCCGGAGACGTATAGCTACACTCTAAGTATTGCGCTGCGCCGTGGTCTCCCCGCAGTAGTGCCAAATATCGGTGCCTTTCTCGAGCGTATTCAGGGCAGGCCATACACTACTGTAGTTAACTGGAACAGTTCCACAGCACAATGGCGAGCGTTCTGGATGAAGGTATTGCAGGACAAAGTATTGCCTGGTATCTCAGATAGCCCATTCGAAAAGGTAAATGGCGAATTAGTCTCACGTAGTTTTTATTCTAAGGAATATATCCAGGCAACGGTCGTTAAAAGCGCTACGCCAAGCCTTGAGGTATTTCGCAATCTGGGCCCCAATCTTTACGTGCATAGTGTAAAACTCTCATGGTCTGAGCAACTGCTAAAACGCATATGGCGTTTTTCGCGTGGGCCCTTAGGTGCAATATTGATTTCCACAATTCCGTTCAAGGTGCAGCGATCCATTAAAAGATACCTTTCCCATAGACCC
>JANPDE010000406.1:0-4021 GCA_031431315.1 Haliea sp.
TTCCCGGCCGGAGCCTCGACATGCGCCTGAACGGAACATGAATAGGTGTAATAGCACGGAACGAGGGTTTGAGCGGGAGGAGTGCAATTCGTCCGCGAGTATCGGGGAAGCGGGCGAATTGCACTCCTCCCGCTCGAACCCGCCGACCCGAATGATCCGCGTCCAGACTGAATGGTCTGCCTGGCATCAACATGGCTGACATTTCCGTGAACAAGCTGGAAGGCTTTCACAACTACTCGTCCTCGTCTTCTTCAGTGTCCGGCTCGCCGCGGCGCATGACGCTGAAACGTCCCAACAAGTCCCACTCCAGGCGCCACAACAAATCGTCGCTGCCTTGCTGGCGCACATTGATGGCCCCTACCGTTGCTTCGCCACTCGAGTAAAACACCACCTGGGGGGAGACTCCCTCCTCCTTCTTCTTTTTTTCGTCCAGTGACAACTCCACCACAGGCGCATCCTCGAGTTCCAACTCCAGCGCGACACCCGGCGGCAACTGTTGCCGCGCGAACACGTCCTTGCCGCTGGTCGGTTCCCGCCAGCCATCGAGATAGCGTTCCAGCCAGCGATAGCTGTACATGGTTTCTCCCGCCGCCTGCTCCTCTTCGATCAGCAGACCATAATCCACAGCGTTCATCTGCGCTTCATCCAGGGCGTAACTTCCCGCATCCGCCAGATTGCGCACTGCTGCTTCCAGGTGGATGTCCTGCCCGCCGGAATTGATGGTAAGGCTCGCCAGGGAGGTGACCAGTACAATGACGATCAGGGCAACGAGCATCTCCAGCAGACTGAAACCGTGCTGGCGAGTAGACGCCGCGGCGGTCGCTACCGCGCCGGTCGCTACCGTGGCAATGCCGGTCAGCGCCACGGGGCGGTTGCACATGCGCTATTAGCCCTCTTTTTCTGTCCAGTTGCCGATATCGAGATTCTGGTCCTCGCCGCCGGTCAGGCCATCGGCGCCCAGTGAATAGATGTCCACCTCGCCGTGCTCGCCGGGGCTCAGGTACAGATAGGCGCGGCCCCAGGGATCCATCGGCAATTCCTCAAGATAACCGCCCTCCTTGAAGTTGCGCGGTTCAGGATCCAGGGTGCTGGGTTCAACCAGCCCCTGCAGTCCCTGCTCCGTGGTCGGGTAGACGTAATTATCCAGCCGGTAGATCTTCAGCGCGGTCTCGATATTCTTGAAATCCGCCAGCACTTTTCCCACCCGAGCCTCGTCGGCCCGGTTGAGCACGGTAGGTGCTACCACACTGATCAGCAGCCCCATAATCACCAGCACTACCAGGATTTCCACCAGGGAGAATCCCGCATCGTTTCTCGCTTTCATCACTACTTCACCATTGTGTTGAGATCAAATATGGGTAACAGGATGGCCAGGACTATGGTCAGGACCATGCCCCCCATGAACACTACCATCAGCGGTTCAAACAAGCTCATCATGGTACCCAGGGTCATTTCGAGCTCGCGCTCCTGGTTGGTCGCCGAGCGCTCGAGCATGGTTTCCAGCTCGCCGCTGGCCTCGCCACTGGCCACCATGTGTACCATCATCGGCGGGAATCGGCCACTCTGGCGCAACGCCCGATTCAGGCTGCTGCCCTCCTGCACGCGTTCCGCCACCGCTTCGCTGTCCTCACGCAGTACCAGGTTGGTCAACACCTGTCCGGCGATGTGCAGCGACTGCAGCAAGGGCACGCCGCTGGCCATCAGGATACTGAGCGTGGACGCAAAGCGGGCAGTATCCATAGCAATCAGCACTCGCGAGATGCCAGGCACGCGCAGCAGCGCGCGATGCCAGCGCTTTTTGCGCCGGGGATTACGCAGCAGGCGCTGGAAGAGAAAGAACAGCGCCGCTACTCCCAGCACCAGATAGAGTCCGTAGTGCTGGAAGAAGTCACTGGTGGCAATCAGTCCACGGGTCAGCAGCGGCAACTGCCGGTGACTGTGCGCGAAAATACCCACCAACTCCGGCACCACAAAAATGAGCAACAGCAGCACCACGGCAATTGCGACCCCGACCAGGATAAACGGGTAAATCATGGCCATTTTCAATTTCTGGCCGGTGTACTGGCGCTGCTCGGTGTAATCCGCCAACTGCTGCAATACCGGGCCCAGATAGCCGGCGTGTTCCCCGGCGTTGACCATGGCGCGGTACATTTCATTGAATACGCGGGGAAACTCGCCCATGGCATAGGCCAGGGTGTGGCCCTCGGCCACCCGCGAACGCACCTGTAACAGCATACCCTTGATGCCGCTGCTGCGACTCTGCTCAGCGGCCGCCTGCAGGGCTTCATCCAGCGGCAGGTTGGCCTCCACCAGGGTCGCCAGCTGGCGGGTGATCAAGGCCAGGTCGCCAACACTGACCCGCGACAAAATAATGGAGGGGCGCCAACTGGATTTACCGGTTTCCGCCTTATTGGCCACGGCCACTTCCACCGGGCGCAGGTCCTGGGTGCGCAACTGGGCGCGTATCTGTCGCTCGGAGTCTCCTTCGAGCACGCCCTTGACGAGTTTCCCGGTGGTGTTAAGCGCGCGGTAGCGATACGCGGTCACGGCGCCGTCAGGTGATGGAAGTCACGCGCATGACTTCCTCAATACTGGTCTCGCCCGCCAGTATCCGGCGCCGACCGTCGCTCTCAATCCCGGGGTAGTGCTGGCGCGCCACCTTGAGGATATCCTGCTCATTGGCGTTCGCGTAGATCATCTGACGCATGGTGTCATCGATCTCGATCATTTCGTAGATACCCGTACGGCCGCGATAGCCCGTGTACTTACAGCGCTCGCAACCCTTGGCGTGATGGACGCTCGCGTCCTGCGCAGTCGCATCGAGCCGCAGCAGCTCGCGCTCGGCAGCATTGGGCTCTGCCCGTTCCTTGCAGTCATTGCACAGCAGGCGCACCAGGCGTTGGGACATCACGGCCACCAGGCTGGAGGACAGCAGAAACGGTTCGATGCCCATGTCCTTCAGTCGGGTGATCGCGCCGATCGCCGTATTGGTGTGCAGCGTGGACAATACCAGGTGGCCGGTGAGCGAGGCCTGCACCGCGATTTCCGCTGTCTCCAGGTCGCGAATCTCACCTACCATTACCACGTCCGGATCCTGGCGCAGGATCGCCCGCAGGCCGCGCGCAAAGGTCATTTCGACCTTGGGATTCACCTGGGTCTGGCCGATGCCGGGCAACATATATTCGACGGGATCTTCGATGGTGAGAATATTGCGGGTGGTCTCATTGATTTCCGCCAGCCCGGCATACAGCGTCGTGGTTTTACCCGAGCCGGTGGGGCCGGTTACCAGGATGATGCCGTGCGGACTGTGCAGGTGTTTGTTGTAGGCCGCCAACACCTGCTCGTTCATGGCCAACTGGGCCAGCTGCAATTGACCAGCCGCCGTGTCCAACAGTCGCAGCACCACACGTTCGCCGTGAGCGGAGGGGATGGTCGACATGCGGATATCCACCGCATGTCCCGCAATCCTCACCGAGATCCTGCCGTCCTGCGGCACGCGCTTCTCGGCGATATCGAGCCTGGCCATCACCTTCAGGCGCGACACCAGCAGCGGTGCCAGCATGTGCTTGGGCGACAGCACTTCCGCCAGCACACCATCGATGCGGTAGCGTACGCTGAGTCTGTCTTCGAAGGTCTCGACATGGATATCCGAGGCCTGGTCGCGCACCGCCTGCGACAGGATGGCGTTGATCAGGCGGATGATGGGCGCGTCGTCCTCGGTGTCCATCAGGTCGCCCGCGTCCGGAATTTCATCGGCCAGGCGACTGAGATCAACATCGGCGCCGATGTCCTCGGCCATCTGCACGGCTTCGTTATTGTTGCGCTGGTACGCCAGCGTCAGGCGCCGCTTGAAATCACTGTCCGACACACCCTGCAGGGCAAAGGCTGCCCCCAGGAAACGGCGCAACTCGGTCAGCACCTGTACCCGCGGCGGCCCCGAATGCACGACTACTGGCGCGCCGTCGTCACCGGCATCCAACAACACCCCATACTGCTGGGCAAAGGTGAAGGGCAGTGTGGG
>JANPDE010000407.1:0-6852 GCA_031431315.1 Haliea sp.
AGCGATGTACCCGCCGCCCTGCCCGAGCTTGCGTACCAGCAGTTGCAGCCGCACAACCTGCCCTTCACGACCTATGGCCAGGGTACCAATGGCCTCGTCTACCTGCAGGCCGTCGCCCCACTGCCGGCATTGACGGACGCACAGTTACAGATACTACCCTTGTATACCAACATCCTGACCGAGGTGGGCCTGGGCGAGGAGTCCTACCTGGCGATACAACAGCGCCAGGCCGCGACGGTTGGCGCCATTTCCGTATTCGTCGGCATGCGCGGCAATGCCAATGACGAACAAGCCGTCGACGCCAATCTGACCCTGTCTTCCAAGGCCTTGTTGCGCAATGTCCGTGACCAGGTACAGCTGATGAGCGACACTCTGCACCGCGTGCGTTTTACCGAGATCGACAGAATCCGCGATCTGGTCAACCAGCAGCGCGCGCGTCGCGACCAGTCTATCACTGGCGGTGGGCACAGCCTGGCCATGACTGCCGCTAGCGCCGGCATGAGCCCGCTGGCCCAACTCCATCATCACCAGTCGGGGCTGGCCGGGATTCGGCAATTGCGCCAGCTGGACGACAGCCTGACGGACCCGCGGCAGCTGCAGATCCTGGCCACACAGCTGGCGGAGCTGCATGAAAAGCTGGTCAGCACGCCCAAGCAATACCTGGTCGTTGCCGAAGAGCAGCATGTGGCGGACGTCACCAGGATTGCCAGTGAGATCTGGTCGCAGAGCGCCAGTGGCACGGACAGCCCGCCCTTCACCCTGCCATCGATTCGCGAGCCTCGCGCGGAGATGTGGCTCACCAATACCCAGGTGAACTTTTGTGCCCGCGCCTACCCTACCGTTCCGGAACAGCATGCGGATGCAGCCGCTCTGACGGTCCTGGGCGGGTTCCTGCGCAACGGCTTCCTGCACCGCGCCATCCGCGAACAAGGTGGCGCTTATGGTGGTGGCGCGGCACAGGATACCGGCGTGGCGGCGTTTCGCTTCTACTCCTACCGGGACCCGCGCCTGGCAGAAACCCTGCGGGATTTTGACCTGGCGCTGGCGTGGATGCTCGATACGAAACACCAGTACCGCGCACTCGAGGAAGCCATTCTCGGGGTCATCGGCAGCATGGACAAACCCAGCTCGCCCGCCGGCGAGGCCAAACAGCATTTTCACAACCGCCTGTTCGGACGCAGCCACACCTCGCGTGAGCAATTCCGCCAGCGCATACTAGCGGTCAGCCTCGACGATTTGCGGCGCGTCACGCAAACCTACTTCAAGCCGGAACTGGCCAGTACGGCGGTGGTTACACATGCGGGGCAATTGGCGGCGACCGCGGCCTTACGGGAGGAACTGGGCCTGACGGTGCAGGAACTGTAGGAGGCTGGCTTGGCGATGAGTGTCGCTATTCTACTCATTGACGATGACAGGGAACTTTGCTCCCTGCTATCCGATTTCCTGGCGCTGGAGGGATTTCAGGCGAGCGCCGTACACCACGGGGTCGAGGCCGTGGCCCATTGCCGCAAGCATCACTACGACGCCATCGTGCTGGATATCATGTTGCCCGGCCTGCAGGGTCTGGACGTGCTGCGGCAGATCCGCCAGTTCAGTACTACACCCATCCTGATGCTCACCGCGCGCGGCGCGGAAACCGATCGCATACTGGGCCTGGAACTCGGTGCCGATGACTATCTGCCCAAGCCCTGCAATCCGCGGGAGCTGGCGGCCCGGTTGCGCGCCATCCTGCGGCGTTCGCCGAAGCTGGTTGAGGGGTCCGACACGCTGGAGGCAGGACGGACCAGCATTATTCCCGCGGAGCGCCGGGCATTGTATGGCGGTGTAGACCTGCACCTCACTAGCGCGGAATTCAATGTGCTGCAGCTTTTGGTGAGAAGCGCGGGTACAGTCGTTCACAAGGAGACGCTCAGCCAGCAGGCATTGGGGCGCGCCCTGTCAGCCTATGATCGCAGCATCGACGTCCACGTCAGCAAAATTCGCAAAAAACTGTCGGCTCTCGGGGGCGAGAACCTGATTGTCAGCGTTCGCGGCAGTGGCTATCAATTCAGGATCAGTCCTGAGAAGCCGCTCACATGACACTGCGCGGCAACCTGTTTGTCAAAATGTTCATCGCCTTCTGGCTGATGACAATACTGATACTGGGCAGTTGGCTGCTGGCCACCAATTATTTTGAATCGCAGCCAGCCATCATGGAGTACGCGGAGCAAAGACCTCAGGCGCCGCCGCACGGCTTCATGCTGCGCACCATTTATAACCTCGAAAACCTCGACACCGCGGCACTGGCGAAAGCACTTGACGAAGTGCGGCGCAGCAGCGACATACAAATATACCTGCTGGATAACAACGGCGCTGACCTGCTGGGACGGAAAGTGCCGCGGGCGGTGCGGCGCGCCGCCGATAAATTACGCGATGGTCGCCGCCGGGCCCTGTTCAAAACCGCACAAGGACATTTTGTGGCACAGTCCATCTACCGCCCGGAACAGGGCGTGGTACGCGCCATCTTCGTTTTATCCACGCAACGGGCCTACCTGCTCAATGTATTGGGCAGTAGCCTGTGGCTGCGTGTCGGACTCGCTGTGCT
Source organism: Haliea sp. (assembly GCA_031431315.1). Lineage (GTDB taxonomy): Bacteria > Pseudomonadota > Gammaproteobacteria > Pseudomonadales > Halieaceae > Marimicrobium. The sequence goes on from JANPDE010000407.1 coordinate 2,585, forward strand.
GATCAGCGGCACCATTTGTTTCGGCCTCTCCCGCTTACTCACCTTAAGGCTTAAGGAACTGCAGTTGGCATCCCGGCGCCTGGCGGATGGCGACCTGGATACACGCTTGCAGGTACGCAATCGCGGCGGTGATGAAACCGATGAGTTGGCCCGCGATTTCAACAGCATGGCGGAACAACTGCAGGAGCGCATACAGTCGCAGAAGCGTCTGCTTGGTGATGTCTCGCACGAACTGCGCTCGCCGCTCACGCGGCTGCGCATTGCGCTGGCACTGGCGCAGGAAAAGCCGGCCGAGGGCGTGCAGTACATGCAGCGCATCGAACAGGAGACGGAGCGCCTGGAAGAGCTGATCAGGCAGCTGCTTTCCAGCCACGCACAGGACATTGTCCTGGATTCCCACATCGACCTCGTATCCTTGCTCCAACACTTGTGCGATGACGCCAACTTCGAGGGGCAAGGTTCGGGTAAGCAGTTCCTCTTCAGCACCGCTGCCGAGCAGGCAATTGTTGGCAGTTCCTCCGACCTGCTGCACAAGAGCTTCGAGAACATCCTGCGCAATGCCCTGCAGCATACGGCTGTGAACTCGCAGGTGGATGTATCCCTGGTGGCGACCGAAGGCGACTACTTGATAACGATCGAAGATCATGGGCCCGGCGTGCCCGAAGACGACCTGGACAATATTTTCACGGAATTCTACCGTGTGGATACCGCCCGCGCGCGGGATTCCGGTGGCTACGGCCTGGGACTGGCCATCGCCAGGCGAGCCATCCGCCAACATGGCGGCGAGATCACGGCGCACAATACGGGCACCGGACTGCGCATAAGCATCCGCCTTCCGATGCCTCGGCAGTAGCACACCGATGCGTTGCCTGAACCCATTCTGATTGCCATTGCCGATGCCGCTACATCAACACGTTCCCGACTCTATGCCCATTATTATCGGAGCCGGCCAATACGTGGAGCGCCTGGATACGCAATCCATACCTGCGCTGAGTTCGCCCATGCAATTGGCCGCTCTCACCTGCCAGCGGGCGCTGCACGATGCGGGCGTGGCGGCCGGCGACGTCGATTGCATCGCGGTGATCCGGCTGTTCTCCGATAGCGCACGGACCTGGGCTTCCCCATTCGGTGGCAGTAACCACCCGCCGGAATCCGTCGCACGACGGATCGGCGCCACGCCAACACAGCGCATCTACAGCGCCACTGGCGGGACTGAGCCACTGCACTTGATGATCGAGTTACTGCAGGCCATTGCCAGGGGCGAATCGAAAGTGGCGCTGCTCACCGGCGCCGAGGCGATTGCCAGTGAGCGCTTTGCCGTACGCAACGGTTATGAGGCCGACTGGCGCGAGGTGTTCGACGCATCGCTGGACAAGCGTGATAACCCGAAGCGCTTTGCATCGAACGCGGAAATCAGCAGCGGCCTGAGTCTTCCGGTGCACTATTACGCGCTGATCGAGAATGTCCAGGCGCACCAGATGGGCCACGACCCCCGGCAGCACCGGCACTACATGGCACAATTGCTGGCGCCGTTCAGTACCGTGGCGGCGGCCAACCCCTACTCGCAGTCACCGCTTGCCTACTCGGTGGAACACCTGGAAAAGGTGACCAGGGCCAATTACCCGATCAGCCTGCCCTACTCCAAGCTGCTGGTAGCACAGGACGCGGTCAACCAGTCCGCGGCACTGCTGCTCACCAGCGCCGGGCATGCGCGTCGCCTGGGCGTGGATCCCCGTCAGTGGATTTTTTTGGAAGCTTATGCGCAGGGCGAGGACCAGTACCTCTCGCAACGCGAAGATTTGGGTCGCTCAGATGCCATGGCGCGGGTGTTCACTACCGCGCTCGCGATGGCGGGTGCGACTGTAGACGATATGGACCTGATCGACCTCTACAGTTGTTTTCCCTGCGCTGTACACGCCGCTTGCACGGTACTGGGCCTACCCACGGATGGCTCGCGGCCATTGACCGTCACCGGCGGCCTGCCCTTTTTCGGCGGGCCGGGCAATAACTACAGCCTGCACGCACTGGCGGAAGTTGCCGTGCGTTTGCGCGGCGCACCAACGCGAGCATTCGTCAGCGCCAATGGCGGCATGCTTTCCAAGCACGCCGCTGCGGTGCTCAGCAGTGAACCGGCAAGGGCTGCTTTTCTCGACTGGGGCAATGATAGCGACTTCTCGCTCGATTGCGCTGATATCCCAGTGCGGCCATTTATTGATACGCCACAACAAGGCGACATTATTTCCTACACCGTGATATCACGGAAGGACAAGGCCGATATCGGCATCGTGTTGGCTGAGACGCGGTTTGGCGAGCGCTTTCTCGCGTCGAGCACGAAGCCAGATATCACAGGATCAATGCAGAAGATTAGTCCCATAGGGCGAGGAATAGTTGTCGCCCTGCAGGATGATAGAAATGTTTTTCGCTTCCACAGCGCTTGACGATACGCAGAGCTATTCAACTCTACCGCATTTCCAACATGACTCGAAGTTGATTGGATTTGACTCACTACAGGACGGGCAAGCCCATTCTTCCGATGAACTCTGACTCTGTTCATACTTGTAGCGTTCTAAAACCTTGACTGCTTTTTCGTATTGAAGCGGATTCTTTACGAACAGCTCTGCCCATACCGACAAGGCCCAGTGTGGCACGCCTGGATTTCCACCTTGGTGCTCATTCAGAATTTCCACCTCAATACCTTCCCGCGCTAGAAAGTTAGCAATAAGGCGTAACTCTACAAAGCTGGGAGATTCACACAGTTTACGCATTTTTTCGCTTGCCGGCTGACGCCGACAGATGGGGGGACGCTGTGCGCGCGTCCCAGCAGCCTGTGCTCGTTACGTGGCTATAGAAGCCGGCGATAGAAAGTGGCTGATTCTTCATAACCAATGGCCTCATAAAATTTGGCAGCTCGCCGAGTGGCTAGCGCAGACAAATTAGCGCCATTTTTCTTAGACCAGGCTTCAAAGGCATCCATGAATCTACCGCCTAACCCAGACCGACGATATTCTGATTGCACCATGATTTCCTCAAGCCATGCCACGGGTCCATTCGCATAGAAGGTGCCGTGCACGAACCCGAGACAGTAGCCTACGAGAGAGCCTCCTATTTCCGCCACCAAGGGGAGAACTGATTCGACATCTTCGGATATGGCTTCTCGAATTTCTGGCTTAATCATCGCTTAAGACGCGTGACGCAAAGCTAAGGGGCGGCTACAAGCGGCGCGTAAAATGCGAAGCATGCGCCGATTGTAGACGTCCAGTGGCGCAGCCACGGCCTTGAGCAACTTGTTAGCCACCAATGATGATACCTTCACTTGCCATGATTTTCGTTGGAATGGATTTTCTTGACGGCAACTTACTCTCATTGTCTATGTCCATGTTAAATGCAAAAAAGTAAACCTCAGTTCCTTTTTCTACCCAACCAACCCACCAAGCGACACCAGGATTTGATTCTGTGCCCACACCGGAATACCCAGTTTTTGAATGCACTATATATTCTGGAGTTGCTTCTGTAACTATTGCCTCTTTTACTATAAGTTGGTTTGCTTTAGATGCTGGCAAATTATTTAGGTAAAGCGACTCTAAAAATTTAACTTGATTGACTGCTGAGATTCTAAGCTGACCTTCTAGCCAAAATTTGTCAATGCCTCCGCCTATATTGGTGTTGCCATATGAAAACAGGTTAAGGTATTTTTGCATTCTTATATCGCCAACCTCTCTGGCAATTTGTTGAAATACCGGGACAGCAGAAACTTGTATAGCGCCCCTTAGCGTTAAGTCTCTTTCCCATTGCTTCATGGCTCTTGGCTTACCATCCCATTTGAAAACCTGCCGTTCATCTTTTATGGCGCCGGTTTCAAGACCGATGAGAGCATTGGGAATTTTGAATGTTGATGCCGGAATATAGTCCGTAGATGCACGTGTTGCATTATTTGTTGTACAGGAATTACTACTACTTTTACAAAGTACAAAAACGCCATCCACTGATTCACTGGAAAATTCTTTATTCCAAGTTACATTTTCAGAAATAGGCTCTGAAAGTGCAGTACCTGCAAAAAATACTAGAAATAAATATGCGGCTATGGTTTTCATGGCACCTTGGTGGCTAACGCTCAGCGCAACGGCGAGCTGCTTTTTGGCGAGTCCGGCGGCCGCAGGCCGCGTATTGCCGCTGCTTGTTAATGGTCGAGCTCTCCATAAATGGACAAATTCATGGAAAACCATCTGTTAGTGATATAGCGATAGATAGGGAACTGAAGTATCCCAAAC
>JANPDE010000408.1:0-3428 GCA_031431315.1 Haliea sp.
ACAGCAGGCAGCATGTACGAGCATATCGAATACGACGTCACCGACAGTATCGCAACCGTCTTCTTCAACCGGCCGGCGAAGAAGAACGCCTACACACCGGCGATGGGCATGGAAATCGTCGCTGCGCTGGAAGCGGCGATGGCGGACAGTGCGGTACGCGTGGCCATAATCACCGGGCGCGGCGATGCGTTTTGTGGTGGCGTGGACCTGGAATTCCTGCGCGCACACATGGCGGGTGAAGACACTGGCCCCGGGCCGAAGCTGGGCGAAGAACATTTCGTGAATGGCTGGCCGCTGGAACTGGTCACCTATCCCAAGCCGGTCATTGCCGCTATCAATGGAGCCGCATTTGGCGTCGGGGTCACGATGACCCTGGGCTGCGATGTGCGTTACGCTGCCGCCGGCGCCACGTTGGGATTGAATTTCACCACGCTGGGCGTGCTGCCTGGACTGGGTAGCACGCATCACTTGCCGCAATTGGTAGGCGTGGGTAAGGCCCTGGAACTCGTGCTCAGTGGCGCGAGGATTTCTGCGGAAGAGGCCTATGCCATCGGTCTCGTGCAGCGCTTGTGCGCACCGGGTGAGGTGTACAACGACGCCAGGAACCTTGCCCTGGCCATGGCGAAAGTGAAACCCGAGGTACTGGCCGCCGCCAAAAAAGCCCTGCGCCTGGGCACCATGTCCTCGCTGCAAGACGCCATCGCCGTGGAAAAATCCCTCAGCCGCGACATCCGCAACACCCATAACACCCGCCCGGGCGCGCCATGAAGCTCGCATTTTCTGCAGCGGACGAGGCGTTCAGGGAAGAGTTGCTCGTCTTTTTGGAACAGCACTGTCCGCCGCAGGCGCGCAACACCCGCGATATGATCGGCTCCGATGACGTCGATGCCGCGGGCGTTATGGTGATCCCGCAGTGGGCGCGGGAGTGGCAAGCCACCCTGTTCGACCACGGTTGGATGATTCCATCCTATCCGAAGGAGCTTGGCGGCCGCGGCGCCACACCTACCCAGACCCTGTTGTACCTGGAGACATTAGCGCAGCGCGGCATCTGCCGTTCCCTGCATTTTGGAGGCTACGCCATCGTCGCGCCCTCGCTACTGGAATTTGGCAACGCGCAACAGAAAACCCTGGCGCCCTCGGCCATCCGGGGCGACACCGTGTGGTGTATCGGCATGTCTGAACCCGGCGCCGGCTCCGACCTGGCGGCGCTCGCCACGCGCGCGGACGATTGCGGTGATCACTTTCTCGTCAATGGGCAAAAGGTGTGGACCAGTTACGCCATGGTCGCTGCCAAGTGCTTCTGCTACGTTCGCACCGACCGGGACGCGCCGAAACACCGGGGCATTTCCCTGTTGATTATCGACATGGAGTCACCGGGCGTCGAAGTCCGCCCGCTGCGCCATCTCACCGGCCAGGCGGAATTCGCCGAGGTGTTTTTCGATAACGTGAAAGTGCCGAGGGAAAATCTGGTGGGTGAGTTGCATGGGGGTTGGCGCATTACGATGGGCGCGTTGGCCCACGAGCGCGGCGGGTTGTGGGTCGAGGGCGTAGCCGGTTGCCTGCGCGCCGTGGATGACATCATCGCGATGATCAAGCGCCTGGATTTGCAGTCGGACAGCAGTATTACGAGTCGCGTCGCCCGGCTGTATTCCCAGTCTCGCAGCCTGCGCGCCCTCGGCTGGAAAGGTTTTGCGTCCTTCGCGCAGGGCAGCAGTGCACCGGAGCATTCCTATATGAAGGTCGCCGTATCAGAACTGCAGCAAACCCTCTATGAACTGGGCATGGATTTGCAGGGCGCAGGGCTGGCGGTGACTGATCCGGCTATGGGCCCAGACAGTGGTCGCTGGCAGAGCGCATTTTTAAATGCACTGGCAGCCACTATCGGCGGAGGTACATCGGAGATTCAGCGCAATGTGATCGCGCAGCAGGTACTGGGCCTGCCCAGGTCTTGAGGTAACGCTGCTATGGATTTTACCCTGACCGAAGAACAACGCATTATCCAGCACACGGCGCGGGCGCTGTTTACCCGGGAGTGCCCGCTAGCGCTGATCAAGTCGGCGTGGGAAGACCCCGGCGTGGCCCAGTCGCTGTGGCAGAACCATCTGTGGGACTGGCTGGCGCTGTCGGAGCAGTCGCTGGCCGATACGTCACTGTTCATGCAGGAGTATGGACGCGCGTTGGTCCCTGGCGTGTTTCTCCCCTCGCTGTTGGCCGCCTATGCTGCCAGCACGGTGGATGCAACGCTAAGTGGAGCAGCGACGGTGGCGGTCGCGGGAGTGGATGGTAGCTGGACGCCGAATGAGGACGCGATCCGGCATTTTGTGCCCGCAGCCGCGCAGGTGCAGGAGATCGTCGTGGTGAGCGGAACGCCGCAGGCGCCGCGCGTGGCGGTTGTACCCGCTGCGCAGCTTGCGATGTCGGAAGTCGAGCAGTGGGATCGCCTGCGACCCCTGTACCGCGTGGACGTCAAGGGCACCGGCAGTTCTCATGACAAGGGCCACGCCATCACTCCGCAGGCCTGGCAACGGGTTGTGCACCGGGCGCTGGTGACAGTGGCGGCTGAATTGATCGGGGTGGGGCAACACCTGTTGGACGGCGCCATTGAATACGCCAAGGTGCGCGAGCAGTTTGGCCGGCCCATCGGGGCTTTCCAGGGCCTGCAATGGAAACTGGTGGATACCGCGCTCGAGTTGGAGCGGGCTGCCGCGGCCGTATCTTATGCTGCCATGTGCGTGGATGCCGGGGTGGCGGAAGCACCCTATGCCGTGCACAGCGCCAAGTTGGAAGCGGGCGGGGCGGCCCGGCGCTGTGCCCGCACCAGCCTGCAGGTGCACGGCGGCATTGGTTACACGTGGGAGCACGGACTGCACTACTGGCTGCGGCGGGCGTATGCAGGGGACGCATTTATGGGACCCTCGGATTACCACGCGCAGCGTCTGGCTGATTTATTATTCAAACAGTAATGGGTTGTTGAGGAGAAAAGCAGATGGACATCAAGAGCTATATTGGCAAGCCAACGGGGGCCGGGACTATCCATGTCGAGCGCGGCTCAGTCAGTCGTTTCGCCCATGGGTTGACGGATTCCAATCCCGTCTATCATGACCTGAAGGCAGCACAGGCAGAGGGCTTCACCGCGCCACCGCTGCCACCTACCTGGACATTTTCATCGGTATTTCTCGGCGCCAGGCCTGAAGACCAGCTAGCCGACCCCACCGGCGGCGAGGGCAATCCCATGATGAAGATCATGCAGGCATTAATGAAGAACGGCGGTCTGGTATTGCACGGCGAGCAGGAATTCCGCTATCACCAGGTCGTGCAGTGCGGCGATGTGCTGCATTGGCAGGGGAAGATTACGGATATCTATACCAAAGAGTCCAAAGGCAAGGTGATGACCTTCATCGTGATGGAAAACGTTTTCAGCAATGAGG
>JANPDE010000409.1:0-6306 GCA_031431315.1 Haliea sp.
GGCCCTTTTGGAAAGCACGCCCTTAACTTGAAGGTCGACTACTATCCATGAATTGGTTAGACGCATTTATCCTCGCAGTGATAGAAGGCCTGACGGAGTTTTTACCGGTCTCATCAACAGGCCACATGGTGTTAGCCTCATCATTCATGGGAATTGGCAGTGATGATTTCACCAAGCTATTCATTATTGCTATCCAACTTGGCGCAATCCTGGCGGTGTTTGCGCTGTATTTCAAACGCTTCTTCCAAAATGTCGATTTCTACTTCAAGCTAATCGTAGCCTTCATTCCCGCGGCCGTACTGGGCATACTGCTTTCAGACGCAATTGATGCGTTATTGGAAAACCCTAAAGCTGTTGCCCTCTCATTGTTAGTCGGAGGCGTAATTCTGCTGTTTGTCGACAATTGGTTCAGGGATCCCAAGACCCACTCCGTAGATGAAATGACGTATTGGGTTGCTTTCAAAATTGGTTGCTTCCAATGCCTGGCAATGATTCCCGGAGTTTCTCGCTCAGGAGCCACCATCGTCGGTGGTATCAGCCAGAAAATGAGTCGTAGCGCTGCGGCTGAGTTCTCGTTCTTCCTGGCCGTCCCCACCATGCTCGGCGCTACCTTGAAGAAGTCAATAGACTATTTCCAGGAACACGCTGAACTAACGGCCAATCAAATCAACTTGATGATTCTGGGAAACGTAGTCGCGTTTATAGTGGCCATACTGGTTATAAAGGCCTTTATTGGATTCCTAAATAACCACGGCTTTCGTTGGTTCGGATGGTACAGAATTGTCGTTGGCTCAGTCATCCTGTTGCTGCTGGCCACGGGTCACGAATTAGAAGTTCTCTAGTCCTTAAAGCCAATTCGCTTTTCTCAGTTTGTTGTACAGGCCTATGCAAGCCGCGACGGTTGATCCTACCACGACAAAATAGCTGTAACGCCAACTCAGCTCTGGCATGAATTCGAAGTTCATGCCGTACAGGCTGAACACCACGGTAGGGATGGCTAGAATTGCGCCCCAACCAGCTAATTGCTTCACAACGTCGTTCTGTCCTATCGACACCATGGCAAGATTAATCTGCATCGCGCTAATCAGCATTTCACGCATATTATCGCAGCTTTCCATTACGCGTCTCGCATGGTCCTGCACGTCGCGAAGATAGACACGGATAGATTTCGGGATGACGTCTTCATGAAAGCGCATGAGTTCATTGCAGATATCGACAAAGGGTTGCGCGGCGTCGCGCAATAGCATCAGTTCGCGCTTAATGCTGTAAACACGCTGAAGCTTTTCGGTCGATATCCTGGCATCAAATATATCCGCCTCTATCTGATTGAACTGGCTGTGCAACTCAGAGACCGCCAACAGATAGTTATCAACGATAGCATCGAGCAAGGCATAAAGTGCATAGCCGGTACCGAGCGCCAGTCTTTGGGGGTAATTCTCACAACTCGCGCGAATGGATGAGTGGCTTTTGGAAATCCCATGGCGCAACGTGATGAGATAATTCTTGCCCGCAAAAAAGTGAGTCTCCCCGAAAACTATCTTATTTTCGATCAGGGTCGCCGTCTTTACGACAATAAAGATCGATTCCCCATAAGTCTCCATTTTTGGGCGTTGATGAGCAGCCCGCGCATCCTCCATGGCAAGTTCATGAAGTCCAAACTCTTCCTGCATTTTATCAAGCAACGCATTGTCGGGTTCGTAAAGTCCGATCCATAGGAATATGTCGGGCTGCTTAATGATTTCGCTGATATCATCGATTGGAAAGGGTGCAAGACGCTTTCCGTTTTGATATGCGACACAGTTTACGATGGTGGACTTATTATCGATGACACCCTACTCCAACGATCAATGCTGAGTAACCATTCGAGTTTACAACATACTTTAGGGAATGGCATTCTGTGCCTGACGAATTGTTCAACCGTGACTGCAATGTCGAAAAGACTCTATATTGCATTTGGCTTGGCCATGGTTTCTGATAGACCTCCCCGCAACCGCAACGTCAGTTACATCACGAATCAATGGAGCCAGATTCACAACCCCGCCGATAGTACGCGCCATTATGTGCGCAACGAGATTCGTAACCTGGTGGTCGGCTTTGGAGACCTGAATCAACACGTTGCCAACTACATCACATTCGCCTCGCTTTCCATTTGGGTATTTCTGCAGTATTCGCGTCCTATACTTTGTCAAACACGCGACATAGCATTGACTGATGTATGGACCAGCGCGACGGATTTAACCGATCTCTTGCTAGGTGACACTTTAACAGATTTTCTACTCCTGATTGCAATTGCACTGAGCTGATCCATGTCCCTGCAATACAAGATTAGCGCTCTGTTTCTCGCCGTATTCCTGTTGTTCGGCATGTTTATCTACGCCGTCCAGCAACTCGTTATTCTGCCCAGCTTTTTAATGCTGGAGACACAAGATGCGAAAAAGGATATGGAACGCGCAATGCAGGCGATTCAACGCGAAATTGCCGCGTTGTCACAACCAGCTGGGGACTGGGCTTCGTGGGACGACACCTACCGATACCTGGGAGACCACAACAGTGAGTTCCCTAAGGCCAACCTGACCAAAAATGGAATATTCGACCTACTTCGTGTTGACCTCCTCTACTTTGTCGACATTCCCGGCAATGTCGTCTGGAGCGTGGCATACGACCGATCGACCGGTAACAAGATCAAAGTGGGGGAATTGAACGACAAATCCTTGCCCCCCGACCACCCCCTGACGAAGCTCCCCGCCAAAGACTCAATGACCAAGGGCTTGCTCAGTACGACCCGCGGTCCCCTCATTGTGGTGTCCAAACCCTCCCTGGACAGTAACAGCCAGGGACCTAGTCATGGGGCACTGGTGTTCGGACGTTTCCTGGATGCCCCAACTATCGCTCGGATATCCAGGCAAGCACGGGTTGAGCTAGCGGTGTGGCAACTGCAAGGGGCTGCTCTTAGTTCCGAACAAGCGGCCGTGGTAGCGGAACTGGGCGACTCCGGGGAAAAATCCATCCGTGCGAATGATGGGGAAAATCGTCTATACCAGATCCTGCCGGATATTTTCGGTAAGCCGGCGCTGCTACTTCAGGTCAAGGTACCCAAGCTGATTTCCGCAGAGGGGCGCGCCGCGAACCGCAATGCGCGGGTTTTCCTGGCTGGTGTGGCGCTTTTCCTCCTGCTTGTATTGCTGGTGGGGCTGCGTTACCTGGTGCTCGAACCCATTGCACAATTGATCCTGCACGCAGATGAGATCGGGCGCCGAGATGATCTCTCTATATGCCTTAATACCGATCGGAAAGACGAACTTGGGGTGTTGGCGCGCGAGTTCAACCAGATGATCGAGCGCCTGGCCGACGCGCGCAAAACAGTGCAGGAGCAGTCCCGTCAAGCCGGCATCGCAGAATTGGTGAGTGGCGTCCTGCACAATATTGGCAATGCGATAACGCCGCTCAAAGTTCGGGTGGCGAACCTTGAAAGCACGCTACGCGAGGCACCTGTCGCGGAACTGGGAATGGCCTTGACTGAACTTGGCGACCCCGACACACCAACCCAGCGGCGCGCCGATCTCAGGGAATTCACAGACCTCGCCGCGCGTGAATTTGCCAATCTGGTAAGTAGCACAGTTGAGCAGATTGTGAGTGTCGCGCATCAGGTCGACCATGTACAAAAAATTATTAGCGACCAGGAAAACATAAGCCGCGCCGCTCGTGTATTGCAACCGGTGGACGTCGTGGAGCTGGTACGTGAATCAGTCAACCTGCTGGGCAATGAGACACAACGCACGCTGAAGATCGAGTACGACCCCAGCCTGCAGGCGGTAGGCGACATACTGGGATCACCTGTCGCCTTGCAACAAATTCTGATTAACCTGCTGAAAAATGCTGCCGAATCGATTCGTGTTTGCACACCGGCGCCGGACGTCGGCCGCATCGAAGTGTCGGCAGCAGCGGAGAATCGAGACCAGCGCGCCATGATTCGACTGTGCGTCAGTGACAACGGTTCCGGCATTGCGCCCGAGAATCTCTCGCGCCTGTTCAAGCGCGGTTTTAGCACAAAATCACGCCCGTCAGGCCAGGGATTACACTGGTGCGCGATTACCGCGACTGCGCTCGGCGGCCAGATAACGATTGACAGCGCCGGCACGGGGCACGGCGCTACTGTGTCGCTGTGGCTGCCCAGGGCATAACCACTACTCAGCAGAACTATAACTCGTTGCAGCGAGGATTCAACAATGAACGACGAGATTAAACCACCTATCCGTGTTCTGGTCGCGGACGACGAGGAACCGGTGCTGGACGCCTACCGCGCGGTGTTCAGTGAAAATCGGCCCACTGCCGGTGCCGCTGCGCTTAAAGACCTCAAGACCAAGCTGTTCAAAAGCTCGGGCAGTGATCAGCGGACTGACATCGATCTGTTTGACACGCATTATTGCCATAACGCCGAGGAGGCCGTGTTGGCTGTACGCCGCGCAGTTGCCGACGGCACACCCTTCGCTGTCGCATTTCTGGACATGCGCATGCCGCCCGGCAACGACGGTGTCTGGGCCGCCATTCACATACGCGAATGTGATCCCGAAGTGGATATCGTCATTGCAACTGCCTTCTCCGATACTGATCCGCGCCAGATTACTGCACAGGTGCCACCCGAGGAAAAACTGTTTTATGTACAAAAGCCTTTTCATCCTCACGAAGTGCGGCAGATGGCGCTAGCACTGGGTCGCAGCAAGTGGAGTATGGAGAATCGATTCCGGCAGCTCGCGCACTACGACAGCCTGACCGGCCTGCCAAATCGCACACTATTTCTCGATCGAATGGACCAAATCATCGAGGGCGCTCGTCGCCACCAACGCAAAGCGGCAGTGTTATTTATCGATCTCGACAATTTCAAGCGTATCAACGACAGCCTGGGACACAGCTTTGGTGATGAGATACTTAAAATAACCGCTGACCGACTCCGCAACTGCGCGCGAGCCTGCGATGCGGTTATGGGCCCTTGGCGCGAGGTGTCTGCCGCAAGACTCGGCGGCGATGAGTTCACCATACTGCTATCCGAGATCGATGCGGCGGACAACTGCACGGTTGTTGCCCAACGTATCCTGCAGGCATTTGTCGAGCCAATGCGCTTGCAGGACGACGAAGTCATAATGACTCCGAGTATCGGAATTGCGACCTTTCCCGAGGACGGGGATGACGTACAAACCCTGTTGAAAAACGCCGACCTGGCCATGTATTTCGCCAAACACTCGGGACCTAATTCCTTCCAGTATCATCAGGACAGCATGAATGCGTCGATGCTACAACGCATCACGCTGGAGAAGAATTTACGACAGGCCATATTACGTGATGAGTTCACACTCCATTACCAGCCGCAGACAGACATGATTACCGGCGCTCTCAAGGGTGTCGAAGCACTGCTACGCTGGAACAATGAAGAACTTGGCAGTGTACCGCCCACTGAGTTCATACCGGTGGCCGAGCAATGCGGACTGATCCTCCCCATCGGTGAGTGGGTGCTGCGTACCGCCTGCCAGCAGGCAAAGGTGTGGCGTGACCGCGGAGTGTCGTTGCCACGTATCGGGGTTAACGTGTCAGCGAAACAATTCTTCCAGCAAAATTTTCCACGGCTGGTGGAGCGGATTCTCATCCAAACTGGATTGGAGCCCCACATCCTGGAAGTCGAGATCACTGAGAGCCTGTTGATGGAGGATACCGAACGCGCCATCGCCACCATGCATGGGCTCAGGGCGCTGGGCGTGCAGATCGCCCTGAATGATTTTGGCACCGGTTATTCAAGCCTCAGCCGGTTGAAAGAATTTCCTATCGACTGCCTCAAGATCGACCACTCGTTCGTGCGCGACATCAGCACCGATGTAAACGACCAGGCCATAGCATCCGCAGTTCTGGCGATGGCCGGCAGCCTGAACATGCGCGTGGTGGCTGAGGGTGTGGAAACGGCTGAGCAATTCGACTTTCTCAAATTAAAGCAGTGCAACGAGATGCAGGGCTACCTGATTTGCCGTCCACTTCCGGCAGAGAAACTGGAAGAATTCCTGTTGCAGCTGCCTGTAAACGCGTCGACCTGAAATATTTTGTGCTCAATCGTGCGTAGCGTAGCGGTCAGTCAAGGAATCGGAGCGACCCTTACGCCAGCGCAAAATAAGCAGGAGTACGACCAGGCCCGCCGCGCTGGTCAGCAGTGACGTCATTTGCAGTTGCAGCATGTAGGGATCCCTGAAAGATTCCAGCAAGCCCTTGGCGCCGTCGTGGAGCACGAGGAAGAGCAGCGCGATCTGGCCATTGAAACTGCGCCTG
>JANPDE010000410.1:0-22759 GCA_031431315.1 Haliea sp.
CTCCCACCCCGGCGCCTTGATCATCCTGATACAAGACGCCTGTAACATACAAGCGTTCAGGCCTTATCCCCGGAGGGACGGTTCATGAGTGCCACTAATACGTGCGTGCCACTACCCATAGACATCGGCTGTGAATCAAACAGTTCACCGCTCACGCGCGGGCGTTAGCAGAGGACTTCCGACATCGTCAAACCCTGAGTGCCTCCCCGGCAAAGCCGGGGGGTCTCCCTTTGTACTAGAACAGGCCAATTTGCTTATCGGTCAGGGCGCTGAATGAGCTGCCGACAAAACCCAGGATCCCATCCGCCACCGGCGCCAACTGCCGATCCACATAGTGTTGGTAGTCCAAGGGCGCCAGCGGTTTTGCCGCGGGCTCTGCGCCGCTGGTGGTAATCACATACTCCACCCAGCTGCCACGTGAAGGCACCGGCAAGCCGCGCTCTGCGCACAAACGCGCCGCCTGTACATGTGGCGGAATATTGCGCTGGTAATCGTCAAGCTTGCGCCGTAGCCGCTTGCGATAGACAAGGTGCAGGTCTTCCTCCCCGGCCAGCACTCGCGCGGTCAGTTGTGTCACGTACTCGGTGTAGTCTTCCTGCATAAAAATGCGCCGGTAGAGTTCTTGCTGAAATTCCCGGGCCAGGCGCGTCCAGTCGGTGCGTACACTCTCCAGGCCCTTGAACACCAGCTCGTCGCCGTTTTTTCCCGCCACCACACCTGCATAACGTTTTTTGCTGCCCTTGTCGGAGCCGCGCACGGTGGGCATCAGGAAACGCTTGAAATGGGTTTCGAACTGCAGTTCCAGCACGCTCTCCACAGCGAACTCCTGTCGTATCACCTCGCACCACCACACGTTGAGATCCTGCTCCAGTAGCCGTCCGGCCGCCACGGCCTGCTCATCCGTACGCGCGTCCTGTATCCACACGAACACAGAGTCGGTGTCGCCATAAACCACACGGTGACCCGCCGCCTCGATATGGTCCCGGGTACGGCCCAGGATCTCGTGTCCATAGCGGGTGATGGACGTAGCGAGGCGCGCGTCAAAAAAACGGCACCCGGGCGTGCCCAGCACACCGTAAAAGCTGTTCATAATGATTTTAATGGCCTGCGATAAGGGCGCATCGCCGCTGGCCTTGGCCGCGTCCCGTTGTTGCCATAGTTGCTGAATTAGAGCCGGCAGGATGTGTCCATCGCGTGCGAATCGCCCATTCAGAAAACCTGGCACCGTCTGCTGTGGTGACAACTGCCCGGATACGCCCAGGGCCAGGCCCAATGGATCGATAAAGAAGGTGCGAATAATACTGGGGTACAGGCTTTTGAAATCCAGCAGCAGCACATGGTCGTAAATGCCGGGCGAGGACTCCAGTACAAAACCGCCGGGGCTGGCGATGTGCTCGCTGCTGGCGTTAGGCGCCACATAACCTGCACGGTGCAACCTTGGCAGGTACAGGTTATCGAAGGACGCGACCGAGCCCCCCATGCGATCCATGCTGAGACCGGTTATCGCACTGCGCGCCACCGCGAAGTCGAGCAGGCCCGTGGTCTGGAAAATATCCGCCACCAGTTCGCAGTCCTTGAGGTTGTAGCGGGCCAGGCTCGTTTTGTCCTCCTGGAACTGGCGAGTAATTTCCGCGCCGCGGTCACCGCCGTGCAGCAGTTTTCCGTCACCCAACAACTGACGCGCGACAGTCTCCAGGGAGAAACTTTCAAAGCGGTAGAACGCCGCGCGCAACAGCTCTATACCATCGAGTATCACCCGCCCGGGAAATTGCACGGCGTAGCGTTCGCCGTCTTCATCCTGCTCGCGCCAGTGGCCGGGGCGACGCTCCCAGCCAAGCAGCAAGCGCCGCCCCAGGTGATCCGCCACGCGCTGCAAATAGCGGGTGTCAAAGTTCACCACGTTCCAGCCTATCAGCACATCGGGATCGTACTTCGCAATCCAGTCGATAAAGGCCTGCAGCAGGTCTTCCTGGGTGGCGTAGGCGGTGACATACGCCTGTTGTGCCCCCTCCCCCAGCATGAACACCTGACGCACCTCGCCGGCGACTGACCTGCCGTGGACGGCGATGGAGTACAGCTGCAGGCTCTCCATCGCAGTTTCTATGTCAATGGAAACCACTTTCAGAACAGGCAGGTACTGACTGGACTTGACGGCGGGATTCTCCAGAAGCAGGTACTGGCCGCGGTGACGCGGTTCACCGGACAGGCGCGCCGCACCGGTCACGAAGCGCTCCATGAGATAGCGATCGGCGGGATTGATATCGGCTTCGAGCGGATCCAGGCCACACGCGCGCAGCTCATCCGCGACACGGCGCGCCTGGCGGTACTGGTTGAAATAAAGTCCCACGACCGGTGCCATGGAAAAACTGCGTAATTGCACCGACTTGATCACCAGGCCAGGTACTGCGGCGAGCACCGGCCGCGCCTGTTGCGCCTCACTCTCCGTTAGGAAAAATACACTTTGCTCCCGCCGTACCAACGCGCACAGCGGCCCCTGCGCGGTGCTGAACCAGAATTCAAGTTCAATGCCACCCGGTGTATCGCGCCAATTGCGCGTGAGGAGAAATCCCTCAATCGTTTGTGCTGTCAAACCCCACCCTCAGTTTGCGCGCGAGGGGGCTGGGCTTGGGCCTCGCGGTGGCTTAAGCTATCGTCTCACACGCCCGCGCGCAACGCGCCAGACTTAACAGTGGCTCCTGGGCCAAGCCAATACAGGAAGGTAATACAATGGACAAGCCTGTCATCAAGCAAGACCCGTTATACCAGCTGCTGCGCACCGAAGACATCAAGGGATTCAACGAGCAGCGCGACCGTTTGAACACCAGCGAACTCAAAAACGGCGATTATCGCGGGCGCGACTTGCGCAATATGAATGCAGCGGGGCTGGACTTCAGCAATTCCTACTTTCGCAACGCCGACCTCAGCGGTATCGATTTTCGCGACACAAACCTGGAAGGCGCCAGCCTGCTCGATGCCAAGCTGTCGGGAACTTACTTTCCCACTGGTTTGAGCGCGCAGGAGATTCGCCTCTCCCTGGATACCGGAACCCGCCTGCGCTATAGCAGGGATTGAGTGTTTATCGGGAATGGGCTGCATCTGATCTAACAGAGATTGCCTGATCCGCTCGACCACGTGAATCCGTGACTATTAGGACACGTTGGCCTGGTGATATGGTCTTTGGGCCGCTGTCGTCTCAGACCGTGTCAAAACTCTCGCCTTGATTTTTAGATCGTGCTGAGAAATGCTTGCGTTTAAATTTCTCGCGGAATACCCAGTTTGACGCGACTCTCGTGACTAATATCTTCGAATATAATCAGATCGTTTTGAAGTACGCGGAATTTTCACACGGTCAGGACTCATGGTGGACATCTTAAAGCTATGAAGGCTCGATACATTTTTGACGATCTGAAGGAGAGGTTGTATCGTCACACTCAGCGGACACTGGGGAAGCCATATGCAACGAGCTATACTAATTCGCGTGCTGGTTTTTGTACTTTTTTACGTATTTCTGGAGTTACTGGCACTGGCCACTCTAACTATAACCAGCAAGACAGTGGGAGACATCTACAGACCCAACCCATCCGAACTGAATAAAAACCAAGACAATATCCTCGAAGCATTTATTACAGGCCCAGATGGATCTACTGCGCGGGCCCTACAGGACCCCATTTTGGGTTGGAAGCCGTTTGGGGAGAACAATTCGGCTGGAATGAGAGATAACAGGGAATATCCGGTTAATCGCGATCGGAATATCTTGCGCATCTCAGCGTTCGGCGACTCTTTTACTTTTGGATCTGATGTCCCTCTGGAGGATTCGTGGGGTCAGCAATTGATGGCGCTCAACTCTTCAATCCAGCTGTTCAATTTTGGTGCTGGAGCCTATGGTCTTGACCAAGCCTACTTACGTTACAAGCGTCATAAACTCCCTTTCAGGGGCGACATGGTCTTCATCGGCTACATGTCGGAAAACATTCAGCGTCACGTTAGTGTTTGGAGACCATTCATTTCTCCAGCCCACCGAGATTTCATATTCACCAAACCTCGATACAAAATCATTGATGGAAACCTTGTGCTCTTGCCAAACCCGATCGCAAGCATCGATGAACACAGGAGATTCCGAGAACGCGATACTCTCGTAATTCCCGAGATCGGCAAGGACGACTACCACTATCAGCAGGGCTACAATCGAGGCCCATTAGACTACTCTCCGTTGGTCCGGCTTAGTAAATCGTTCGTGGGATTGGTCAGGAAAAGATTGCTAAATCCCATTTTTGAATATAACGGTACATACAGCACCAGATCAGAGGCATTCGAAGTGACAAAGCGAATTTTCGATGAGTTCTATCGTGAAGTTCTCGCTGAAGGTTCACTCCCAATCATTTTGATCTTTCCAGAGCCTGCCGACGAAGAGCGTAGCAGGGAGGGCAGGGGCAAGCGTTATCAGCCACTTTTGGACTACTTCGAACAGGTAGGCTACAAATACGTCGATCTTCAGGAAGCGATCAAGCCAGTAGAGTCGAAGTATTCAATCGCCGACCTGAGGGTAGACTGGGGGCATTTCTCACCATTAGGGAATAAAATCATAGCTGAATATCTCGCAAGGTATCTCATTGATCGGTTTTCTTTAGACCCAACGAATGTATCCCCTGCGGTTCAAGCTGAAAAGACGAGATTGAGAATTGGAAACGCCAAGATTACTCCAGAATGAATTCTCCAGGAGTTTGTCGGATTTGCGTCTGACAGAATTTTGGGTAGTCTTCGGCCAGCCAACCCTGCATCGATGGCGGAAGCATGTCAGATACCACCTAACAATTACCCTTGGGAAAGCAAGTCGCGCAGGTCTATGATCGCCGCATTCGCACGGCTGATATAGGACGCCATCACCAGTGAGTGGTTGGCCAGCGGCCCGAAGCCACTGCCATTGAGAATCATCGGGCTCCACAACGCCTCCTGGGTACCCTCCAACTCGCGAATGATCTGCCTGAGACTGACCTGGGCGTTCTTTTGACGCAGGACGTCAGCAAAATCCACTTCCACCGCTTTGAGAAAATGGATCAGCGCCCAGGACGTACCGCGCGCCTCGAAAAAGACATCATCAATCTCGGTCCAGGGTGTGCGCACAATCTTCTCGGTCGGCGCAGCGGTCGACTGCGTCGCTGCCGCATCCCCGGCCAGGTCGGTATTGACACGCACCCTTCCTACGCTCGCGCTAAGTCGTTGGGACAGGCTGCCCAACCGGCTATTCACCGTGCCCAACCAGTAGCGCAGATTATCCGAGCGCGCATAAAACTGGGCGCCGGTCGTCTCCTCATCGGATAGCCGGTGGAAGTACCTGCGGGCAAATTTAAGGCCAGTGCGGTACTCGGACTCCGAGGAGGGTAGTATCCAGCTGTCGGAATTGAAGTTGAAGCGCGGCTCCATTTCCACCAGATCCACATCCTCCCTCGATTGTGACTGCGAGCGACTGAACACCTCGCGCATGGCGCGCGACAAATCGCGCACCTGAATCAAGGCGCCGTACTCCCAGTTAGGCATATTGTCCAGCCAGACGCCGGGAGGAAACCTGTCGTTGTGTAGATACCCACCGGGTTTTTGCAGCAACGTCTCCATCACTCCGATCAGGGCGGCTGTGGTGACTGAGCCCGTGACCACGGTACCGCCCTCCTTCGCGGCCAGCGTCTGCGCCCGCTCCTGCACATCAAAGAGCGCGGGGGTGATACTCCAGTACATGCCCACCACGATCGCGCCCAACAGGTACAGACCCAACAGCAGCGACAATATTTTCGCCGTGCCACCTCGCGGCAGACGGTTGGCCAGCTTATCGCGCCACCCGGCGGAAGTAGCAGTTGCTTCGTTCATGGTTTTACTCTGTCGTGGGATGGTGGTGTGAATGATCCAGCGTGTCACCGCCAGTGCGCACTTCGGCGGTCGTGCAAACTTCCCCGCCTGTAGCCAATTGCAGGCACAACTGCACATCGTCGCCAGGTGCCGGCATATACGCCAGTCCCAACAGCATTAAATGGGTGCCACCGGGAGCCAGGATCACCCGCTCACCCGGCGCCACCGCCAGACCCTGTAACTGCTCCATACGCATGAGGCCGTCGACTTTGCGGGTCGTGTGCAACTCCACCTTTTCTGCCACGTTGGAGCTGGCGCCTACGATGGCTACCGCAACTTCACCCCGATTGACCAGCGTGAGATACGCTGCTGTATTGGGTTGGAACGGCGGCAGGGCCCTGACCCAGGCATCTTCAAACTCGAGTTTAGGATCTTGTGCTGCCACTGCGGCCAGTGACAAAAGACCGGCTGCCAGGGCAGCCATCCATTCTCTGATCACTTTTGGACTCCAGGATAGAAACTATTGCACGGTATCGGCGTCTGATCAGTGTACCACTCCCGGCGACCCTATGCGTTTATATGGGCCACTTATATGGGCCTGATGTGGAAAGTCTTGGTACAATTTGGCCCGATAACAACGCCGTTGACGGCGCTGTGCCTGTCAAGGAATTGTTATGCGTGCACTGCTCGCGAGCTTACTACTACTGATCAGTGGCACGTGTTTCGCCCAGGGCTTCGACACTGCCAACCAGAGCTTGTTGGGTAATTCGTCGGGGCCAATTTTTCTGCCGGTTGAGCAGGCCTATCAACTGGAAGTTGAAGTACTCGATGAGCGCAGTGTGCGCCTGTACTGGCAGATTGCCCCACACTACTACCTGTATCGACACCGGTTTGCCTTTACTCTGGAAGACACGCAGGGCCTGATTAAACTGGCCAGCGTTATGCCCGAGGGTCACCGCCATACGGATGACTACTTTGGCGAGGTGGAGGTGTACTACGACAGCGCTGACATCACCCTGAATTTGCAGCGCGACACCCGGCGGGCCACGTTGTCTGCGACCTCCCAGGGCTGTGCGGACGCGGGGCTGTGCTACCCGCCCAATAAACAGTTCTTCGAACTGGACTTCGAGACCGGCACAGTCACTGCGATCGCGCCACCCACAAACCAGGTCGCGACCATGCAACCCCCCGCCCGTGAGACACCCGTCACCGGGTCACTGCTGTACATGCTGCTGCTGGCATTTATGGGCGGCGCCATCCTCAACCTGATGCCTTGTGTCTTCCCCATCCTGTCACTCAAGGTACTCAGTTTTGCGCGCAGCACGGATCACGATCGACACCTGCACAGCTGGATCTATGCCACCGGCGTCATTGTCAGCTTCGTGCTGGTCGCGGCATTGCTCATCGCCCTGCAACACGCGGGGCGCGCCATTGGTTGGGGTTTCCAGCTGCAGTCACCGGGCTTCGTCATCGCCATGGCCTACCTTTTCATTGCCATGGGCTTGTCCCTGTCGGGTCTGGTGGAAATGGGCAGCAACCTCATGAATACCGGTAGCGGACTCGCTTCCCGGGGTGGACTCAGCGGCAGTTTCTTCACCGGTGTACTGGCAGTCGTCGTCGCCAGCCCCTGTACCGCCCCTTTCATGGGCACGGCGCTGGGCTTCGCGGTCAGCCAGCCGCCCCAGATGGCTCTGCTGGTATTTGCCGCGCTCGGCGCGGGGATGGCCGCGCCCCTGTTGCTGTTCAGTTACAGCGGTGCCGCCCGCGCCCTGCTGCCGAAACCCGGCGCCTGGATGGAGACCCTCAAGCAACTACTGGCGTTCCCGCTGTATGGCACTGCTATCTGGCTGTTGTGGGTGGCCGGACGGCAAACCGGCGTGAACACAATGGCCGCCGCCCTGAGCGGCGCACTGCTGCTAGCCCTGGGACTGTGGCTGTGGCATCACAGTTGGTGGCGCAAAGCGCTGGCTCTGGCTTGCCTGATTACCGCGGTTAGCCTGGGCTCCCTGCGAGGACTGGATATCGACGGCAGCGCGGGGGCTCACGCGAAGGGAGTAGTCGCATGGTCAGAGCAGGAAGTGACCGCATTGCGCAGCGCGGGCCAGCCGGTATTCGTGGATGTCACGGCCGACTGGTGCATCACCTGCATTGCCAATGAAACGGCCGTGTTGCGAACGGACGACATGATCCAGGCCTTTGCCGACCACAATGTGGTGTACATGGTGGCCGACTGGACCAATCAGGACGACGCCATAGCCGCCCTGCTGAAAAAACACGAACGTAACGGCATACCCCTGTACCTGATGTACGCCGCTGACACTTCGACAGACCCCTTGGTATTGCCGCAGATATTAACCAAACAGGCCGTGCTGGAGGCGTTAGAATCGGTTTCCGGCAAGAACTCCGATGTTGTCTCTGGTTTGTAAAAACTGTCTAACTTCTGCAATTGAGCGCGATACGCCGGTAAAATTCTTAGAATTGTGAAAACCCATGGACAGCCCCGGCGAATTGCGCCAGAATTCGCGCACATCGCGTTCTGGCGGGGAGAGCCATCCCAATGGCGACTATTCTTGTACTGCACGGCCCCAATCTGAACCTGCTAGGCGAGCGCGAGCCCGATATCTACGGCAGTACCACGCTGGCCGACATTAACAAGCGCCTGGAACATCTGGCACGGGAGCGCGGCCACCACCTGCTCCACATGCAGAGCAATGCCGAGTACGAACTGGTGGAACGGGTACAGGCAGCCCGACGTGAGGGCATTGAATTCATCCTGATCAACCCCGCCGCCTTCACCCACACCAGCGTGGCATTGCGGGACGCACTTGCCGCGGTCGCCATACCGTTCATCGAAATTCATTTGTCCAATACCCACGCCAGGGAAGAGTTTCGCCACCACTCCTACTTTTCGGATATCGCCCTGGGCATCATTTGTGGATTGGGGGCGCAGGGCTACGAACTGGCTCTGCAAGCGGCAATGAAACTATTGGAACAACCGTAAATATCACCGAAGAGACTGCATTATGGACATTCGCAAGGTAAAGAAGCTGATCGAATTGCTGGAAGAGTCCAACATTGACGAAATTGAAATCAAGGAGGGCGAGGAGTCAGTGCGTATCAGTCGCAACGGCGCCCAGGCGCTGTCGATGGCAGCGCGCGTGGCGCCTGTTTATGCTGCTCCCGCACCACCGCCGCCGGCGCCTGCCGCCGCCCCCCCCGCGCAACCGGCCGCCGCCAGTGCCGACCATGTACTGCGTTCACCCATGGTAGGCACTTTTTTCCGTTCGCCATCGCCTACCTCTGCCACCTTTGTCGAAGTGGGTCAGGCTGTCAAGGTTGGCGACGTCGTGTGCATTGTCGAGGCAATGAAAATGATGAACCAGATAGAAGCCGACAAGGCAGGCACTATCTCTGCGATCCTGGTAGAAAACGGCCAACCGGTTGAGTTCGATCAACCCCTGTTCTCCATCGTGTAAGCACGACCCGGCCCGCGACCAGCAGAGGAACACAGCATGCCCATATTGGAGAAAGTACTTATCGCCAATCGCGGTGAGATCGCGCTGCGTGTGCTGCGGGCCTGTAAGGAGCTGGATATTCCCACGGTTGCCGTGCATTCCAAGGCGGATCGGGAACTCAAGCATGTACTGTTGGCCGACGAAGCTGTCTGTATCGGCCCTGCTGCGTCCATCGATAGCTACCTGAATGTACCGGCCATTATCAGCGCCGCGGAAGTCACCCGCGCGACTGCCATCCACCCCGGATACGGTTTTCTGGCCGAAAATGCGAATTTCGCTGACCAGGTAGAAAAGAGTGGTTTTATCTTCATCGGCCCAACGGCAGACACAATCCGACTTATGGGGGACAAGGTTTCGGCCATCCAGGCCATGAAACTGGCCGGGGTTCCTACCGTACCCGGCTCTGATGGACAGCTGACCGATGACACGGAGCATACGCTTGAAGTCGCCCGGCGCGTCGGCTACCCGGTCATCGTCAAAGCTGCTGCTGGCGGCGGTGGCCGCGGCATGCGGGTGGTGCACAACGAAGCGGCACTGCTCAGCTCGGTGCAGATCACCCAGGCAGAGGCCGCCGCTGCATTCGGGTCGGACGTTGTCTATCTGGAAAAATTTTTGCAAAAACCCCGCCATGTGGAGATCCAGGTATTGGCCGATGGCCAGGGCAACGCCATCCACCTGGGTGACCGCGACTGCTCCCTGCAACGACGCCACCAGAAAGTTATTGAGGAAGCGCCCGCACCGGGCATCCCCAGGGAGGTGCGAGACGCGGTGGCAAATGCCTGCGTCAAGGCCTGTATCGATCTTGGCTACCGCGGCGCCGGCACCTTTGAGTTCCTGTATGAAGACGGCAGCTTCTACTTTATCGAAATGAACACCCGCATACAGGTGGAGCATCCCGTCACCGAGATGATCACCGGCATTGATATCGTTAAGGAACAACTGCTGATCGCCAGCGGCCGGCCCCTGTCGTTCCGGCAGAACGAGATCCAGTTTCGCGGCCACGCTTTTGAGTGCCGTATCAACGCCGAGGACCCCAAGACATTCCTGCCCTGCCCCGGCAAAGTAACGACCTTCCACGCACCCGGCGGGCTGGGCGTGCGCGTGGACTCCCACCTGTACGACGGCTATACCGTGCCGCCCTATTACGACTCCCTGATCGCCAAGATCATTTGCTATGGTGAAACCCGCCCACTCGCCCTGGCGAGAATGCGTCAGGCGCTGGACGAACTGGTGGTGGAGGGGATACGCACCAACACGCCGCTGCACCGCGACCTCGTCCGCGACGCGGCGTTCAAAGCCGGCGGTGTGAGCATTCACTACCTTGAGAGCAGGCTGGAAGATTAGGGCCTGGTCCACCAGCTTGCGTTCACCCGCATGACCTGGTTGCAACTGCGTTTGCATGTCCGGCGCGACGCAATCGCCGAGTTGGAAGACCTGCTGCTGGCAACCGGCGCTGTCTCTGTGACGCTGGAAGACAACGCCGATGAACCATTACTGGAGCCCGGGGTAGGCGAGACTCCCCTGTGGCACCAGACCCGCATCACCGGCCTTTTCCCCGCGGACACGGAAATGCAGCGCGTGCTGCGTGCAATACCCGACCGACTCCTGCGGCACGCCAGGCAGCGGGTGGAAATCCTGGAGGACAAGGACTGGGAGCGGGAGTGGATGCAACACTACCAACCCATGCAATTCGGACAGCGCTTGTGGGTGTGTCCCAGTTGGCTGGAACCACCGGACCCGAAGGCCGTGAACCTGTTGCTGGATCCCGGTCTCGCCTTTGGCACGGGCACTCACCCGACGACCGCACTGTGTCTTGCGCAACTGGACGGCATGTCATGGTCTGGCCAGACCGGGTTGCGCAAGACCGGGTCGCGCAAGACCGTCGTGGACTACGGTTGTGGGTCAGGCATCCTCGCCATGGCCGCACTAAAATTGGGCGCCGCCGTGGCACTGGGCGTGGACAACGATCCTCAGGCGTTGGCGGCCAGCCGCGACAACGCTTCGCGCAATCATATCGCGCCGGAAAAATTTTCCGTGGCGTTTCCGAGCGACGTGAACCTGCGTGCCTGGGAACAGCGCGCTGACGTCGTGATCGCCAACATCCTCGCCGGGCCGCTCATCGACTTGTCCGACACACTGTTGCATTTCCTGAAACCCGGCGGCACGGTGCTGCTGTCCGGCCTGTTGCAAAACCAGGCCGAGGCTGTGTGCGAACACTACTCAAGACGACTGCCATTGCGCATTGCAGGTGAGCGTGATGGCTGGGTCTGCCTGCAGGGAATTCTCCCCACGCGCTGAACGCAAAACGCAACCGTGCAAGCCGCTGTTTTTTTGCGCAGATTTTCTTTCCCGTGTCACACCTACCGAGTATCATGTCGCTCCTTTTTCAACATCGGTTTTCAAACTCCGCTCCATGCTGCAAATCGGACCTTACACATTGCCCAATCGCGTCGCCCTTGCGCCGATGGCCGGGATTACCGATTTACCTTTTCGTCGGCTGTGTTCGGAGTTCGGTGCTGGCCTCGTGGTATCGGAGATGATCAGTTGTAATCCGCGCCTGCGCGACTCGACCAAAACACAGTGGCGCAGCCGGCACGATCAGGAGATTGCACCCCGCTCGGTACAAATCGCTGGCAGCGATCCGCTCGCAATGGCGGCGGCGGCCCGCTACAACGTGGCGCGAGGCGCGCAGATCATCGACATCAATATGGGGTGCCCTGCCAAAAAAGTCTGCCGCAAAGCGGCTGGGTCCGCGCTGCTCGCAGACGAAGCGCTGGTGCAAGCCATTTTAGCGGCGGTAGTTGCCGCCGTGGATGTGCCGGTCACACTAAAAATTCGCACGGGCAGCGCGCCCGGCAACAGAAACGGCGTCACGATCGCCCGCATCGCCGAAGATGCCGGGATTGCAGCCCTGGCAGTACATGGCCGCACCCGCGCCTGCGCCTTCACCGGGCACGCGGAGTACGACACTATTGCCGCCATCGTTGCAGCCACCGACATTCCGGTGTTTGCCAACGGCGACATCGACTCCCCGCAGAAGGCGGCAGCGGTGCTTGCCCAAACCGGTGCCGCCGGCGTTATGATCGGCAGGGCCGCTCAGGGACAACCCTGGCTGTGTGGGCAGATCGCGGTGCACCTTGAAACCGGATTGACGCCGGCGCCACCTTCCGCGGCCCGCCAGCGCACAATTCTCCTGCGCCATGTCACACACCTGCACCAGTTTTACGGCGACTTCATGGGCGTGCGTATTGCCCGCAAACACATGGGCTGGTATCTGAGTGCCGGACCCGACGCCTGCGCACAACGCCGGCAGTTCAATCAGCTTGCACATCCTGAAGAACAGCTACACTACATACACCAGATTTCCGCATTCGAAAACAACAAGGAACTTGCAGCATGAACAGGGCTGAATCCCTCCACCCCCCCACGGCAGTCGCACTGACCGCCGCTAATGACGATACCTTACAGTCTGAACCCGCCAGCCACTTGCGCGATGCCGTGACCACGGCGGTGCGCAGGTATCTGGATGAACTGGATGGCCAATTGTCCACTGACGTCTACCAGATGGTACTGGCGGAAATCGAAGCGCCTCTGCTGGCGGAAATCATGGCTTACACCCGCAACAACCAAACCAGGGCATCGCTGATGCTCGGCTTGAACCGGGGCACACTGCGCAAGAAACTCAAGCAGTACCACCTGATCTCCGACCGGGACTAGGGCTACTGCACTGCTATGGATGACCGTGAGCTTGTTAAAGTCCAACGTGCACTGATCAGTGTCTCCGACAAATCGGGTATCGGGGAGTTCGCCGGCGCCCTGCGCGAGATGGGTGTGGAACTCCTGTCTACCGGCGGCACCTTCCGCCTGCTAAAGGAGTTGGGACTGGACGTCACGGAAGTGGCGGACTACACCGGGTTTCCCGAGATGATGGACGGCCGCGTCAAAACCCTGCACCCGAAGGTGCACGGCGGCATCCTGGGTCGTCGGGGGCAGGATGACAGTGTGATGGCCGCGCACGGTATCAGTCCGATCGATATGGTGGTGGTAAACCTTTACCCCTTCGCCGCGACGGTCGCCAAAACGGACTGCTCGCATGAAGACGCGGTGGAGAACATCGACATCGGCGGACCCACCATGGTGCGCGCGGCGGCCAAGAACCACCGCTTCGTCAATATTGTCGTCAATGCCTCCGATTACGGCGAGATCGTCCGTGAAATGCGCGCCAACGGAGGCAGCACCTCACTGGCCACCCGTTTCAACCTCGCGATCAAGGCCTTTGAGCACACCGCCGCTTACGATGGTGCTATTGCCAATCACTTCGGCCGCTTGGTGCCGGGCGGCTCGCTGAAGTTCCCCCGCACCTTCAATACCCAGTTTCATAAGGCGCAGGAAATGCGCTACGGCGAGAATCCGCACCAACAGGCGGCGTTTTACGTGGAAGCCAACCCTGCGGAAGCCAGTATCGCCACTGCCCGGCAGATCCAGGGCAAGGAGTTGTCGTACAATAATGTGGCCGACACCGACGCCGCGCTGGAGTGTGTCAAAAACTTTCAGCTACCGGCCTGTGTCATCGTCAAACACGCCAATCCCTGTGGCGTTGCACTGGCCAACGATATCGGCTCGGCCTATGACCTGGCCTTTGCCACGGATTCCGAATCCGCCTTCGGCGGCATTATCGCTTTCAACCGTGAGTTGGACGCGGCTACCTCAGCTCGCATCGTGGAACGGCAGTTTGTAGAAGTCATCATTGCCCCCAGTGTGAGTGAGGAGGCCACGGCGCTCTTGGCGGAGAAGAAAAACGTGCGACTGCTGGCCTGCGGAGAATGGTCCTCTCCAGGGCCGGCGCTGGATTACAAACGTGTCAATGGCGGCCTGCTGGTACAGGATCGCGACCTGGGAATGATTACCCGCGACGATTTACGCGTGGTGAGCAAAGTGCAGCCTACCGAGCAGCAGATAAAGGATTTGTTATTCGCATGGATTGTGGCGAAGTTCGTCAAATCCAATGCCATTGTGTACGCCGCCAACGGCCGCACCGTGGGTGTCGGCGCCGGACAGATGAGCCGCATTAACTCCGCCCGGATTGCCGCCATCAAGGCCGAACACGCCGGCTTGCAGGTCAAGGGCTCGGTGATGGCCTCCGACGCGTTCTTCCCGTTCCGGGATGGCATCGACAATGCCGGCCTGGCGGGCGTTGCGGCGGTCATCCAGCCGGGCGGGTCCATTCGCGATGACGAGGTGATTGCCGCCGCGGATGAATTCGGCATGGCGATGGTGTTTACCGGAATGCGCCACTTTAGACACTAGGCTCTTTTTAGACAGGAATCAGCATGAATATTCTGGTCATCGGCAGCGGCGGCCGCGAGCACGCCCTGGCGTGGAAGGCGGCGCAATCAGAGCGCGTTCAGACTGTCTTTGTCGCGCCAGGCAACGCCGGCACCGCGCAGGAAGCCGGGTTGCAGAATGTTTCCATCGACACGATGGATTTCCCGGCGCTGGCGGATTTTGCTGAGCACAACGGCGTGGGACTGACTATCGTAGGGCCCGAGACTCCCCTGGTCGCCGGCGTGGTGGATTATTTCCAGGCGCGCGGCCTGCGCTGCTTCGGACCGCGCAAGGGGGCCGCCCAATTGGAAGGCTCCAAGGCCTTCACCAAGGATTTCCTGGCACGGCACAACATCCCGACCGGCGCTTACGCCAACTTTACCGAACTGGAACCGGCTCTGGCCTACCTACGCGAACAGGGTGCTCCCATCGTGATCAAGGCCGACGGTCTGGCGGCGGGCAAGGGAGTCATCGTGGCGGAAACCCTGGCGCAGGCCGAAGCAGCGGTAACCGATATGCTCGCGGGTAATGCGTTTGGCGCCGCCGGTTGCCGCGTGGTCATCGAAGAATTCCTCCCCGGCGAAGAGGCCAGCTTTATCGTCATGGTGGACGGACAACACGTGCTGCCCATGGCGACCAGCCAGGACCACAAACGCATTGGCGAGGGTGATACCGGGCCCAATACCGGCGGCATGGGCGCCTACTCTCCGGCCCCTGTGGTGGATGCGGCGGTGCACCAGCGGGTCATGGAGCAAATCATCCTGCCTACCGTGGCCGGTATGGCGGCAGAGGGGAACACCTACACGGGTTTCCTGTACGCGGGCCTGATGATCGATGCCGGCGGTCAGCCCCGGGTCATTGAGTTCAACTGCCGCTTTGGTGATCCGGAAACCCAACCCATCATGCTGCGCCTGCAATCTGACCTGGTGAGTTTGTGCGCCAGCGCCCTGGATGGCACCCTGGATCAGACGGACGCCCAATGGGATGCGCGCAGTGCCATCGGCGTGGTCCTGGCCGCGGGCGGCTACCCCGGCGCTTACACCAGCGGCACCCCAATTCACGGACTCGATACACTGCACGGAGAAGGCGACATCAAAGTATTTCACGCTGGCACCACCCGCAGCGGGCAGGACATCGTGACCGCAGGCGGTCGTGTTCTGTGCGTCACCGCCCTGGGAGCAGACATAGCCGCTGCGCAGCAAGCCTGCTACGCAGCGGTGGACAAGCTCCACTGGGACGGGATGACCTTGCGCCGGGACATTGGTTGGCGGGCGATAGCACGCTATAATTAAGTTGTCCGTGTTGGAGTCCACCATGCAAAAACGCCGTCTCTCCTTGTTTGACAAACTCATCAGCGAAGCGGACGCAGTGGTGAAAACCATTACCAACCGGGGCAATCACGCCAGCCGTTCATCACCTGCGCAAGGCCACAATGATTCGCAGCTCTCGGAGTCGCAGCGCAGACACGTGGCGGGCTTGATGCGCGTCAACCACACCGGTGAAGTCTGTGCCCAGGCTCTGTACCAGGGTCAGGCTCTGACCGCAAAACTGCCTACCGTGCGCAAAGAAATGCAGCAGGCGGCGCGGGAGGAAGTCGATCATCTGGTGTGGTGTGAGGAACGCCTGCGCGAATTGGGCAGCCACACCAGCTACCTGAATCCGGCATGGTATGGCATGTCGTTTGCCCTGGGCGCCATAGCGGGCGCCATCAGCGACAAGGTCAGTCTGGGCTTTGTCGCAGCCACCGAGGAGCGGGTGTGCAGCCACCTGCGCGACCATCTCAAACAATTGCCTGACGAAGATCGCAAGTCACAGTTGATTCTGCAGCAGATGCTGCAGGACGAGCAGCGTCACGGTGAGGACGCACTAGCGGCCGGAGGGACCCGATTTCCACAGCCGATGAAAGACCTGATGAGTTCTGTGTCCAGGCTGATGACCCGGACGAGTTACCGGCTATAACTTCTTTCCTGGCTGGACGGGTAGCAGTGGGTCTGGAGGTCTGGTGAGCGCATGCCCCACCCTAAGCGAACCGGACCTCCAGACCCACTGCTACCCTCGATCAATCAAGGGTTCCCAGTCACAGATGCTCGATCGGTGCTTGCCTGCCTGCTTGCCCGAGTAGCGCATGCTTCATCCAACGCGAATCGGGCACGCAGGCCGCCATGCACCTCGGCGGAAGGTTGTGCTTCGAGACTCCAGTTACACCGCCGGATCGAACTCCACGATCTCGTAGCTGTGGGTGATGTCCACGCCAGCGGCACCGAGCATGATAGATGCCGAGCAGTATTTCTCGGCGGACAGCTCCACCGCCCGTTTTACCTGACTGTCCTTAAGATCCACGCCGGTGACGATAAAGTGCATATTGAGTCGGGTAAACACCGCCGGCACGGCGTCGGCGCGCTGCGCGTCCAACTCGACGCGACAGTCCACCACCCGTTGGCGCGACTTCTTTAGCATGCTAAGGACGTCGTAGATGGAACATCCGCCGGTACCCAACAGCAGCATTTCCATGGGGCGGATGCCAAGATTGCGGCCACCCAGATCTTCCGGACCGTCCATCACCACGGTGTGGCCGCTGCCGGACTCCCCGACAAACATGGCGCCATCTGTCCACTTCACTATCGCTTTCATTCCAAGAATACCCCTGATTAAAAAAGCGCCGCAGCTTAGCACAACAAGTTACATTTCACTTAGCACTGGAACCGGTTAGAATCCGACCAAATAATCCGAATGATGGAGGCCGACCCTTGCTCAAGCCACAGGTACTCAAGACCCTGCCAAACGTAGAAAATTTCCTGCGGCACTGCCAGCGTAAGGATTTCAAGGCCAAGAGCACCGTACTGAAACAGGGGGAAGCCGGAAATTCGCTCTGCCTGATTCTGGACGGTTCTGTTTCGGTCATGGTGGAGGACGAGTCTGAGCCTGGACATATGCTAGTGATCGCTTATTTAAATCCTGGCGATTTTGTCGGGGAAATGGGCCTGTTCGACGCCGAAGCCCCAGTGCGCAGCGCCATGGTGGTGGCCAAAACCCAGTGTGAAGTGGCGGAAATTTCCTACGAACGCTTCCACCAGATCCGCAACCAGTTCCCCGACATCCTCTATGCGGTGTCCCGGCAGTTGGGCATGCGCCTGCGCCAGACCACCCGTAAACTTAGCGACCTGGCATTCGTGGATGTATCCGGTCGCATCGCCCACACCCTGCTGGACCTGTGCAGGGAGCCAGACGCCATGACCCACCCGGACGGCATGCAAATAAAAATCACGCGGCAGGAACTGGGCAAAATCGTGGGCTGTTCACGCGAAATGGCCGGGCGTGTGCTCAAAAACCTGGAGCAGGATGGGCTGGTCCAGGTATCCGGCAAAACGATGGTGGTGTACGGGACCCGCTAGTCTTGTCTGCGCCGGGCTTGGATATTTCCAGTGCGCGATTTGTTACTCACCAGTGGTGACTTGAGCAAGTAAATAGCCGCTCCGTCCCGGCAGTGGTTACCCGATTACCCCGGCTTGTTCAAAAAGCTCATTCACCGCCGGGGTAATCGGATAACCACTGCCGCGCACCGAGCATAACGCAACGATTTTCTGATCGAGTGTCGGGAAATCCGTTTCGGCGGAGCGGTATTTGCGGTTGGGTGTGGTGCTGCCCGGAGAGCGAATGTCTCAGCCTTTTGAGCGAACGGGCAGCACCACACCCAACCGCAAATGCCAGACCCAGAATTGTGAGAACCCAACGCTCAACCAGTCAGAAAAACAACGCCCGCAGTTTCTCACCCGGATCAGCGGCACGCATAAACGCCTCACCTACCAGAAACGCCTGCACGTTTGCAGAGCGCATCAACGCCACATCCTCGGCCGTGTGGATGCCACTCTCGGTGATGACCAGCCGATCCGCGGGAATATGCGCAAGCAGGTCCAGGGTAGTCTCCAAGCGGGTCTCGAACGTGTGCAAATCGCGGTTATTGACGCCGATCAGGTTTGTTGGCAGTTCGAGCGCGCGTTCCAATTCCGCACGATCATGCACTTCCACCAGCACGTCCAGGCCCACTTCGGTCGCGCTCTGCGTCAACTCACGCAGTTGCTCATCGCTCAGGGCGGCGACAATTAATAACACTGCATCAGCGCCAATCGCCCTGGCTTCCACCACCTGGTAAGAGTCAATAGTGAAATCCTTGCGCAGCACGGGCAGTTCGCAGGCTGCGCGGGCCTGCTCGAGATAGGCATCGCAGCCCTGAAAAAAGTCCTTGTCAGTGAGAACGGAAAGGCAACCGGCGCCGCCCGCGGCGTAGCTTGCCGCGATCTGCGCGGGATGGAAATCCTCGCGAATCACACCTTGACTGGGAGAAGCCTTTTTTATCTCGGCAATGACAGCGGGCTCACCGGTGCCTACCCGTTGCTGCAACACCCGGGAAAATCCCCGCGGCGCACCCTGCTGTGAAATTTGCGCTTCGAGTTGGGCCAGCGTAGTAGCGGCGCGCCGCTCGGCCACCTCCTCGGCCTTGCGCGCCAGAATCTTGCGCAATATGGTGGGCGCGCGCACCGCCATCACATCAACCCTGCCCACGCATCAACTGGGTGAAGTCAATAAATTGCTTGAGCTTTTCCGCCGCCAGTCCGCTGGCCAGGGCATCTTCCGCCATCGCCACACCGTCCGCCAGCGTGGCGGCGATGCCACTGACATAAATCGCGGCTCCCGCATTGAGCGCCAGCATTGCGGCAGCCTTTTGCGCTGGTTCGTCACTGGCGCCGGCCAGTGCCTGGCGAATCAGCTCCGCAGATGCCGCCGCGCCGTTGACTGACAGGCCGTCGAGGCTTTGGCGCGACAGGGAAAAATCTTCCGGACTGATGTGATAACTCTCAATGTCTCCGTTGCACAATTCCGTCACCTGCGTGCCGGCCGCAATGGAAATCTCGTCCAAACCGTCATCCGCGTGCACGACCATCGCGTGTTCCGCCCCAAGTACTTTGAGCACTTCCGCCACGGGCAGACACAGCTCCGCTGAGAACACACCAATAAACTGCCGTTTGACACCGGCAGGATTGGTCAGCGGACCGAGGATATTGAACACCGTGCGCATACCCAGCTCCCGGCGCGGCCCGATGGCGTGGCGCATAGCACTGTGATGTGCCGGGGCAAACATGAATCCCACTCCTACCTGCGTAATCGCGCGCGCCACCTGTTCGGGAGTGAGGTCCAGGGGTATCCCGAGGTGTTCCAGCACATCGGAACTGCCACTGGTACTGGAAACCGAACGATTGCCGTGTTTGGCTACTTTCGCGCCGGCGGCGGCCACCACGAAACAGGCGCCGGTGGAAACATTGAATAAATTGGCGCCGTCGCCGCCGGTGCCTACGAGATCAACGAGGTGGGGATCGCTCACGATCACGGGCGTGGCCAACTCACGCATCACTTGCGCCGCACCGGCGATCTCATCGATTGTCTCTCCTTTCATACGCAGTGCCACCAGCAGGCCGCCAATCTGCGCGTCGGTGGCGTCTCCGGACATCACCTGGTGCATCACGACCTGCATATCCTGCCGGCTGAGATTGCCGCCCCCCACCAGCCTGGCCAGCGCCTGTTGAATATTCATCCTGCCCTCCTACTGCTCCAGGAAATTGCGCAACAGGTCATGCCCGTGCGCCGTGAGTATGGATTCTGGATGAAACTGCACCCCCTCCACGGCAAACTCCCGGTGGCGCAGCCCCATGATCTCGTCTATCTCGCCTGCTTCGTTCTCTGTCCATGCAGTGATCTCAAGGCAGTCCGGCAAACTGTCCTTCTCCACAACCAGGCTGTGGTAGCGCGTCGCCTCGAACGGGCGGCTGAGGTTGCGAAACACCCCTTGGCAATTGTGATAAATTGGCGACGTTTTGCCATGCATGACCTTGCGCGCACGCACCACCTTGCCACCGAACACCTGCCCGATGCTCTGGTGACCGAGGCAAATGCCCAGCAGTGGCACAACGCCAGCGTACTGGCGGATAACCTCCATGGAAATACCCGCTTCATTGGGGGTGCACGGCCCCGGCGAAATGACTATTTTTTCCGGCGCCAGCGCCGCAATGTCGTCCACCGCTATTTCATCATTGCGAAGCACGAGCACCTCGGCACCCAGCTCGCCCAGGTACTGCACGACGTTGTAGGTGAAGGAGTCGTAATTATCGATCATCAGCAGCATTTTCGATCACCCCCGCCAGCACCATGGACGCCGCCCTGAACATCGCGCGGGCCTTGTTGTGCGTCTCCTTCCACTCCAGTGCCGGAACGGAATCGGCGACCACACCACCACCGGCCTGCACATACAGTCTGCCGTCCTTGATCACGGCCGTGCGGATGGCGATCGCGGTGTCCATATCGCCTGCCCAGGAGATATAGCCCACTGCACCGCCGTAAATGCCGCGTTTGACCGGCTCCAGTTCATCGATAATTTCCATGGCGCGGATCTTGGGAGCACCACTTAAAGTGCCCGCCGGCAGTGTGGCCCGCAGTACGTCGAACGCCGTTTTACCGGGTTGCAGGCTGCCGGTGACATTCGACACAATATGCATCACGTGGGAGTAGCGTTCCACCACCATCTTGTCGGTCAGAGCCACCGAACCGGTCCGCGCGATACGCCCCACGTCGTTGCGCCCCAGGTCGATCAACATCAGGTGCTCGGCAATTTCCTTGGGATCGGACAACAGTTCCGCTTCCATGGCCTTATCTTCTTCCTCCGTGTGTCCCCGCCGCCGCGTACCGGCAATGGGGCGTACGGTCACCACACCTTTTTCCAACCGCGCCAGAATTTCCGGAGACGAACCCACGATATGAAAATCTTCCATATCCAGAAAATACATATAGGGCGAAGGATTGAGATTGCGCAGCGCCCGATACAGGTTCAGCGGCGGTGCGTCGAAGGGGATACTCATGCGTTGCGAGGGCACCACCTGCATGACATCGCCGGCCAGTACATACTCCTTGATCTTCTCCACGCTGGCTGCATACATTTCCTCGGTGAAGTCAGACTGCGCCTGTTGTTCCAGTACCGCGCTGTCCGCCGCCGCTAACACTACCTCGGGTAGCGGAGCCATGGGCTCGCGCAGGTTTTCCACCAACTCCGTCAGGCGCGCCTGCGCTAGCTCCAGGGCGTGATCACGGGCAGGATCCGCGTTTACGATCAGGCGAATGGTGCCCGCGAGATTGTCAAACACCAGTACTTCTTCCGACACCATCAACAGGATGTCCGGCGTGCCCAGGCGATCCGGCGGCGTGCCCGCCTGCAGGCGCGGCTCTACATAGCGTACGGTGTCGTAGCCAAAATATCCTACCAGGCCGCCGTGAAAGACTGGCAAATCCTTGCGGGGCGCGGTGCGATAGCGCTGCGCAAAGGCCTCGGCGAAAGCCAGTGGATCGACAACGTCCTCGCTCTCGCTCAACCGTCCATCCACCCAGACTTCCACACGCTGGCCGAAGACCTTGAGTAGCGTGCGACAGGGCAGCCCTATAATGGAGTAACGACCCCATTTCTCACCGCCCTGGACAGACTCAAAAAAATAGGAATAAAGGCCCTCGGCGAGCTTGCGGTAAGCGCTCAGTGGAGTTTCCAGATCGGCCAGCACTTCCCGGCTGACCGGTATACGGTTGTAATCTTGTGCTGCCAGCGCAGCAAAGTCCTGCTGTTTCATGGGATGTCCTCGGAGAAAGGCAACGTGCGTAGTGAGGTCGAGATGCCGCCCTGGCTACCATCGCCAGCGGGTGACCTCGCGCATCGACAGCAGGCCGATGCTGATACGCATTGCTGTTTTCACAGCGTTCTCCAGGATTGTGGGATGTCCATTGTACATAGGGTTTGACGGTTGGCAAACGGGTCTCACTGGCCAATGCTGTGAAATAGCTCACTCTTGGAGGGTGTCGGTCTATCTGTTGAATCGTTGTCGCGTGCTGGCCGGCGCCGGTAGGCGTGGGGGGCTGTTCGCTCAAAAAGAGAAGGCATTCGCTCTCAGCCCCCCAGTCCTGCCAACGCCTCTCATCGCGCGGTGAACATACTGTCCGATCATTGCTCACGTTCACTCGGGTGCAGTGTTTGAGAGTGGTCTGGCGGTATA
>JANPDE010000411.1:0-7069 GCA_031431315.1 Haliea sp.
GAACCGACCTGTCTATTTACTCGCAGACGGAACTGGATGCCATTGCCAGAGAACTAAACGAGCGACCGAGAAAGACCTTGGATTACGAAACACCGGCTGATAGATTTAACGCATGTGTTGCGATGACCGGTTGAGGGCGCAGGCGATTTGCGACCTCCTGCCACCTTAAATCGACCATCGCAAAAGGTCCGTAATAGCGAAAGAATTCGAAATAATCAGCCATAGCTCAAGCGGCCATTAACGCCTCTATCTCCTCAACGGTTTTCGGTACACCCGAAGAAATAACTTCACAGCCGGCATCGGTCACGACCACATCGTCCTCGATTCGAATGCCAATGCCGCGCCACTTTTTCGCTACCCCGGTATTGTCCGGCGATATATAGAGCCCGGGCTCCACGGTCATCACCATACCGGGCTCCAGCATGCGCCATTCTTCACCCACGCGATAATCGCCGACGTCGTGTACATCCAGTCCCAGCCAGTGCCCGACCCGGTGCATGTAAAAGGCGCGATATGCGTTGCGTTCGATCAAACTCGCGACACTGCCCTTTAGCAGACCCAACGCTACCAGGCCCTCGGTAAATGCTTTGACGCTGGCGTCGTGGGGCTGGTTCCAGTGATTACCGGGCTTTATCTCCTCGATCGCCGCCAGCTGCGCGCGCAACACCAGTTCATACAATGCCCTTTGTTCGGCGCTGAAGCGGCCGTTGACGGGAAACGTGCGCGTGACATCCGATGCGTAGTACTCAAGCTCACAGCCCGCATCGATCAACACCAGATCGCCATCGCGCATTCTGTCGCTATTTTTAACATAGTGCATGACACAGGCGTTCTGGCCGCTGCCGACAATGCTGGGGTACGCCGGGAAGCGCGCTCCACTGATCACGAACTCGTGCTGCAGCTCTGCTTCCAGCTGATATTCGTAGAGCCCACTCCGGCACGCTTGTATGGCACGGCAGTGAGCACGCGCAGTAATGTCAGCCGCCTTGCGCATGAGGCGCAACTCCGCCGCGCTTTTGTACAGGCGCAATTCGTGCAGCATATGGTCCAGGTCCGTAAATTCTCCCGGTGGAACTGCGCCGGAGGCTTCCTTGCCACGGATACTGTTCACCCAACCCATGATCTGGCGATCAAATTCGGCGCTGCGCCCCATGGAGTAGTACACCCGCTCCCTGCCTTCGAGCAGGCCGGGCAGAATGTCATCAATGTCGCCAATGGGAAAAGCGTCGTCCGCAGCATATTTTTCGCAGGCACCTTCAGGCCCTGCGCGAAGGCCATGCCACAATTCCCTGTCCGGATCGCGCTCCTGGCAAAACATGATGAACTGGCCGTGACGGCGACCGGGCAACATGACCAACACCGCATCCGGCTCGATGAATCCTGAGAGGTAGTAGAAGTCACTGTCCTGGCGAAAAGGGTAGCCGGTATCGCGACTGCGCACCTGTTCACGGGCCGAGGGAATGATAGCGATGCTATTGGGCGCCATAAGGGCCATCAAATTTTTGCGCCGGCGCGCAAACTCTGTCTTGCTGATACTCATGGTATTACTCGCCAGGGACGGCGCAGTAGAAGTTGATCTGAGGCGGAGATTAACATAGCTAGTGCAGTGGCCGCTCCGTTGCAGAAGAGAAATCCCGGTTTGGAGATGTCGCGATGCAGTCCATGAAGATATTGACCACTGCCACACGCAAATATTCCACCAGCTCGATGTAACTATCCTCTGCTTCGTTTTCTTCCTCGGCTGCGGGTGGCTCGGCCTGCGCCATGGCGGCAATGTCGCTGAGCGCCTCACCCGTCTCCCGGGACAGCGCAGCCCCGTTTGCTTCCTGGGCCGCAGACTCGTGGGCAAAGCCCGCCAGAAAACCGTCGCACCAACTCGACAGGGCTGCTGTGCGCAAGGCAATTTCTTCTTCTTCGTCCGGCAGCAGGAGAAAGAACCTAAATTCCTCGTCCTGTAACGCGACTTCCGTCACGCTGTACAGCTGCATAATGCGACTGGCCAACTCGCCATGCAGCTCCAGGTCAAGTGCCTGGGCCGTGGCATCCAGGCCATACTCCGGCTCGGCTGGGGCCCCGGCACCGAGCAGACCGCAGATACATCCATGCAACTGTGAGGGTGATGCCAGTGCGCCCTGATCCAATAGGTGATTGGCAATTTCATCGAAGTCAAAAACGCCTATTTCATCGGGTAATTCGTCATACATAATGTGTTCTCCCTCGGTGCCCGCGCCGCCACGGCGCCGGGGCAAGTTCGCCGCTAATTTCAAATGGGTTAGCAGGCTATTGATATTTATGAATTTTGTCTCGTTGACCTCGATGTCGAGCGCCACTATAGTAGGGTTTCGATAATAACTATCCCAGTATAACTGCATGGCAGATAACTCTCTGAAAGACCTTGAGCATAAAATCGACGAACTTATCGCGCTGTGTAAAGAGCTCAATCGCGAGAATCGTGCGCTAAAGGCGGACAACGCTGGCTGGCGCGATGAACGCAGGGATCTTATAGATAAAAACGAACTGGCCCGCTCCAAGGTCGAAGCCATGATTGATCGTCTGCGCACAATGGAGTGACACGCGTGAGCCCACCCAACACAGTAACCGTAAAGATTCTCGACAAAGATTACCAGGTCGCTTGCCCGCCAGAGCAGGAAGCCGAACTCCTGGTATCGGCTAAATACCTTGATAAGCAGATGCGGGGCATTCGCGACTCAGGAAAAGTTATCGGGCTGGAGCGCATCGCTGTTATGGCCGCCCTGAATATCAGTTACGAATTGCTACAGGCCTCTGATCACGTGGAGACTGGTCAAACAAGCGGCGAACCCGTGAAGCGACTCAACCGCAAGCTGGACGATGCCCTGCACGACCTGCGACAACTCGAAATCGGCTAACTCACGTACTTAACAAAAAATTCACGCCATCATTGGCGCATTCTGTGGACTGTATCTGCAGGATCTGGGCTATACTCACCCTGGGTCCCTGGCGTATGCGCCAGACTTACAGTCCTCGAGCCGATATTAGTAAACCGGGGGCTTCTCGATTCTGTTGGTGTGCAAGTCCGGCTTTGGCCGGAAAGCCTTATACAGTGCAGAAGCCACCACCTTGAATCGTCGGGTTCAAGGGCAGTGCTGTCAGCGGTACGCCGGGAATCCATTTTTAAGCCATGACCGACACCCTCCGTATTGAAAGTAAAAGCCGATTGCGCAGTACCCTGCGCCAGCGCCGCGGGATATTGAGCGCAGCAGCTCAACTCGCCGCGGCACAGGCGGTACTCCATTCCATCGGCAATCTGCCCACCTGGACCACTGCCCAACGCATTGCCCTGTATCTGGCGGTGGACGGGGAGATCGACACCAGGCCACTGGAACAACAAGCACGCCTCCTGGGGAAACTGTTGTTTCTACCGGCAATCAACGAGGACAACAGCCTCCGGTTCGTCAGTTGGCATGCCGACGACTCGCTATCGACCAACCGCTACAACATTCCCGAGCCACCCACCACCGCCATGAGCTGTCCAGCGGCAAAACTGGATATCATCTTTCTGCCACTGGTAGGTTGGGACCTGCGCGGCCGCCGCCTGGGCATGGGCGGGGGCTTCTACGACCGGACGCTGTCGGGGGTTGCCGCTCCTCTGCTGGTTGGGCTGGCTCATGAGAACCAGCAAATAGCGGAAATTCCGCAGGACAGCTGGGATGTGGTAATGGATTACATTGCGACGGATACTGCCCTGTACCGCAGCCAGGGGCTATAGGAAAACCAGCGGGGAGTTTACTTCGGAAGGATGACCCCGGCTTGTAATTCGGATACCGGGCCAGCGACCGAGTCATTCGACGCCAGGGGCAGGAGCAGTGTCAGTAACACCCCCAGGGCAAATGCCGCAGCCAGAATCAGCACCAAATCGGGTTTACGCTTCACCAGGTTTCTCTCATTCCGATAGGGGCACGGTTTCATGGTGTCCGGGCCCGCGTCCAGCTACAAATAATTATTCTGCAAACGCCCGGGATCTTATACCAGCACCGAGCAAAAGAGAACCCCCGCAGGCCGCGCAGCGACTGGGTTTCGCCCTTACTGCGAGCGGCCACCAAGATACAGCTGGTAGGCCCGGTTATCGGTTTCCTCCCAATAGCGGTAATTGATCCGATCCAGTACTTGCTCAAATTGCCGACGCTCGGCTTTGCGCACCTGAATCCCCACCAAAATCCGTCCGTAGGCCGCGCCGTGGTTGCGGTAGTGAAACATGGAAATGTTCCAGCGCTGGCCCAGGCCAGTTAAAAACGTGAGCAGGGCACCCGGACGCTCGGGAAATTCCACGCGATAGACCCGTTCATCGCGCAGCTGGGTCGGCGCATGACCGCCAACCATATGGCGGATGTGCAGCTTGGCCACCTCATTGTCGGTCATGTCCTCGGTGGTATAGCCGCGTTGGCGCAGACCGGCGAGCAGGCTCGCCAGATCCTCACCACCAGGGATAACCGCCAAACCGACAAAGACCTGGGCGGATTGCGCATCCGCGTAACGATAATTGAACTCGGTGATATTGCGCCGGCCCAACGCACTGCAAAATTGTTTGAAACTGCCGAGGCGTTCCGGCACGGTGACACTGATGACCGCCTCCCTTTGCTCGCCAATTTCCGTGCGCTCGGAGATGTAGCGCAAACGATCAAAATTCGTATTGGCGCCGCTGACAATGGCCAATAAATCCTGGCCCTGCACGCCGGTCTGCTGCACGTATTTCTTCAAACCCGCCAGGGCGAGAGCGCCGGCCGGCTCCGCAATGCTGCGGGTGTCCTCAAAAATGTCCTTGATAGCTGCGCACATTTCATCGGTGCTTACCGTGATGACCTCCGCCACTGTTTTGCGGATGATACGAAAGGGTTCCTTGCCCACCTGGGCCACCGCGCAGCCATCGGCAAACAGACCCACTTCGGCCAGAGTAGCACGCCGACCGCGGGTCAATGCCAGTTGCAAACAGGCCGCATCTTCAGGTTCCACGCCGATGAGCCGTGTCTCTGGCCACACGTAGTTGACATAGGCGGAGATACCTGCAAGCAAGCCACCACCGCCCACCGGGACAAACAGTGCATCGAGGGGACGCTGGTGTTGGCGAACGATCTCCATGCCCACGGTGCCCTGCCCGGCGATCACATCCGGGTCATCGAAGGGATGTACATAAGTCAAGCCCTGCGCAAGCAACAATTCCTGTGCATGCAGTGCCGCCTCGTCGTAGGAGTCTCCATGTAACACAATCCGTGCGCCGAGGCTGCGCACCGCATCCACCTTGATCAGCGGCGTGGTGCGCGGCATAACAATCGTCGCCTTGACGCGCAGTTTTTGCGCCGCCATCGCCACGCCCTGGGCATGGTTTCCCGCCGATGCAGCAATCACCCCGCGCTTGAGTTGCTCCTCGCTGAGTCGAGACATTTTGCAATACGCGCCGCGCAACTTGAACGAAAATATCGGCTGCAAATCTTCCCGCTTCAGCCAGACACTGTTGTGCAGTCGCCGTGACATGAGCCCGGCTTCATGTATCGGGGTTTCCCGGGCAACGTCATACACACGGGCATCG
Organism: Haliea sp.; assembly: GCA_031431315.1. GTDB lineage: Bacteria > Pseudomonadota > Gammaproteobacteria > Pseudomonadales > Halieaceae > Marimicrobium. The sequence continues at coordinate 5,564 of JANPDE010000411.1, forward strand.
AGAATGCGTTTAATGTAGGACTGCGGCATGAGGAGTTCACTTTCAAAGGCGGCGGACAGGCGCTACATCTTAATGGAGCGGGCGGCATTTTTCAGCCCAAAGCGTAGGAAGCACAGCGGTTTTTGGGTGATCGCGGCGATGCGCTGCTCTATACTGTTGCTGCGAATCATCCGAATGCCGAAGGACAACCCATGACCCAGGATGAAATGAAACAGGCCGTGGCGGACGCGGCGCTGGCCTATATTCAGACCAGGCTGGAAAACGATACAGTATTGGGCATCGGCACCGGCTCTACCGCCAATCTCTTTATCGACGGGCTCGCCAGCATCAAGGGCCAGATCAATGCCACTGTGGCCAGCTCGGAGGCCTCGGCACAACGACTCAAAAGCCAAGGCATTCCCGTCTACGAGCTCAACACGGTGGACCAGGTGGATTTTTACGTGGACGGGGCCGACGAGTGCAATGGCGCCCTGCAACTGATCAAGGGCGGTGGCGCGGCGCTGACCCGCGAAAAAATCGTGGCGGCGGTGGCACGGGAATTTATTTGTATCGCCGACGACAGCAAGTTGGTACACACCCTGGGGAGTTTTCCGCTGCCGGTGGAAGTGATTCCCATGGCGCGCAGCCACGTGGCCCGGGAGCTGGTGAAGCTGGGCGGCGACCCGATCTACCGCGAGGGCGTGGTCACTGACAATGGCAATGTCATCCTGGACGTGTACAACTTCTCCATTCCGCAGCCGCTGGCGATGGAAGCGAAGATCAACAATATTACCGGCGTAGTGACCAACGGACTGTTTGCTCTTAGGCCTGCGGATGTACTCTTGCTGGGTTCTCCCGAGGGTGTTAGAACACTTTACGCTGAATAACTACTCACATTCTCTACCGGCCTTCGGCCAATTCCGCCAATTGCTCAGCCACCGCCTGCCACCCTTCAACAAAACCCATTTCCTCATGACGCTTGCACGCAGCTTCATCCCAGTGGCGTGACCAGGCGAAGTAACAAGTGCCGCCGGCCTCTGGTGATATCTCCATCCCGCCGACCATGAACGGCGCCTGCGGCATCCACTTGCCTTTCACGTGCGATACCGCGTCGGTGAACAGAAAGCGTTTGCCCGGTGTTACTTCCAGGAAAATTCCCTCCCCACCCGATTGCTCACCATTGGGTCCGTGCATCAGCGTCACATTGCGGCCACCCGCACGCCAATCCTGCTCAATAATCTCGGTGGTCCAGGGGCGCGGGCACCACCACTCGGTCAATCTCTCCGTCATGATTTTCCAGACTGCTTCGGGTGGAGCGGCGATGTGGCGGGTGACGGACAATTCCCATCCGTTTTCGGCTGTTGCTGTCATTGCGTTTCTCCTAGCTGCCATAGGCCTAGTGAGTAATGTCGATTAATTCTCGCTACTTCCTCGCACCCACCAACCCGAAGGCTGCGCCCTGCGGGTCCAGTGCGTTCAGTGAAAAATCCCCACCAGGAATTTCGATGGGTTCTTGCAATATCTGCC
>JANPDE010000412.1:0-2540 GCA_031431315.1 Haliea sp.
GGCAGATAGCCCAGGCGTGTCGCCTGCAATGTCATTGAATATGCACCGGTAATCGTCGCCTGGGACGCAATCACGGTTGCTGCGGCCGCCAAGCCAACCAAGGGCAACATCAGCCACTCTGGCGCCATGTAATAAAAGGGATTTTGCACCGCGTCGGCTGAGCGCAATACCAGTGCACCCTGGCCAAAATAATTGAGTAACAGCGCGGGGCACACCAGGCCATACCACGCAATGCGCACCGGGCGTGCACCAAAGTGCCCCATATCCGCATACAAAGCCTCACCGCCGGTAAGCGCCAGGAACACCGCGGACATTAACAGGAATGCTGCCAAGGGATGTTGAAGAGCAAAGTGCACGGCATACTGTGGATTGATGGCCTGCAACACCACCGGATTCTGCACAATGCTGAGTACACCCAACACCGCCAGCGTGAGAAACCAGATGACCGTAATAGGACCAAATAAACCACCTATCCTACTGGTACCATGCTTCTGGATGAGAAAAAGCCCGATGAGAATGCCGATGGTAATCGGCACAATCCAATGCTCGAACGCCGGTGTAGCCACACTCAGTCCTTCCATGGCAGACAATACCGAAATGGCCGGTGTAATAACCGCATCACCGTAAAATAATGCGGCAGCAAAAATGCCGGCTACAATCACCGCCAACGCCAGCGCCGGTCGTTGACGGGTGGCACGCTGGGCCAATGCCGTCAGGGCCAGCACCCCGCCTTCACCTTCATTGCTGAAGCGCAGGACAATCCAGACGTATTTCAGCGAGATAATCAGCATCACGGCCCAGAACAGCGACGACAATGTCGCCAGCACATTGGTCTCGGTCAACGGCATCGCATGCGCACCGGCAAAGGCCTCCTTGAAGGCATACAAGGGGCTGGTGCCGATATCCCCATACACGACTCCAAGCGCCGCGAGAGTGAGTTTTGCCGTGCCGGATCTGGCATGGTCATCTTGCATGGGAATACTCCAACGTCATTAAAAAACGAAACGGTAACCGACGGCGGTTTCCGTGAGGATGTGCCTGGGTTGTGCAGAATCCTGTTCCAGCTTTTGCCGCAAATGGCCCACATAAATGCGCAGGTAATGGCTGTTATCCGCCTGTCCAGGGCCCCACACTTCGCGCAGCAAATGACGATGCGTCATTACCTTGCCAGCATTGGTGAGTAATAACACCAGCAGACGATATTCAATCGGAGTCAAATGTAATGGCGCGCCGTCCCGCGTCACCAGACGCCGGGCCATATCCACAGTGATGTTGGAGAATGAGAGTTGCGCTTCCGGGACAGCCTGCAATTGCTGCCCGCGCCGTAACAGCGCACGCGCGCGCGCCAGCAGTTCTCCCACGGCAAATGGCTTCGTGAGGTAATCGTCCGCCCCGGCATCCAGTGCGGCGATTTTTTCCCTTTCCGCGCTGCGTGCAGAGAGTACCAGTACAGGCGCCTGTGACCAGAGACGAAAATCCTGCACAAACTGCACGCCGTCACCGTCTGGCAAACCCAGGTCCAGTATTACCAGGTCTGGCTTGCCACGATCTGCCTCCAGCAACCCCTGGCGCACAGAGCCCGCCTCCAGTACCCGGTACTGTGCAGTGCGCAAGGCCGTGCGAACAAAGCGGCGGATCTCCCGTTCGTCTTCAACCAGCAGCACCACCGCCGCGCTGTCCACGTGTCTGGTCACACTCACGATGGCAGCCCGGACATGAAATGCTCCGCCTCCATTGTTGGCGCTGTTCCCAGCGGTAGGGTGAACACGACACAGGCGCCACCCTCCGGGGGATTGATCAACGCAATCCCGCCACCATGTGCTTCGATCACACTGCGGCAGATTGACAGGCCTATGCCGAACCCCTGCACGGGTGATTCGTGCTGGCCGCGCGCAAATACATCGAGCAAATCCCCCGTCGCGCCGGCAGAGAAACCGTCGCCTGCATTGCCAACCCTGACTTCCACTGCGCCGCCCCGCACGTCAGCTGTCAGTGTTATAGTCGAGTAAAGCGGAGAATACTTCGCAGAGTTTTCCAGCAGGTTACAGAATACCCGCTCCATTAATACCGCATCGAACTGCAGCAGCGGCAGGTCAGCAGGCACCTTGACCTTTACCGTATGGGATGACAAAGAATTTCCGAGCAAATGGATGCTCGCGCCAATGACTTCCTCCAATGGTTGCCACTCAAGCTTTAATTGCACATTGCCACTGTGCAGGCGCGCCATGTTCAGCAGGTTATCTACCATGCCGTGCAACTGAAATGCCTGCGAACGCAGTGAGGCTACGATTTCCTTCCCTTCAGCTGATAAGTCGGTCTGTGTGAGCTGCAGGGTATCGGCCAACCCACAAACTACAGTCAATGGCGTGCGGACATCATGGGAAATGGAGGACAGGACGGAGCTGCGCAGGCGTTCAGATTGCATGCCCAGTTCTGCCGTCTGGGCTACCGCAACAAAGTGCAGGCGCTCCAGTGTCGTCGCTAACAGCGACGACAACGCCCCAAAAAAATATGTTCTGTCTTGCGTGCTTTCTTCCTTC
>JANPDE010000413.1:0-12607 GCA_031431315.1 Haliea sp.
GGATAAAATGGCCCAGGGGTGCCAGCGCAAACGCAATGATCAATATAATCAGCTGGTAGTTGATCCTCCATACACCCGATTCAGGTCAATCCCCATGGCTTCCCTAACCACAACCAAGCCTTAACCCGGTTGATCAACTGAGATTCTATGCTATAAATGGAATCCAAGTTTTTTTGAAGGGCGGAGTTGCCATGTCTCAATACCAAAAAATTCTGGTTGCCATTGACCTGAGCGAAGATTCAACGGCTGTGGTGCTGCGTGGACGCTCCATTGCGGACCATAACCACGCAGAACTGCACCTGATCCACGTCATCGAGCCACTCAGTTTTGCCTATGGTGGCGACATTCCCATGGATTTCTCCGGTATCCAGGAGGAGATTCACCAACAGGCTACGCAGCAGATGCGTCGTTTTGCTGAAAGTAACAAGATCGACCTCTCACACCAGCATATCGTTTTGGGCAAACCCGAGGTGGAAATCCACGCTACGGCGAAGGAAATCGGGACGGACCTGATCGTAGTGGGTAGCCATGGCCGACACGGTTTGGCGCTGTTGATGGGCTCTACGGCGAACGGTGTGATGCATGGCGCCCACTGTGATGTTCTCGCGGTCCGAGTCGGAAAAGACAAGTAGACTTTTCCAGTGTGGGTCAGGACGCTAAAAAGTCACGCAGTTGCTGGGTGTTGAAAGGCCAGTTTAACTCCCTGGAATCAGGATGTTGCAGGACCGGTATTGTCGCGCCGTAGCGTGCAAACAGGGTGTCCGACGCGCTGATATCCACCACTTCCACGTCGAAACATCCCATGGCTACCTGGTGGTTTGCGATCATGGCCAGCGCCAACTCGCACAGGTGACAAGCGCTGGTCCCGTAAAGCCGGAATTTTTTCATATGTTCCCTGTAGGCGGATTACCCGCTCCACCCCGCCACGTATACGTTTTCAAAGCAGCGCCAAGAGTTGAACTGCTCTGCTGGCAGGTTGTAAGATTGCCGGGCAAGTACAACAAGATATACTATATACCGCGACTGCCCACATGGGACAGAGCAAGTCTGGTTAATACCCTGGAGTAAGCAGAGTGGCACTTTTTTCCCAACCTACGGCGCGCGCGCTGGCCATACTTGATCTGCTGATGGCTAACCCGCATCAGGCTTACGGCCTGACGGAGATGACCAGGCGGCTGAACCTGAACAAAGCGACCTGCCATGCCATTCTGACCACCATGGCCAACTATGGATTTCTTGTGCAACACCCCAAGACCAAGGCTTATCGCCTTGGACCGTCAATCATCGCCGCCGGAAATGCCGCCTTTGCGCAATTTCCCGTTCTCGAATATGCCCGTCCGGAACTGGAAGCGCTGCAGAATGACCTGGGGATCGGGTTTGCAGTTACCGGGCGCTCCAAGTTGCACCAGGTATTACTGGCTTTGTACGGCCGCGCTACGCCGCTCATAGACTCCTTCCAACTCGGCTTGCGTCTGCCCAATACGGCGCCTGTGGCGGCCTGCTTTACCGCTTTCTCCGACGCCAAGTACCTCGAAGCCTGGCTCACCAGGGCGCATGACTCCCGGGGAGGTTATAACGAGAAACTCGACCAGAAACTGCGCGTGTCACTTATCGCCATCCGTGCCCGTGGTTATGAAGTCACCCTCAATACCCGGGCGGAAGCCGACTTACGCACTGCACTAGGCCAGATTCACAACGCCTGGAGCCTGACCGAGCTGGAAAATGCCGCGAACAAATACCAGCATGACCTGTGCGATGAGCACTACCACCTTGACAGAGTCGACCCCAAGGCACGCTATGAGATCAGCACTATTACAGTACCAGTTTTCGCCTACAAGGAGGTTCCGGTGATGTGCTTCGTCGCAGGTTCAATTGACAAACCCATCACTGGCGCCCAGGTCGAGGAAATTGCCACACGCATGAAGGGATCAGCCGATCGGGTGACGTCCCTGGCCAGCGGTCGCGATGTCGTCAGCTAAGTCGGCACCGACGCCTGGCGCCCGAATCCACCGTCTTTCCAGGTAACCCATGTCCAAAGAGTCCGATTACCAAGCCAAAAAATCTTTTTTTGATAGCGTATTGACGGTCTATGGTCGCAAACCGGTACTGGAAATACTGCAGGATGCAACCGTGGTATGTCACGCCGTGCACCTGGCCCACAGTAATCGAGATGGGGGTATCGTCGCTGAAATCAGGCAGCTTTCGCAAAGCCTGGGTGTGCCCATCCACCTTCACAGCCGGGAAGAATTGTCGCGAATATCCAAAAATGGCAAACAGGACCAGGGAGTGGCCGTCGACATCGTTTGTCCTTCCTTTCGGCGCCTGGAAGATTACCTCGATGAAACGACAGGTCAGCCGCGGCGCTTACTTGCGCTGGACGGCATCAACAACCCCCAGAATCTTGGCATGCTTGTCCGCTCGGCTGCAGCCGGCGAAATTGATGGCATCATCTTGCCGCGCAAAGGGACAGCGGCACTGGGTCCGCTGGTGATCAAGGCCAGTGCCGGGACCCTCTACCGCGCACCGTTGCTGCTGTGCCCGTCACTGCCGGAGGCTCTCCGGCTGTGCCAGGATCGGGGCGCACAAGTGTGTACACTGGAGGCCGATGCTCCGCGTTCACTGTTTCGCCACAAACCAGGGAATTTTTGCATTTATGTATTGGGGAATGAAACAGAAGGAGTCAGTGCACCGGTCAGGGCGCTGGCGGATATACAATTATCGATTCCCATGCGCAATGGCGTGGAGTCACTCAACGTGGCAGTCACTGCGAGCTTGATCGCATTTGCGCCCTATTTGGATAAGTAAGCCATACCCTCTTCCATGCCCCTGAGTGTGAGAGGATACATATGGCCTTCCATGAGCTGGTGCGTGATGGCCACAGATTGGGTGTACTGCCAATCATCCTCGGGTACGGGATTAAGCCATATCACCTTGTCATAGATATCCCGCACTCTTCGTATCCATGTTTCACCCGACTCCTCATTCCAGTGTTCCACGGAACCGCCCGGCTGGACGATTTCGTAAGGTGACATAGAGGCATCGCCGACAAACACTACCTTATAATCGTGGCTGTATTTGTGCAGGATATCCAGAACCTGGGTGCGTTCATTGTGCCGTCGGATGTTGTTGGTCCACACACTCTCGTACAGAAAATTATGGAAGTAGAAATTCTGCATGTGTTTAAACTCTGTGCGAGCTGCCGAAAACAATTCCTGACACACTCTTACATGCGGATCCATGGAGCCACCGACATCGAAGAATAACAATACTTTTACGGCATTGTGCCGTTCCGGCACCATCTTGATGTCCAGCAAACCTGCATTGCGTGCGGTGGAGCTGATGGTGTCATCCAGATCGAGCTCATCGGCCGCGCCAGTGCGAGCGAACTTGCGCAAGCGCCGTAAGGCGACTTTGATGTTGCGCGTACCGAGTTGTACGCTGTCGTCCAGATTTTTGAAATCGCGCTTGTCCCAGACTTTTACCGCTTTCTTGTTACGGCCGTTGGGGCCCACGCGAATGCCTTCAGGGTGATAGCCCTCCTGTCCGAAGGGCGAGGTGCCGCCGGTTCCAATCCACTTGTTGCCGCCTTCGTGGCGCTCCTTCTGCTCCTCGAGACGTTTTTTGAATTCCTCGATCAGTTTCTCCAGGCCGCCCAGGGATTCAATTTTGGCCTTGTCCTCGTCGGAGAGGTTTTTCATGAACTCGGAGCGCAACCAATCATCCGGAATCAGCGCCGCGATGATATCGTCGAGGGCTTCCAGTTCCTTGAAGTGCAACCCGAACGCACGGTCAAATCTATCGAAGTATTTCTCATCCTTAACCATGCAGGCGCGGCTGAAGTAATAGAATTCGTCCATGTCGCCGAACGCCACATGTTGCTTGAGGCCTTCCATAAGATCGAGCAGTTCGCGTGTGGTCACGGGAATTCCAACATCCCTGAGACCGTGAAAGAAGTTTATCAACATGTTAGCTCCAACGTGCCCGCTGTGCCTCGTTAACGCGTCTCGCGACGATGCATGAACGCCAGGCGTTCCAGCAGATGCACATCCTGTTCATTCTTCAACAATGCGCCATACAGCGGAGGAATCGCTTTGCTATGGTCCCTGTTCTTGAGTATTTCGTCGGGGATATCGTCGGCCATCAGTAATTTGAGCCAATCAATCAACTCTGAGGTTGAGGGCTTTTTCTTGAGTCCTGGAATCGAGCGCACATCGAAGAATAGCTCCATTGCTTCCTGCACCAGTTCATTGGCTATGTTGGGATAGTGCACATTGACAATTTCACGCATGGTATTGCGGTCAGGGAAGTTGATGAAATGGAAAAAACAGCGACGCAGGAAGGCATCAGGCAATTCCTTTTCATTGTTACTGGTGATGATAATAATTGGACGCCGCTTCGCCTTGATCGTCTCACCCGTCTCGTAGACGAAGAACTCCATGCGATCCAGTTCAACCAACAGATCATTGGGAAACTCGATATCGGCTTTGTCCACCTCGTCAATCAGCAGTACGACCTGTTCGTCGGAGTCAAAGGCCTCCCACAATTTGCCGCGCTTGATGTAATTGGTGATATGGGAAACCTTTTTATCTCCGAGCTGAGAATCCCTGAGGCGCGACACAGCATCATATTCGTATAGGCCCTGTTGCGCCTTGGTGGTCGATTTGATATGCCACTGGATCAGGCGCTTACCCAGACCCAATGCAACTTCCTCGGCTAACATGGTTTTGCCGGTACCCGGTTCGCCCTTGATCAGTAGCGGCCTTTCGAGTGTTACCGCAGCATTCACCGCCATCCGCAAATCGTCCGTGGCGACATACCGTTCTGTACCTTTGAATTTCATATTACTCATCACTCAGTCATGTTTCGAAAGGCAGTCAGGTTACAGATTGCCGCCCGGTAGATCAATACTGTGATGCCGCAGTGCAGCCCCGCGCTTGCTACTTTTACCGGTGCATTGTGCCGGGCCTGGCGCCAGGTTTTGCACGTGGATTTGCTTGAGGCGTCGGCCGGGCTTTGTGCGTCTTGTGCAATCTGGGCTTGCGCAATACCGTCATACCCAGCAGCAGGGCTACGATGATCGCGCCACCCGACATGAACACCACGGGACGCAGGGCATCAACTGCGCCTTGTACGCCTGTCGTCATAAACTGGAAAGCCACCACGATCAGGGCTGGTGCCATCGTTTGGACGCCCGCTTTGGGATAGGCGGGAGTCAACAGCAGCGCGGCCATCAATAACATCACCAGGGCCACCCAACTGGGGCGCCAATGTCGACTTAGCCACCAGCCCACATAGGCAATCGCTATAGCCGCGGAACCGACGTAAATACAGATCGCCGTCAAGTAGGAACTGTCAGTTAACACGTGTCGTCTCCTATTCTACCCAGTGCACGATATGCTCATCATAACCGTCGGGATGCACATATTCGTCAGAAATGGCACGGCCGCGTATCGATATACTTGCACTGTGCACAGTCTCCCGGCTGCCACTGACCAAAGGATGCCACTGTGGCAATCGCTGGTCGTGGGCGCGCAGCCGATAGGCACAGGTACTGGGTAACCAGTCAAGTTTTGCCCAGTCTGCCGAGCGCAAATCGATACAGTTTGCGACCAACGTCGAGCGGTTGGCATAGTCTGTACAGCGACAGGTCTGCTCATGCAGGAAGCGGCAACGGACCTTGGTATAAAATACTTCTCCGCTGTCCTCATCCTCCAACTTGTGCAAACAGCATTTAGCGCAGCCGTCACACAAGGCTTCCCATTCGGCCCTGCTGAGTTCAGCCAGCGATTTTTCGTGCCACCAGTCAGCCACGCGCACCGTCCCGTGCCAGCAGTTCGGTCGCGGTGGGTGGCATTTGTAGATAGAAACCTTGTGTTTCAATGCTGGCCATTACCGTTGCCGCGTCGGCCCTGGCCAGCTTATGCTGCGGGGTGAGCTGCAGAATCATAACGCTGGCTGGCTCACCAAACTGCTCCAACAACGTCTCCGGCACATCCCGTAATCCCCGGGCCTTGTCGACATACAGATACATTTCCTGTTTGCGCGAGCTCCTGAATACCTGGCATAACAGGCTCATCCGCTGTGTTCTCCCAGGGTTTGTCGCAGCGGTGCCAGGACCAGTTCTTTGCGCCACCCCAGCCAGTGAGCCGGCAATTGGATACGCTCACCGGAGGCTTCGCGCAACAACAGCTCATAGTCCTTACTGTGCACCAGCACCTCAGGGGCCACTGCGAGAGTGCCGGCAATATCTCGTACCTGTGCCTTGAGCTTCTTGACCTGCTCGCGCTGGCTAGCGACTAGTGGAGGCGGCAACGCTGGGGGCATTTCGGTATCTGGCAGTTTGCGCTGCGCTGCCAAAAGGCTCAGAAGATCCTCGCCATAGCGCTTTATTACCGGAGCCGGCAAATCCACAGTTTCGCGAAGCTCCGCCAGGGTATGTGGTGCATACTGTGCTAATTGTAAACAAGCCTGGTCGTCAATAATCCATGAGCGCGGTTTATCCCTGCTTCTGGCGGTGTCCTCACGCCATTGACATACTTCTACAAGGTTGCCTAGCTGCCTGCGGTCCAATTTCCAGGCTGTCTTGATACGTTTATGGCAGTCATTCGCAGCAGTACCCAAAACGGTGGTGGCATCCCGGCCGTCCGCCAATACCCAGTGTAGTTTGTCCTGGCGCACACAGCGCGCATGGAGCTCCTGCCATACGGGCAGCAACCAGACGACATCCTGGCCGGCGTATTCGCACTGGGACTCAGTAAGTGGTCGTTGTAACCAGTCAGAGCAGGTTTCGCCCTTAGGCAGGTCGACTGCACAGATTTCCTGCACCAGCGCGCGATACCCCAGACCGAATCCGAGGTTGAGTAACGCCGCTGCGCGCTGTGTGTCGAACAAAGGCTGCGGCAGGACACCCAGCCAACGCTGGAACACTTCGAGATCTTCGCTGCTCGAGTGCAGGACCTTGAGTACAGCAGGATTTGCCAGCAGTGCAGAAAGCGGTGCCGGGTCCTGGATTCGCAGCGGGTCGATCAACCACGCCTTCCCTCCAAGCGGTCCCTCCATTACGAAACACAATTGCACCAGTGCCACTTCGGGATAAAAGGTGTTGCGGCGCATAAACTCGGTATCGACGATCACCGCCTTACAATTATTTGCCTGCGCCATCAATTCCTGCAAAGCCTTGTCTGACTCGATTAGCTGCCATTGCATACGTCAGTTCACCGGGCGTCGGCCGGACAGGGCATGTGCGAGAGTGGAACCATCCACGAATTCCAGCTCACCGCCCAACGGTACACCGTGGGCAATGCGCGACACCTTCACTCCTACCGGCTGCAGCATGTCGGACAGGTAGTAGGCCGTGGCCTCCCCTTCTACCGTCGGATTGGTGGCGAGAATCACTTCCTCGATGCCCTCATCTATAACGCGCTGTTGAAATCGTTCCAGGCCGATCTCCGCTGGGCCTATGCCATCTATGGGAGATAAATGCCCCATCAGCACGAAGTACAGGCCGCGAAAACTCGCACTCTGCTCTATGGCTAATACATCCGCAGGTGTCTCAACCACGCAGACCACGCTGCTGTCGCGCTTGGTATCGGAACAGATCTCGCATACCTCCAGCTCGGTAAAATTGCGGCAAAGCCTGCAATGACCCACTTTTTCCGCCGCACTGTGCAGCGCAGACGCCAGCGCCAGCGCACCTTCCCGGTCCCGTTCGAGCAGGTGCAGGGTCATGCGCTGGGCAGTTTTGGGTCCTACACCCGGCAGGCAACGCAGTGCGTCAATCAGATTCTGTAATGCGGGACTAAACTTCATAGCGGTAGTGAGAATATGTCAAAACGGCAACTTGAAACCCGGGGGAAGGTTGAATCCCGAGGTTAAACTCGACATAGCCTCACGATTACGTGTCTCTACCTTGCGCACCGCGTCGTTCACCGCTGCGGCCAATAGGTCTTCCAATATTTCCTTGTTTTCAGAGAATACGGAATCGTCTATAGACACACGTTTAACATCGTGCCGACCCGTCATGACTACCGAGACCAGGCCAGCACCGGCCTCGCCCCGTACTTCGGCCTTGGCAATTTCTTCCTGCGCCTTCTGGAGTTCGGCTTGCATGTTCTGCGCCTGCTGCATCAGGTCGGTAATTTTACTTTTCATCAGGTGTCCTCCATTTGCTTATACATCCGTGGGAAGAATGGATGCACGATCTAGCTCACCATCGAAACGCGCTATCAGTGCTTGCACTTGCGGATCGTCCTCAATGGCATAAATCGCTTCCGCTCGTCGCAGTTGAGCCAGGCGCGCCACACGCATGGCAGGTGTTTCTGTGCGCACTTCACCGGGCTCGATGGACACAGGCACTGGGTGCCCAAAATAGTTTCCCAGAGCCAGACGCAATTTTTGACAATGGCTATCATTGAACAGCGCCGCATGGGCATCGTCCAGCACAAACCGTAACTCACCGTCCAGGTGGCTGCGCAACTCGCAGTGCGAGGCAATGTTATACACAATTCCCTTCAGGCCAAGCAGCTCAAGTAGCTGGTACCAGTTGTCCGGACGCAGCGCATTCAGTGCAAACTGATCGGCCATAGCCTTTTTTGAGTCGACAGCAGAAGGAGCTGCATGCGAAGCCGTTTCAGCGCTTTCTCGTAAGGCCTCCCCGCAGGAAACTGCCGGTACTTCAGAGAACTTTTTTGCGGGAGCGCCGCCCTCCCCGGCAGCGACCTGTGGCGACATCACATTCTGCAGATCTTCCCATTGCAGCTTTTCATCGATGACCGCAGCGGGGCGAAAGGCCAGCATGCGCAACAGTATCATTTCAAAGCCCCGGCGCGGATCAGGTGACAGTGCAATATCGCGCTTGCCATTGAGAGCCATCTGGTAGAAAAGTTGCGCGTCCTCTGCGGTGAGGGAACGGGCAATCTGAGCCACACGATCGGCATCGCCCCAGCTGTTGTCTATGGCGGAGGGCACTACCTGGGCTGTGGCCACACGGTGGATCAATGACAGCAGCTCATCCAGGCTACTCTCGAAATCTGGCGCAAATTCCGCCATTCGTTGCACGGTGCCCAATACCGCCTCCGGATCATCGTTGCTGACTGCCTCCAGAAGTTCGTAGACATAGCCCAGGTCGACACTGCCCAGCATGCTGCGCACGTCCACTTCGTTCACCTTACCGGAACCAAAGGCTATCGCCTGATCGGTAAGGCTGAGGGCATCCCGCATACTGCCGCTGGCAGCGCGTCCCAACAGCCACAGCGCAGACTCCTCATAATTCACCATCTCCTGCTCGAGAACCATGCCGAGATGCCCGACGATTTGCTCCGCTGGCATATTCCTGAGATTGAACTGCAGGCACCGGGACAGGACCGTGGCCGGGAGCTTCTGCGGATCCGTGGTGGCTAGCAGGAACTTCACATGGGGTGGTGGCTCCTCTAACGTTTTGAGCAGGGCATTAAAACTGTGTGTCGACACCATGTGCACTTCGTCGATCAGGTAAATCTTGAAGCGCGAGCGCGTGGGAGCATATTGCACGTTATCGAGTAGCTCGCGCGTATCCTCTACCTTGGTGCGCGATGCGGCATCGACTTCCAGCAAATCCACACTGCGTCCTTCCGCGATCTCCAGGCACGACGCACACGTGCCGCAGGGCTCGGAACTCACGCCGTTCTCACAATTGAGGCACTTGGCGAGAATGCGAGCAATGGTCGTTTTTCCGACGCCCCGGGTGCCAGTGAACAGGTAGGCATGGTGCAAACGATCGTGATCCAGCGCGTTCACCAGGGCGCGGAGCACGTGCTCCTGACCGACCATCTCCCGGAAGGTTTTTGGTCGCCACTTACGCGCTAATACCTGATACGACATGCCGGAAGTGCCTTGCAGAGCTGGGGGAAACAGGATACACCAGCACCAGAGTGACAGAAACAGTGGGATTGAAAGAAGTTGCAGTTGGAGGCGACCCAGCCAGTCACGCGCCTTGTATCACCCCGTGACACCGAGTCGCATAATATAGCTTTTACCCCTTATTTTAAAGCATATCTTTTTCTCCAGGTCGAATTTTTAGTCTTTCTCTGTCATTCCCAATAACATACAATAACAATATTTTATGTTGGTCAGGTTGTAGGGCATTTTGATTCAACCACTGACTACATTGGAGAGTCAATGCCGAAAACCGCGAGAGAATTGTCCGCAATCGAAGTCCAGCGGCTGGCACGGGAGCCACCCGACACAAGGCCGTTTAACTACTTCCCGGTTGGGGGTACTGCAGGGCTGTTGCTGCGAGTGGCGAAATCCGGGGCGTCCTACTGGGTTCTCAGAATTTCCACAGGCACCAAAATTACTACTACCGGCAAGAAAGCTCCTAGGCGGCGCGACATCGGCCTGGGCGCATACCCAGAAATCTCTTTGAAGCGGGCGCGAGAGGACGCCTCCAGTAAGCGCAGGGTGGTTCGCGACGGCATGGACCCCGTTGAGATTAAGCATAAGGCCAAGGAGACCAGACAGGCCGCACTGAATCAGCTCATGACGTTTACGGAGGCCGTAGATCTGTCCAGGGAGCTGGAAGGAATCAAAGATGACAAGGCTGGCAAGGCGTGGACGTACAAACTGGAGACCTATGCCCTCCCCGTCCTGGGGCCGCTCCCGGTGGCGCAGATTGATCGGGCGCAAATTGTTGATGTACTGAAACCCATCTGGAGCAGCAAGACTAGGACAGCCAGGGACGTGCGCAAGCTGATCGAGGACGTACTGGATCGCGCCTACGCCACCAAAAATATAGCCCGGCACAATCCCGCGCGGTGGGATAAGCTGCTGAAGCAGATGCTTCCCAAGGTGACTAAACAGAGCTCCAACTTCGCCGCCCTGCACTTCACGCTGATCAATGAATTCTTGAAACGCCTGGCGGGGGTCACAGGGAGCGAGGCGCGCGCGGTGGAGTTTGTTATTTACACTGGAACCCGCTCAGGTGAAGTGTGCGGCGCTACCTGGGCCGAAATTGATCTGGACCACAAACTATGGACCATCCCCGCCTCACGCATGAAGAAAGGCGAGGAACACCGCGTACATCTGTCTGCGCCCGCCCTGGCGATCCTGAAGGCGCTTCCCCGGGGCGCTGCAGACAAGCCCGTATTCCCCACGCAGACAGGAAAGCACCCACGAGACGCTCGAGTATCGAAGGTAGCGCGTGAAATCGCGCTAGGCATGGGCTACAAGACCACCGTTCATGGATTCCGGGCGACATTTCGCACTTGGGGTGAGGAGGAAACCGAATATCCGGAGCCGATTCTGGAAATGGCCCTGGCCCATAAAATCGACGACGCCGTTAAAGCAGCCTACCAGCGAGGGGACCTGCTGAAAAAGCGGCGAGCACTGTTGGATGACTGGGCAGTGTATTGCGGTACGCCCGGCCCCAAGGGCGATCTCGTCAAGCTGAAGGCACTCGCAAATAGAAAAGTGTAACCATGGGCCAGCAGTGAAGGCATTATAAATCATGGCAAGCCCTCGGCAGACGGAACGCGATGCTCAGTCCGGCGCCCAGATTAGCTCATAGACCGCCCATTTTTGCGCAACTCTGCAATGTCATCGGCGTAATGGCACCTGAATTGATTCCTGTCCATTCTGGCGGCCAGCTCGTAAAGATACCCCAAGGGAGATTGCGTTATCTTGCCCGCATTGATCGCGCCCGCCCATTCATCGATTAACATCTGGGCTATAGCCGAATCCAATCTCGCCACTTTTTTACAGGCTGCACGCTGCAACTCAACCGATATCCAATCGGGAAATGCTATCGAATGGGTCCGCTGATCAGAGTTCGAATACCGTGCTTTGGTATGGTGGGTAGTAGTTGTTGTACTTGGTAATAGATTAACTTCGGTAGTAGTTAAAGCATCCGGATCAACCGGGTACGGTGCCTCCGTTTCCGGCACATCCGTATCCGGAGATTCCGGATGTGGTGGATTGGGAGTTTCTCGAACAATGTATGACCCACCACGGATACGTCCCCGCGCGTCTCTGCCTTGCTGGAACTCCACGTAGCCTGTCGATCGAAGATCGTTGATGAGCTTGTACGTGCCATCCCGACCCAGGTTCCCGCGGCGCTGTAGATCCTTAACCCGCACCTGCCAATTGTCAGGCCGGGAGAGCAGGTACGCCAGCATGCCCCTGGCCGCCCAGGATAGGCGTGTATCATCGACAATGCGTTGATCGATGACAAGGTAACGGTTGCGCCGGGGTGCCCGGATAATGGTATTAGCCACCCCTGGCACCACCCTCGATGATCTGCTGCTCCGGGCTTGCCTCGCTTGAAAGTGTTATACCGTCCATTGCCTCCAACCTCCTTTGTCTAGCTGACCAGACACACGATTGCATAAGCTTCGACAATTTTTAATGCGAAAGCCGGTCCACCTCCGGGGAGCTTTTCTACATACCGCCATCCACAGGTTGGTTTTCTTTTGCCCGGGTGCATGTGCATGTCCGCAGATTAACAAGTCTATCCGCGAGGCCTACGACGACCTGGACACTGGCAGTTTCAAAGTGTGACAGGCGCAGATGACCGAGAGTCACTATGCGCTGTGCCCTGTGTCACAGCATTGGGCTGATCAACCCATCACACTGT
>JANPDE010000414.1:0-3709 GCA_031431315.1 Haliea sp.
TGCACCATGGGAGTATTGGACGGTAAAGCAGCAGTCGTCACCGGCGCCGGTCGCGGCATTGGCAGGGGCCATGCGCTGCAGTTGGCCAAGGCCGGGGCCAGTGTGGTGGTGAATGACATCGATAAAGATGTGGCCGCCGACGTCGTCGCCGAAATCAAGGCGCTGGGTGGTAATGCGCTTGGCAATACCGGCAATGTCGGCGACAAGGCCGGTGCCGATAGCATCGTCGCGGCGTGTGTCGAGGCCTTTGGCAAGATAGACATCATGATGGCCAATGCCGGCATCGCCCGGGATCGCACGTTCCTGAAAATGACCGAAGACGATTTTGACACGGTGATGAACATCCATGTGAAAGGCACGTTTCTCTGTCACCAGGCCGCCGCCCTGCAGATGAAGGAGCGGGGAACAGGCGGGAGCCTCATCTCCACTGTCTCCGCTGCCCACTTCGGCAATTTCGGGCAGGTCAACTACGCGGGGGCCAAGGGCGCGATCGCATCGATGACCTACACCATGGCCCTGGAACTGGCGCGCTACGGGATTCGCGCCAATGCCATTTCACCGTCCGGCACCACGCGCATGTCCGACACCTACGTGGGTCCCGACGGCAAGAAGCATCCCATGCCGTTTATCGATCCCGAACTGAACGGACCGGTACTCGTGTATTTGTGCAGTGATGAGGGCAACTATATATCCGGGCAGGTATTCGGCACCGGCGGCGAGCGTATCGCACTGCTGAGCCACCCCAGGTACGGCCACACCCTGTTCATGCCGAATGGCTGGACACTGGAGGAAGTGCGCAAGCACTTCAAGCCGAACCTCGGCAACAGGCTAGAACCGCTCGGTATTACCAAGCCGCCGTATCCCTTCGCCAATGGCATCGTGCCACCTGAGACTAAGTAATTGCTGCCTGCCTGAGCAGGCACGCCGCTTAAGAGGACTGATATGACAGAACCATTGGTGGGCATTATTGCCTACGGCAGTTACATACCGTCGACTCGTCTGCCCCTGGCCATGATCCACGGTGGCAGGGCGAAGGAAGGGGGTCCTGAAAAGGCCGTGGCCGGGTTTGATGAGGACGCGATTACCATGGCAGTGGCGGCGGCAACGGACTGCCTGCACACAGTGGATCGCAATACCGTCGATGGTGTGTATTTTGCCACCACCACATCGCCGTTTCGGGAGAAGCAAGCCGCTGCCTTTATCGCCAAGGCCCTGGATTTACGCAGCAATATTGCTACCAATGACTTTACCGGCACCCTGCGCGCCGGCGCCGGCGCCCTGCTCGCGGCAACCCACGCGGTACGGGCGGACCCGGGCAAACGAATTCTGGTCATCGCTGCTGATTCACGCCTGGCGGCTCCACGTTCCCCCATTGAGATGAATATGGGCGACGCGGCGGCCGCGTTCCTGATCGGTTGCGATGCTGTGTTGGCCTCAATAGCGGATTCTTTCGCACATGCTGATGAACTCTACGATGTGTGGCGAGCCGAGCACGACGACTACCTGCGCGCCTGGGAAGATCGTTTCAATGTCATGCACGGGTACACCGACAACCTGCTCGCTGCCTGTCGCGGCCTGTTTGACCGGACAGGCACGGGGGATGGCGACTATTCCAGGGCGGTGCTCGCCGGGCCGGATGGCAAAAGCCTGATCGATGCGGGAAAAAAACTCGGCTTTCCCGCGGACCGAATACAAAATGCACTGTTTGGCAAAGTGGGAAATTGCGGTGCAGCGTTTACGCCACTCTTGTTGGTCGCGGCTTTGGAAACTGCACAAGCAGGGGATAAATTACTCGCAGCATTTTACGGTGATGGCGCAGAAGCGCTGGTTATCGACGTATTAGCATCTGACTTTACACCGCGGCACGGCATTACCTGGTACCTCGCGCGCGGCAAGGCCCTGCGCTCCTACGACAGCTATCTGAAGTCGCGCCATCTTGACGCCGGCGAGCACAACCGGCGCGGGGGCGAAGGCGTACCCGCCACCATCCACTACCGGGAACGCGATTCCGATATCAGCTTTCACGCGCAGCGCTGCACGCAGTGTGGCACTTTGCATTTTCCCGCCTGTCGTGTCTGTTACGTCTGCTATGCAAAAGACCAGTTCGAAAGTGTGCGTCTCTCCGACAAGCAGGGCCGCGTCATGAGCTACAGCTTTGATTATTTTTTCCCCAGCCCGGAGCCGCCGCTGATTGTGGGAGTGTGCGAGGTGGACAATGGCGCACGAGTGTATGTGCAGATGACCGACGCCACTACCGACTTGCTGCGCTGTGACCTGCCGGTGGAATTTGTGTTCAGGAAAATCCACGACGCGGGCAATAAGCCCAACTATTTCTGGAAAAGCCGGCCGCTTGATGCTGCGCGGGGAAAGGCAACAACGGAGGCGGCGGCGTGAGCGAGAGTATCCGGGACAAAGTCGCCATCGTTGGGGTGGGCTGCTGCAAGTTCGGTGAAAACTGGCACCAGGGCCCCGAGGACATGATTGTCGAGGCCGCCTTTGAGGCCTATGCCGATGCCGGTCTGGAAGATCCGCAGCGGCAGATCGACGCGGTCGTCTGTGGTTCGGTGTATCCCTCCCGCGGTACGGCGGAAGTCGCCGAATCGCTCAAACTTTTTGACCGTCCGGTGTCGCTGGTACAAAACTACTGTGCTACGGGTACCGACGCCTTTCGCTATGGCGTGGCGCTGGTCGCATCAGGTATGGCCGACACGGTGCTGGTGGTGGGTTACGACAAGCCCAAGGACCGCGGTGTGTCCGGGCCCAGTATCCATATGAACACGGCGCGCGGATTGCCCATGACTCCTGCCGGCTGGTTCTCCCTGTGTTGCGCGCGCTATTTTGAAACCTATGGCGCGGGGCGCGAGGATCTTGCGCGCATTGCGGTGAAGAACCATCACAACGGTACGCTGGCGCCAAAATCCATGCTGAAGAAGGAGATCACCGTGGAGGATGTGATGAACGCGCGCATGATCTCCTGGCCGTTCACCCTGTACGATTGCGCGGCCCAGTCCGATGGCGCCGCTGCAGCAATCATTACGCGCGCCAACCTGGCTAAAAACTTTCGCGATGACCCGGTGTATGTGAAGGGCGTGAGTATCGCGCTCTCCGCCAATCCGCAGTCTGACCCCACCTTCGATTTCCTGGCCTGGAAACCCACGCTGGCGGCAGCGAAAGACGTCTACAAGCAGGCCGGCATCACCAGGCCCATGCAGGAAATCCATCTGGCGCAGGTGCACGACTGCTTCACGATGACGGAATTGCTGACGTATGAGGATCTGGGATTTATTCCAAAAGGTTCCGCCAGTGAGCACATCACCAACGGTACTTTTGAGCTGGATGGCGAGCTCCCCGTCAATACGGATGGCGGTTTGAAGACTTTCGGTCATCCCACGGGCGCTACCGGAGTACGTATGATCTATGAGAATGTACTGCAGTTGCAGGGCAGGGCGGGCGCGCGCCAGGTCAAGGGTGCGACCATGGCCCTCAGCCACAACCTCGGTGGTGCGCCGCAGACCTGCGGGCTGGCCATCCTCGGTATTTAGTTGAACAGAGTAAAACGGCAATAAGGACAGCAGGCAGCATGTACGAGCATATCGAATACGACGTCACCGACAGTATCGCAACCGTCTTCTTCAACCGGCCGGCGAAGAAGAACGCCTACACACCGGCGATGGGCATGGAAATCGTCGCTGCGCTGGAAGCGGCGATG
>JANPDE010000415.1:0-27136 GCA_031431315.1 Haliea sp.
GATACCGCCTTCAACCCCAAGGTGCTGGATGCCTGCGACGCGGTCTTTGCCATGTACCACGATCAGGGCTTGCCTGTGCTGAAATACTCAGGTTTTGGACGGGCGATCAATATCACCCTGGGCCTGCCCATCATTCGTACCTCAGTGGATCACGGTACTGCTCTGGATCTGGCGGGCACCGGCAAGGCCGACTGGCACAGCCTGGAACAGGCACTCAACATCGCCTGTCAAATGAGCGAGAAACTCGACGTTAAGCGCAGCGGCGCGAACGACTAAGCCTGTTGACTCCTGCCCGCCTTACGCGCCTTGGTGATATGTTGCGTATAGGCATCCGTGACTTCAACAGAATCCCCTTGCATCGCGATCTTGCCCTGGTCCAGCCAGATCACGCGATCACATAAGTCCTTCACCTGATCCGCCATATGGGATACAAAGACCACCGTCTGTTCACCGGTGATACGGTTTTTCATCGCTGTCTGCGCCTTCCCACGAAAATGGGCATCGCCTACGCTAAGGATTTCGTCGATCAATAATACATCCACATGCGTCATCAGGGCCGTGGTGAAAGCGAGGCGCGACCGCATGCCCGACGAATAATTTTTTACCGGCTCATAAAAGGAATCACCCAGTTCGGAAAACTCCGCAATATCGCCGAGGAAGGACTCTGCACGCTTGCGCGTGGAGCCCTGCAACATCGCCGCGAGCAGCGCGTTGTCGCGCCCTGACAGGTCGGGTTTGAAACCCAGTCCAAGGGTCAGCAAGGATGCCGACTTGCCTGGATGAATCCTCACCTCACCGAGGGTAGGCGCCAGAATGCCTGCCATCAGCTGCAGCATTGTGGTTTTCCCAACGCCGTTGCGGCCGATTATCCCGAGAGTCTCACCCTCGAGGAGTTGCAATGACACCTGGTTCAGGACGTGGTGGGTACCGCGGTCGAAGGACTTCCGTTTGGACTGGTAGCTGTGTGATACGTTCACCAGCTCGATCATAACGCGCCTTGTTTCCCTCATGCGGTCAGCGCCTTCAGGGCGAGGTACTGGCTGCCTCGGCGCATGAGCAAGACCATGGCGCATAGCAAGGCACCAAACCCGGCGCCGATGCTGAGCAGATGGAGTATGTCAGGAGGCGTATTATGCATCGTGATCTGCCGGTAGGCATCAATGATAAAGGCGACTGGATTTACGGTCAGTACTAACTCGGTTTTGTAGGGGTCGGCCAGATCACGCACATCCCAAAAAATACCGGAAGTGAACATCAGAAACAGCATGGCAAGGCTTATCAGCGGCGTGAAGTCGCGTGCCAGGCATACAAGACAGGCACCGACAAACGAACAGGAGACAATCATCACATAGTTGACCAAGAGCAATGGCACCAGATACAACCACGTGACAGTGATTTCGTAGCCCCTACTCAGCAGAAAGGTAATCATGAGGGCAAAGACTGCAATCTGCCGATACATAGACTCCTGTATCACGGCCATAGGGAACAACGTCTTGGGGGCGTTGACCCTGCCCACCAACCCCCTGCCTGCGACAATGCTGTTGGAAGCCTGCGTGACGGATTTGGAAAACCAGACGAAAGCCAGCTTGCCCGTCGCCAGGAACAGCAGGAAATCTGGCTGTTGCGAACCCAGGATTACCACGAATACCACGTAAAACACGGCCACCCACAGCAGCGGTTCCAACACCCACCAAATGTAGCCGAGAAAAAATCGGGAAGCGTCAGCACGCAGCGCCATGCGCGCCATGACATCGATCAGGCGAAAATATTGTGAGAAAGGCATCTAACGCAGGCCTGCGATTATAATTTGAAAGTACGGGGAGTGTATCAAAAACCCCGGCGAATGAACCAGCCTACGGTAGAAATAGCAGCCAACATAGGGGCAGTGCGCCTGGTATTCGCCGAAAGGGGGATGCTCAGAGGTTCCCTACATTATTTATCAGTCAAATCAACCCCGCATTGCGTGTTGTCGTGGCAGGTAGTGTCTGTTAGTTTTAGCGGGGTCTTGCATGTAATGGCTGTGGGGCAAACGTACGGGCGAGTTTCGTTCAATCCCGACGGATGTAGGGAAACCGCAAACAAATGTACAACCGGCACAACTAGATGAATGCAGTTCGATTGCAGGGAGTATCAATCCCAACGCAACGCTTTGCTACACCCGCGCAGTGGCACAAACTGGTTTTCACCAGCGGCGGGGAATTGGCCCCTTTGTGAAGCCAACAAATGCGATCCAGGCTTCAACCATAGGCTCGAGCAACCGTTATCGCGGGCGCATCAGTAATATCGAGTTCCTCTCTAATTTAGGTATATCCCTGCTGGCCCTGGCACTTAGCGCCCTAATTCTGGTTACCGGCTATTTAATTTTTTCCCCTGAGGTAGCCAAGCATACGCAGGCCGCTGGCAGGAATGAAGAAATAGGCCCACACCTGATCAGGGGTGATGATCTTCGTGTACGAATTGGTACCGCCAGAGTGACTGAAGGCGGGGTAATGCAGCTAAGCGGTCTTTATACAGGAGAAGACGATCGCGCAATCTTAAGCCAAGGAACCAGTTTCGCGGCCCAGGATTACTCATTTATTGAATACGATATACGTGGGCGCCATGCGACAGAAAAAGAAACCGTCTACCTGCTCTGGAGGACGGCAGAAAATCCAGATAGAGTATTTAATGTACCCCTGCCTTGGCGCGGAAATAATGCAGGAACGGCTTTTCTTGGGATGCAATCGGATTGGCACGGCCAGATTACCGAGATAGGCCTTGACATATACGGGGACCTGCGTGAACAGCCGCTCTCCATTTCTAACCTGACTTTGCTGCCCTTCTCTAGCAGCGAACTACTCCACACTATTTGGTTCGAGTGGACTGCCTTTAGGGGCTGGACCCAGAAATCAGCCAATCGTCTGCACGGCACCCCGGAACACGGTATCTTGTCGCCAACACTAGCCATGTCGGCTTGGTCCGGCTTGGGGCTTATTATCCTGGCTGGCATCTCCCGGCTCTCACGATCTCACTATCAGGTAGCCTACACCATCGCTGTCGTTGTTCCCTGGATCGTACTGGACCTTATCTGGCAAGCGAATTTAACGGCCCAATTGGAAGAAACAAAATTTCTTTTCGCTGGCAAATCGCAGCATGAAAAACATCTGGCAGACAGGAGTCCGGAACTTTACGAATATGCCGAGCACCTTAAAAATGAGGTTCTCCCCGAACCAGGCGCACGCATATTCCTGTTACAAGATTCGAAGAAAATGACTTATACAAGGGTGAAAGCCCAGTACTACCTGCTTCCTCACAATATATTCAACTACGACCGTTTCCCTAGAAAAAAGGAAATTCGCCGAGGGGACTATATTCTTGTCCTCGGCACTGTGGAAGGGCTGGAATTCTCACCCGAGACGAACACCCTCAGATGGCAAGGCAAATCACTGCTAGTAAAACGTGTTGACTCTCGCTCCGCCGGCAGTCTGTACCAGGTCATCAAGCGGAGAAAAAAACACCCAGCATGATAGGTATTGTCACCTCACTACTACTACCTTGGGCCTGCGGCGCAGTCTGGGTGCACTGGTTTCTGCGGAAGTCCGGTCGCTGGAACTACTTTCTGGTTGCTGGGCACGGCTACCTGCTTGGCATCTTCCTGACCACTGTGCTCATTCGGACCTGGTTCTCCATGGGCCTCCCACTGAACTTCTGGAGTATAGCTGGCGTGATTCTGGCTACGACGCTAATCGGTATTGCGGCAATCTGCACGCAGGCGGCTCCTGCGGGGCAGACACCGATCTACTCCCGCCTGGAAAAATGGGAACTAGCTGCCATAGCTCTGTTTTTGGCGTTGATTCTTTACCGTTATACTACGATTCTTCAAGAACTACTGTTGCGCCCTCTCTTTGCCTGGGACGCATGGATGAACTGGGCACCCAAGGCAGTTGTCTGGTACCACTACAATGCATTGGTGCCCTGGGTCAGCGTCCTGGATTGGCTAAGCTCCCCTGCGAACACCCTTGTCTATACCGCTGGCGCTGGCGAAGCGTGGAAATACCCTGAGACAATCCCTCTGTTGCAGCTCTGGGGCATGATGGCCATGGAGACCAGCGATCACACATTCATCTACCTGCCCTGGTTTATCGCCGCTTTCGCGCTAGGTTTCGCCCTGTACGGACATTTAAGATTGTCAGGGGTCTCCGTCGTTATGTCGACGCTGGCATGTTATCTTCTACTGAATCTTCCATTCATCAATGTTCATGTAGCGCTGGCGGGTTATGCCGATATCTGGCTGACCGCCGCGTTTGGCTGCGCCGTGTTCGCACTGCATGAATGGGGTAATCACCGCCGCTGGCAATATGGCTTGATGGCATTGCTGCTCGCAGTAATGTGCACCCAGCTAAAAATCCCCGGAATCATTCTCGGAAGCATAGTGTGCCTGGTATTCCTGAGCTCAATTCTTACCCCGAAGCGGAGAGTGTGGTTGATTCTGGTCGCGGCATTCCTCGCCTGCTTATTGTATGTCGCCTATATCGGACTTGACCTGTCAATACCGGGTGTTGGACGGCTCGCGATATCGGTCGACGGCATCGTGCTACCTTATATTGGCCAGTATAAAATTGCCTACCATCCAGTGTATGAAGCCATAATAAATACGACTCTGGTGATGATAAACTGGAATCTGCTTTGGTACCTTTTTACTGTTCTATGCTTGGTAACGGTAGTTAATGAAAGAGGTTTCGGAGTCCCCTCACTCGTATTGAGGTCGATATTGCTCACGCTACTTTTCATCTTGTTCGTTTACTTTTTCACCAATCGATACATCTATGCGATGGACTACACACAGGTGAACCGGGCTTTGATATATACCACTCCACTCCTGGTGTTCTACATAATGCAGGCTCTCTCTTCACTGTGTGGCTCTCGTGAGACAGACCAACACACTCGACTTTCGCACCAAAGTCATTAATAATCCGACTCCTTCCGTGCAGGCAGTGCGCAGTAATAATCCGGATTTAGGATGAAGAACGTAGCGATCGTGGGAGCCGGTTTTTCCGGGGCGGTTCTAGCCCGTGAGTTAGCGGAGTCCGGGTATAACCCAAAGGTTTTCGACAGCAGATCACACATTGCTGGTAATTGTTATACCGAGCGCGATCCTGAATCTGGTGTAATGGTTCATAAGTATGGTCCACATATCTTTCATACTGACAACGAGCGTGTTTGGCAGTATCTGAATCGATTCACGCAATTCATGCCCTACACGAACCGGGTGAAAACCACCACCCATGGTCAGGTGTTCTCCCTGCCCGTCAATCTACACACGATCAACCAGTTTTTCGGTAAGACGTTTTCCCCTACCGAGGCAAAGGAGTTCATAGAGTCACAAGCCGACTTGTCCATACATGACCCCCAAACCTTTGAAGAGCAGGCACTTAGATTTGTGGGCCCCCACCTGTACGAGGCCTTTTTCAAGGGTTACACGCAGAAGCAGTGGGGCTGTTCACCGACCAAACTGCCTGCGAGCATTCTCAAGCGACTGCCGGTACGATTCAACTACGATGACAACTACTTCTTCCACAAGTACCAGGGCATGCCCAAAGACGGGTACACCGCAGTAGTCGACAGGATTCTTGACCACGATAGAATTGAAGTCAAACTGAAGACCTTCTTCAGCAGGAGTCAGTCTGATCGGTTTGACCACGTTTTTTACAGTGGTCCGATAGACGGCTACTTTGATTTTCAACTGGGACGCCTTGGCTACAGGACCCTGGATTTCAAAGAGATTCGGGCAGAAGGCGATTACCAGGGGTGTGCCGTGATGAACTATGGCGATGAATCCGTTCCTTATACACGCATCGCCGAGCACAAGTACTTTTCCCCCTGGGAAGAGCATAGCAAAACCATTTGTTTTGCCGAGTACAGCCGGGAGTGCAAGGAAGGTGATATTCCCTATTACCCCATTCACCTGGTGGAGGAGCAGGAAATGCTGAAGCGCTACGTAGAACTGGCCAACGATGAGCAAAACGTCACTTTTGTCGGGCGACTCGGCACTTATCGCTACCTGGATATGGACGTCACTGTAGGGGAGGCACTGATAGCAGCCGAACAGTTCATATCACTGCAGACATCCGGCCAGCGCATTCCGGCTTTCGTGGTAGCTCCCGTCTAGTGCCCCAGATGAACGGTAAACTCGTCGCGGTCATAGTGACCTATAATCGCCTGGAGAAGCTGAAGTCTGCTCTTCAACATACTTTCCAAAACGACTTCTATGCCGTCATTGTCGTCGATAACTGCTCTACCGACGGGACCGGGACGTGGTTGGATGGACTCAACCACGAAAACCTCATGGTGATTCACAGTGAATCCAACGAGGGTGGTGCAGGCGGATTTTCGCGTGGTTTTCGCTATGCAACCGAGCAATTGCCCGAGGCCGACTGGCTGGTCTGCTTCGATGATGACGCCCATCCCGAGGGCAAAATCGTAGCTGCCTTTGATGCACTGAATATCGCGGCGGATGTCGGCACTATGGGTGCCGCTGTGTACCTGCCGGATGGTAGGATCAGCGAAATGAATCGCCCCAGCCGGAATCCATTCTGGCACATGAGGGAGTTCATCTACACCGCGCTACATGGCAGGCACGGTTTTCACGTCGACAATAAAGAGTACCAAAGCAACATACCAATAGACATCGATACGTCCTCTTTTGTCGGGTGCTTCGTTCGTCTGTCACTGATCCGCAAAGGAAAGATAGGCCTGCCGCGCAGCGAACTCTTCATTTACGCCGACGATATGATTTATGTCCTGGAATCCCGCAGGGCGGGGTTTCGGCACTGGTTCGTTCCAACAATTGCCTTTATCCATGACTGCCAGACTCTGGTCAATCAAAAGGACGTATATCATCCTCTGTGGCGGGTTTACTACACCTTCCGCAATCGCCTGGAATTGTACAGGATGTCGTCCGGACTATTTTATCCGCTGGTCTTGCTGATCAAGATTCCCAAATGCTTTCTGACCTTCAGATTTTATGAAAGGCATGAAAGGCTCAAATTTTTGTCCATCACTGCAAGGGCTGTCCTGGACGGGTTACTGCGTGATTTTTCGAAGACACACCAGCAGGTGGTGGAATACAGCAAATTGTAGTCTTAATGGCTGGAACATTACGCTGTGCCAGTTGGGCATCTTCTTCGAGGGCCGCCCTGGTGGCGCATTGGAAAGCAAACTTAATGACTCGTGTAGGAAATATTCCGGATCGCATTCCCCCTTCCCAAACAACATCAGGCGAACAGGCTATTCCTAGAATTTTGTTCGTGGATGACCAATTTATCGTTCCCCGTGGGAATCAACCACATTTTCTTTTCAATGCTTTTATTTGCGCGACACCACAGCACCCATTTCTTTCTAAAGTAATAGAACATGCCCTGGCTTTGATCGAACAAGGTGATTTGCGCCACCCATTCGGAATTGTAGGGCCATCTGCGCTTGGGCAGGCCCTCAATGCAAGTGTTGGTGCTTCAGCAATGACACCACATCGAATCGGTCGTCAGAAAAAGAATGGGCTCTCGTATCGCATTTTACGAAAGTTTTACTCTCGAAATCGGATTCTGAAAAATATGGTCGGCCGAAGCCGTGTCCTAGACGGTTTTTCAACCGTGCTCCTTTCTTCCTATGAGGGGTACAGAGCTGACTTGCGGACGATGAAAGTAAAACATTGGTCTAAAAAAGGTCGTGTCCCAAAAAATTTCGGTACTGGCGATTTAACTTCCACAGTCCCAGAAGATTATCGAAGCGGTATCGCGTAGATTAACGTGATGACCAGAACCGTCGACATCCACCCTGGAAATTCGATTAGAAATCTAAAACGAAAGCTTTTGGATTTCAACCGCAGAATTCACCGGGCCAGTCGGGAGCGGATTTATCTTGTATCGGCAGCTGGCCAACCAAATTATGGTGACGAGTTTATAGCCCGCAGTTGGCTGCGCTTTCTGGCCCGCCACAAACCAGACGCCGAGGTATGGCTTGACTGTCCTCAACCGGGTCGCGCTGCATCTCTTTTCAATAATGAGCATCCCTGTCTCCGCACCACGGGTACACTTTGGGAACTTGCGTCTCAGGCTGCGGGCGGGGATTCACTCTCGATTGGAAACCACGTAAGGCAGAAAGTAAGATCCTATCGTTCTCCGAGAGTCGATATCGGGATCGATATACTACGCGGGGCGGGTACATTGCATGCCATCGGGGGAGGCTATATAAACGATATTTGGCCATCAAATATGGGAGTCATTGCCGGCCTGGTTGAGGCCAGCAAGATATCAGGCGCCCGACTGTTCGCTACAGGGATGGGGTTCCTGCCGCTTTCGCCCGTCAATCTTCGTTACCTCAAAGAGTTGCTGACTTCATTTACCTATGTGGAATCCCGTGATCAGACGAGCGCGTCTGCCCTCAACATTTCATTGGGGTACGACGATGCGTTTTTAGGTTTGGCTCTGGAGCAGGTGGTCTCTCGGGAGCCTGACGCACCAGAGATTATGATTCTGGTACAAGGTGATTTTTTCAGGGACGCCGATAGCCCGTGGCTGTTGGCCAAGATCCGACAGTTTATCGACCAACACTCACAAAATGGCCAAGCACGAGTCGGGTTTGTGGAGGCAATTCCAGGCAAGGACAGGAGGTATTTTGGTATGCTCTCATCCGCATTGACCAATGCGGAATTCTTCAATTTCAAACACGTTTGGACGCAGGGTATACCTTTCCGCCCAGGTCAAAAATGGTTAACGTCCAGATTTCATATGCATTTGCTCGCGGCGGCTGCCGGTTGTCCAGGGGTAGCAATTTCACTGGATGAAAGTTACTACAGCATCAAGCACAGTTCACTCAACGCGCTGGGAACGGGATGGCCGGTGATATCTCCTTACACAAACACAGATCAGATTAACGTCCCGCTTCCTGCACTGGATCCGACTTTCAGTGAAAGGCGCGGTATATTTGCAAAGGAGAAGCTCGCGCTAGCTAATTTCCTTTATTGCATATGACTTGAACTGGCTGAGTTAACCCTGTGCATCGCGAATCAGTACGCATCGGTGTGAACCAGACCCTTGAAAACCGTGAGGATAATGATTTTCAGATCCAGCCACGGCGACCAGTTGTCAATGTAATACAGATCGTACTCGATTCTTTTCTTCAGATCGGTGTCCCCACGCCAGCCGTTGATCTGTGCCCAGCCGGTAATACCGCCCTTGACCATGTGTTTTTGCATATAGCCTGGGATTTCATCGCGGAATTTTTCGACAAATACCGGTCGCTCAGGACGGGGCCCGACTATTGACATGTCTCCCTTTAGGACATTCCAGAACTGCGGCAGCTCGTCCAGCGAGGTACGTCTCAGGCAAGCTCCTACGAGGGTGGCCCGTCGTTCGAACCCCGAAGCCCAGATCGGCCCAGTGGACTGTTCAATGTCAACAGGCATAGTCCTAAACTTGTACATATGGAATCGCCTGCCATTCCAGCTGAGTCGCTCCTGGACATAAAATATCGGTCCTGCGCTGGTCACTTTTATAAGAGCACCAATAAGTAACAGAAGTGGACTTGTAACGACAAGAATTACCAGCGCGAGGAATTTATCTTCAAAGGCTTTAATCCAGCGATTAAGCCCATCCATCGGAGTGACGGACAGATTGATAACCGGCATGCCCGCAATAGAGCTTATCGAGTGGTTGATAAGATGAAACCCGAATAGATCCGGAATCAGTCTGATATCGCTCATGGAGTCCTTGAGTTTACTCAGTATTTGCTCGATGGCATCGGCCTCTTTGAACGACATGGCTATCCAGACCTGGTCGATCTGGTGATTTCGAAGGAAATCTGGAGCATCCGCGATTTTGCCCCATACGGGAACGCTGTACGAGGTTTCTCCGGGTTCGTCAGTGAAATATGCTCTGATACTGAAGCCAGAATCGACCGAATTGGCTATGCGTGCCAGCACCTGATTACCAAGCTCGTGGGAGCCAATGATTACGATATGTCTGAGATTAAAACCCCGACTGCGCAAATTTTTCAGAATCTTTCTCAGGGCAAGCCGCTGCAGAAACAAAAGGATGAATCCCCCTGTGTACCACATCAGCAACCAGGCTCTGGAAAAATCCGCAGTAGTTTTGGTTATCGCGGCAAAAAATATCAATACCGCAAAGACAATATTCCAGGCTACAAACAATGAAGCCAGTTCAGTGACGAATTCCTCTCCCCGCCAGGCGCGGTAGAGGCCCGCGAGCTGGAATATTGATAGAAATACCAGTACCGCGAGTGTTACTGCAACCTCGTAATCGGGACGCAATGGTTTGGACCCGAACACGACAGTATAGGCAGCGATGCAGGCGGCCAGGAAGATAAAGACATCAAGCAGGCGCGATACCCACAGGAGAAGGGATGAGTGTTCCCTGAAAAACCCTCGAGTGTACATGCGCTATTTCCTAGCCTCAGTCACCGCGCAATGTGAATCACCGCTTGGAGAGTTGCCAAGCGCAAGCCATTTGTGCAACACGCGCTTTACTCCTCCTGTCCAAACAATAGTCGAAAAAACATTTTGAAGTGGTAGGATTTACTGTAGTGGGGTCTGGCTGCCACCGGGGCGCGCCCCCGAGATTTGGCCTTTTTTTGCCATTTTCGCGCCTCTTTGGCGACCTGGAGAATCATCGGCCCCGCCACGTTGTTAACAAGGGCGATACTCTCGTCACTGGTCAGTTCCGGCCAGGTGGCGTGAGGCTGAGAAAGGGAGTCATCAAATAAACCTTCTCGCCCAAAGTATTCCCTGGCAACCCACTGGTTGCCTTCGAAATATCTGCCCATAATCTCCTGCCGCTGCTGTGGAGAGAGGATGGATACCCCCCGGTCATCCATGGAGTGCGATATTTTACCACCTGCCGCCAGGATAAAAGCCTTGATTTGCTTTTGCTGGAGACCATCCAATGGCAGAAGTCTAATAAACTCTGACACCTGGGGAGAGAAGCTCGAGTTTTTGTGAGAATCGAGATCCCGACTGTACAGATTATCGCAGCCAACGACGTTTAAAAATTCGTGCACCGGGCCATTCGGCATCCGTGAGCGCTCCATGACTCTCAGCAGAATATTTTCCCTGCCAAACACCTTAGACCAGTTGGTGACCAGCGACTGGTAATTGATCCAGTGAAACTTGTTTTCCTCGGCAAAGCGGAGAAAAGCAGAAAATCCAATATGCGCCAACTCGGGGTCCCACTGGGTCTTGATATTTTGCTGAAACCAGCTTTCCAGCCACTGATCCTGTCTGCGCAGGAAGATGACCACCTTTACATCAAATTTCGAGCTTAGCCCTGCGAATAGCTTCGGCTCGGTTGTTTGGCAGATGTCCTCTTCACTGAAAATGACTTTACTTGCGGTACCACCTTTGTTTCGAATTTGGGTCAAGATATCGCGTCCCATCGCCTCCGATGTTTTCAAGCGGTTCCTGATAAACCAGGCCTGCCGGTAAGGTCTGCCCTGGCCAAAGGCTACCAGTACACCCTCATCTAGAAAGTGTTGTTGGTTGCGGTGAATATAGTCCTGGATCGACGTTGTCCCCGTACGGTGGACTCCGATGTGAAGATAAAGGGCTGGTTTTTTCGATTCCATTTGTCTGGTAGCGGCAGAGCATCACAATTTGCCATGCTAGCACAAATGCCTGAGCCGGTTAATCAAACAAGGGTTGAGACCCGCCCGCTCTCGTCTCGGCCATGGCATCCACCGGTATTGAGGGAGTCACAAGAAATCTTGGATAGAGATTACACAAAACATCCCATTGTGAACCTTCTGGAAACAAAGGTAGAATCTTCGCAATTAGTCAGCAAGGAAATCTACCTACCGGGAGGCCTTGCGGGTAGACCTGAACGACATGACGCTGACGATGCAACTAGTTTGCCGGGCACCCTATCCTGAAACATATTAGATGAAGACAATTTACCTCCATATCGGGACGTTCAAGACCGGCACCTCGTCGATACAGAATTTCATCACCCGCAACCGGGAGGCCTTTTGCGAACTGGGCTATTTCGTGCCAAGTTCCCAGGCGATGGGGCACCACGAATTGCCTATCTCGCTGATACTCGATTATTCCAATTTCAACGCAGCATGGCCCAGGTTCGAGGGTAACAGTGAACAGATTTGGGGGAAGCTGATAGAGGAAATCGATTCGTGTCCCTGCGACAAGGTCATCCTATCAGCGGAGGGATTTTGTGATCTGGTGAACGAGAACTGTCGAGAGGTTAGCGAGCGTATGGGAGGCCTCGTTGGCGACTATTTGGCCAAGTACAAGGTGGTTGTCATCTGTTACGTGCGGGAACTTCTGCCCTATATGCGCAGCATGTATCGCGAAACTATCAAGATCACTCCGCGTACGCTGTCTTTCGAAGAACAGATACACCGGTATGCCGAGAGCGATTCAATCCATCTATTTCCCTCTATCTATCTCAATTTCTTCGAGAAATTATTTGGTCGGGATGCATTGGTTGTAAAAAAGTACAGTCGTGATGAACTACTGGGGGGCGACGTCGTTTGTGACTTTATGGCGACCATCGGCCTGGGCGAGGAAATAAATCCATTGCTCGATGCGAGAGAGACTGGGCTACAGGAACTCAACACCAGCATCGACGTGAACGAAATTGACCTGAAACGCGCCTTCAATCTGGCCGGTTCGCACGGGCTGGATCTTAACAGGCAGGTTGCTGACCTGATAAAGGGCAGTGCTGCGCTCGCTGCGGGCGATGCCAGCGATGCCCCTGCGCAACAGGCACGGGAGCTCTCGGATCTGATCAATATCGAACAGGGCAAACTTAATGATCGATATGGGCTTAACTTTGCCACACTGGAAAAAGATGTTTTCACGAGTGGCGCCAAGCCCAGAGACACCGATTACTTGTATCTGGTTGCCCTTCTGGGACTGAATATCCAACTGGGGAGGGACGCCATCCAGTTGGGGCGAGACGCCGTCCAGTTGGGTCAGCAGAACCGCGAGGCGATCACTCACCTTGAGGCTCAGATGCGACTTGAGGTGCAGCTCAAAGGATTTTTCAGCAAAGCACTGGCCTTTGTTTCAAACTTACCAGCGAAATTGCTCCAGGTCATCAGGCGTGGCTAGCCAACCTGCTCCTGAGTCTCCGGCCCGAATTGCTGTTCCCAGAATTCCGGCGTCATATAGGCCTCAAGCAGCGCTGCCCTCGACCTGAGGGAACGCGCGGCCAGTACCAGTCTCACAGACAATCCCAGAGCCCGGAAAATATTTCTGAAGAAATAGAACTTGTCGTGCCTGAGTATGACACCAGTAGAGCTCTCGTAGTGGTATACCGTCATTTCCCGGGCCAGGAAGGACTTCCTCAGAAAGGGCGCTTCCTCCTTGGTCACGGTGACGTTATTCTTGAAGAAAAGGGTGGGGATCAGGTGCCCGTTCAGGGTGAGCAACCGCAGGACACGGTTAAACATGCCGGCTGTTTTTTCCAGATGTAGTGGTGCAACCCTCGGGCCAGCCATAGGTACCAGCTTCTCCCGCTCAACCAACGGCGCGAGTTGCGCACGCTTTGCGCCCATATCGATATTTTCGCGCCAGAATGACACTGGTTTCAGTATATCCTCCAGCGCAATGCAAATTGCCTCTGCCGTGGCATACTGGTAGGCGGCATTATTTTTGAGCAGGAAGTACCAAAAAACCAGTAATAGTTCACTCGTGGCAGAATTCAGCTTCTCGGAAATCAGGTAGTGGCAGATGTGTGAACGCATATCGAGATATAAAGTGAGCGGCGAACTCTTCGCGGTGAAACACTCCTGCCAGCTGCAAACACCATTCAAGGTGGCGATACGGAACGGGTTTGTCATCGAAAAAAGGACGTCGTCGCCCCGCACGAAATAGGGAAATGGGTAACGCTTTACGTGGTGGATCGGGAATGCGAAGAACCACCATGCACCGTAGCCGACATCCTCCAGCATATCATTTTCCAGTAGCGCTTCGCGGCTGCGCAGATCAAGTCCGTGCTTGAGCGGGTGACAGGAACGATTGAAGACCGCCCCCGCTTCGTGCTGGACGTAAGTGAGTCTCTCCAGCATCATGGCGCCAGCAACCGCCAACCGGTCATCGCTGGCGAAATCGAGCAGCATCACTGTGCGTTTGATTGCCTCGCTTTCACAGGAGGCATCATCATCCATGAACAGGCAATGGCTTACGCCTTGGGAACACTTGTCGTAATGATACAAGCCGCGCGAAAATCCTCCTGCTCCTCCATAGTTCTTGTTTCTTATGATTTTGCAGGTTTCCGGAACGTCGTCGTCACTCAAAGTGTGGCCATTGTCTACCACGCACAGGCGGATGCGATCCGCCAGCTCACCGCCACTCAGCAGGTCACTGTGCAACCGGGCCACAGCGGGTATGACATACTCATCGCGTTTGAACGCGGTGATGGATATACCCAGCACCACACGGCGGGGGGGCTGCTGGGGCGTCACAAATCTCGCCGATCTAATTAACAAGCTGCCCAGGGTGGAAACACGGAAAGAGATCAGGCCGGAATCAAGTTCATCAAGTGATGGCAGTTCAAGGATGGTCCTGCCGGATACCTCACCTTTAAGTATATGCTCGCGGAATAGCCGGGGAGAGTGCCTGAACCGATTAATGCTGAAAGTGAGTATGCCTTCGCCTTCATACTCGAGTTCTAGCTGAACCTGGTTAACCTCGGTAAAGGCACGCCATCGGGTAATGGAAAATTGATTGAAATAGGTAGCGAAGTTGACCGTGCCCCCGGCGGCAAGGGATATCGTCTGGTTTTCATAGCAGAACTGGCCATAGTTATTCAGACGAAAAAACAGAGCTCTGTCTGCATAGCTGGCAAGCGTCGGTAAAATGATGTTTTGCAGGGTAACCATTCGTTATGCCGGCCTTTCCTTATAATTCTGTATTGTGCCGATATTCTGTCGGCACTTTCAGTTCGCCTGCAGCCGCTCAACCAGCTCAGCCAAGTGGCGGGATATCTCCGGGTCTTCAAAAACCAGAGCGCTGGCGCAACCCTTCAGCAGAGCAATGTCTTCCTCCGAGGCCAATGGAAGCTCTTTTATTCCGGCCAGGAGATGCAGTATAGCTTGATTGGCAGAGTCTTCTGTCCACAGGTCCGCCGGTGTCTCAGGGTACATGCTGAAATCATCGCTGAACAGGTATTCCCGTTCGCTAATGGTAAAGCGCTGGTTGAGCAGCTTGTTGCTCTGCCTGAAGTAGTTGTAGAAAGTTTCTGCCTCGTTACGGGATGGCAGGGATTTCCCACTATTGTCCAAATACTTGATCAGGTGCTTCTTGATGAATTGCTTAACCTGCTGGTGATTCATCAAATGATTGATCTTGGTCACCTCGAAACCGCGGGACTCATTTTTGTTCTTCGGCCTATGGAGTATCTCGAGACCGACTGCCGCAAAGAAATCGTCAACTGCATCACCATTCTTCAGCTCGGATGTATCAAACAGCCTGATTACCATGCTGGACTCGCCAAAGGCGTTCGCCCAATAACCAACTCGCCGATTGTAATCCAGGTAGGCATAGTAGTGATCACGAAATGGCGGCAGCGCCGTATTTCCCTGTGCATAGAACCCTGCAGCGTGGATCTTGCCTTTCTTGCTAGCCTGCTGATAGTGCGATATCACGTGCTGGTCCTGCCGTCGCAGGAAGGACACGATGCAGATTTCTCCAAAATACTCTGCAACGCCGCGCTGGAACTTGTGGATCTCGTGTTCATTGAAGACCCAGGAGAATAGCTCAGAGGAAAGGATGATATTGCCCGTCAGTGCCCCAAGAGCTTCAGGAAGATCGGCGTGAATGACGCGTCTATTGCCGTGCTCCTTTATCCAGGGATGAATGTTGCCCATTCTACGCAAGCTACCATCCATGTTTTGGCTGAACAGTTCGAAACCCTGTTTCCTGAGATGCGTCCTGTTTGCAAATAGAGTTTTCTGGATGGAAGTTGTTGCCGTCTTGTGGTTGCCGATATGAATCACCAGCTTTCGTTCATTATGCATAGGGTGAAGTCTATTGCGCTAGCGGGCGTTGCTTATCGGGAAATACCAAGTAATGTATAAGCATCAGATTAGTTTCCGGATCCTGTTCAGGATATTTTTGTACAGAGCCCGGATTTTTGTTTGGCTCACGTCTATCCGGCCCGCGCTGACGGCAATGTGCTGGCCACTGTGCCGTCTGGCCATTTGCGCCAGTGCGGCGCCTCGTTCACTGTCAATAAAGGTGATGCGCCGGGAGGCTTTGTGAAGGAGTACAAGATCCTCAGGATACAGTGCCGGTAGCTGATTGACGCCTGCAAGCAGATTCAGAATGGCCCGATTTGCTGAATCCTCGGTCCATGTCTCCTGGGAATCCAATGGGTACATATCGAAGTCCTCATTGAACAAACAGGTAGTGCCATTAATAGCGTATTTATCATTCAGCAGCTTGTTACTCTGCCTGAAATGCTCGTAAAAAGCCCTGGCATCCTGGCGCGCCGGCAGGAGTTTCCCGGAATCGTCCGAATGCCTTAGAAGTATTTTGCGCAGCCGTCTGGAAACCTTTTTCTGGTTCATCAGGTGCCCTATCTTGGTCTGATCGAAACTCCTGGACTCGTTTCGAAGCGGAGCTTCGACGCTGATGTCCAGACCGATAGCGGAAAAAAAATCCGCGACTACGTCCCCATCACGCAGACATTCTTTGTCAAAAACACGGACGATGATGTTCGCGTCCCCAAACACATTTCCCCACATGCCCAGCTTTTGAAAATAATTAAGGTACAGCTGGAAGTGCTCCTGGTAGACCGGCAGTGCCTTGAAGTTGCCGTTGTAATACCGGGCGGCTGGAGACTCCTTGAACTTGCTGGCCTGCTGGTAGTGCGAAACGGCCTGTTTGTCCTGGCGTCGCACATAGGCGATGACCGTAAATGCAGTGAAGTCGTCTTTGAGCTGATCATGAAATTTCTGCAGTTCAGTCTCATCGAATATCCAGGAAAAGTGTTCCGCGGATATAATCACGTTGCCTGCTAATGCTCGCAGTTCCTGGGTTAGACCGTCCCTTATCTCGCACTCTACGTTGCTGCCCGGCTTGAACCTGGTCCAGCAATTGGCATTTCCTTTCTGCAGCTGCCGTCCATCGAGGTTATGGTTGAACAGCGTGAATCCCTTTTCCTCCAAAGCCTCTCGATGCTTAAACAAGGCGCTCTGGATGGAGGTGCTTCCCGTTTTATGGCTCCCGATATGTATGATCAACTTTCTAGGTTGCATCGCACAGGTCGTATCGTCTGCAAGGATTCCCTGCCAACCGGTATCGGCATACTTCCTTGCCAGTCGGGGCAATCACTGACTTGGGGGGGGACTCGCCCCCATCAGCCCGTCATTCAGCTGATTTAAATCACCGGCCTGTAAACTGCCGCTCTCCTGCTTGAGACGCAGCCAGTTGACCAGGTAGGTGTACAACGCATGCTGATATTCGCGTTGGGCGCTGGTTCGGGTATGCAGCGCCTCCAGAACATCTGCGGCCTTGACCGTACCAAAGCTGAAACTCTTGCTCATCGCATCGTAGGATTTGCTGGCGGAGGTGACGGTCAACGCCGCCGAATCAATGCGTTTGCGACTGGAGCGGGTGTTCAGCCATGCTCCACGGGTGAGCTTCAGTACTTCCCTCTTTGCCGCCTCTTGCTCTTCCTGCGCAATATAATATCCTGACCACGCCTCCCGCACCCGTGCCGAGGTAGCTCCGCCTTTCGATAACGGCAGGTTGATGTCCACACCGATGTACCCAACGTCTCGTTGCGGCGAGGCCTGGTTGTCGAAGCCAACGTCGGAGCGCTGGGCACTGAGGATCAGGTTAAACGTCGGATAGTGGCCGCCTTTTTCCTGCTGCACCGCCTCCTGCGCCGCCAGCACGGCATCGCGCTTGCTGGCCAGCAGCGCATTGTTGGCCATGGCTAATTCAGTCCAGTATTCCATGGTGTTTTCCAGCTGCGGAAGTATATAGTCCTCGCGGATCGGTGCCAGATCGCCGATCTGATTGCCGGTCAGCGCCGACAACTCCTCGCGTGCCAGCGCTGCGTCATTCTCCGCATCGATAAGGTTGGTGCGCACCTGGTCCGCCCGAGCCCGGGTTTCCAGATAATCGGTCACCCGCACCAGCTTGCGCTCATACAGCGCCTCAGTTTCCAGTACCTGCTGCTGTAAGAGCTCATTTTCCGCCTGCAGCAGCCGCACACCACCATCGGCCAACAGCACCTGAAAGTAGCGATCAGACACATCCACCAATAACATACTCATGGCATCGAGCAGTTCGGACTCGCGTTGGGCAAGCTGTTGCCTGGCCACGGCATGGCGGGACAGAATGCTCCAATTAAACAGCATCTGGCGCACCTGTAGCGCATAACGCTCGCCGTTGAAGGACTCGTTCTCTATCAGATCGCTATCGTATACCACGTCGTTATAGGATGGCTGAGCAATGGCACTGGCCTGCGGCAGCATCTCGCCAAATGCACTGTCTTTTCGCGCCTTGCCCATCTCGACCCGATACTGCGCGATCTTAACCGTCGGATCCGCCTGCAGGGCCTCGGTATAGACCTCATACAGTGTAGCGGGCTGGGCCATCACAGCGCCCGCCACACCGCACAAAACAACGAGGGTAGTCAGTCGGCACAGCATTGCTCACTCCTCGATCAGCGAACGGGCAAGGATATTGCTGGCGGGCTGAACGAGGTATTGGAACAGTGTCCTCTGTCCCGTCTTGATCAGAACTTCAGCAGGCATGCCGGCGATCAGCGTCAGGGAGCCAAGCATCTTTGTGCCCTCCTCACTGACTTCAACCTGGGCCAGATAGTAAGGCGCACCGGTCTTTTCATCGATCAGGCGATCAGCCGAGATGTTGGTCACAACGGCCAATATTTTGGGTGTGGTGGCGCTACTGAAAGCACTGAACCTGACTGTGGCATCGGTGCCAACCGCAACTCTGTCAATGTCGTGGGGCGACACCCGGGCCTCGATAACCAGCTCCTCGCGCTCCGGCACAATATCAAGAATCGGCTCACCCGACCTAATGACACCGCCAACGGTGTGGGTGTTCATGCCGATGACAATCCCGGACACAGGGGCAATGAGCCGGGTGCGCCGGACGGTATCCTCGATAGCGGAAATTTTCTCCCTGAGGTCGTATACCGCCCCCTGGGTCTTGGCCAGTTGGTCCGCCACTTCCATGGTGAACTGTTTGTTGAGCTGTAGAATCTGCAGCCGGGTCTCTCCGATTGCCACTTCAGTCTGGGCTATAGTCGCGCGCTTATCAGCGACCTCACCCATAAGACTGGATCGATTTCTCTCTACCTCCCGCAACCGCTGTTTATCTACAAAACCGTCGACCAGAAGCGCGGAAAGATCCTTGACCTCCTCGCTGTAGGACTTGATTATCTCCTGCTTACTGGCTATCAGGGCCCGCAGACCATCGATCTGGGACTTATGCTGAATGATGCGCTGCTCGAGGACTTCAATCTCTCCGAGGCGTTCGTTGCGACGGGCAGTGAAGATCTGCTCTTCATTTTTGATCGCCTCCAGTGCGCGGAGATCTTCAGCATCGAGGTCATCTGCAAAGACGACGATGTCCAGCGCGTCTCGCTCGGCCGTCAACCGATTGTCCATCGCACGGGTAGTGAAGTACTGGCCTTTGAGGATGTCCAACTCGGCCTGCGCCTGGGTAGAGTCAAGCGCCAACAAGGTCTGACCTGCAGCCACCACCTGACCGTCGGAAACCAGTATCTCGCTGACGATACCCCCTTCCAGGTGCTGTACTGTCTTGCGGTAGTTCTTCACAGTCACGACCCCAGGGGCCAGCGCCGCGCTATCCATGGGCGCCAACATGGCCCACAGACCGAAACCACCAAATACTATCGCCAGAATACCCAGTCCAATGCGCCGCGGCTTCCGGTCCGAGGTTTCCAGGGTAAAACCGCTGGTGGGGATGGCCTGAGGTAATTGCACTAATTTAACTCTTACTTATCTGGGTGGGTTGGTCCGCCTGAGCACGGGCAGCGATCAGTTTTTGGGCGCCGGTGCCCGGGGTCTTCATGGCTTTGATCTGTGCCAGTACCTCATCGCGCGGGCCGAAGGCCTGCAATTGTCCGTCGTTCATCAGCATGAGTTTGTCCACGCAGGACAGCAGACTCATGCTATGCGTAATCAACACCACGGCGCGCCCTTTTTGCTTACAGTTAGCCAGCGCCGCCCGCAGGGCCTGCTCACCTGAATCATCCAGATTCGAATTCGGTTCATCCAGCACAATCAATACCGGCTCGCCATACAGGGCGCGGGCCAGGCCAACTCGCTGCCGCTGCCCAGCAGACAGCGCACCACTACTCTGCCCGATAACCGTATCGTAACCCGCCGGCAGGCGCAGGATCATGTCGTGAACGCCGGTCTCGCGCGCTGCCTGTACCACTTGTGCAGCGTCTATCTCGCCAAAGCGGGCGATATTCTCGCTGATACTGCCGTCGAAGAGTTCGATATCCTGGGGCAGGTAGCCGATATAGGGTCCCAATTCCTCCCGGTCATAGGAACTCGACTCAGCGCCATCAATACGAATGGCGCCTCCGGCAGTGGGCCAGATACCGAGAATGCCGCGCGCCAGGCTGGATTTACCCGCAGCACTGGGGCCGATGATGCCAACAACCTCGCCCGGCTGGATTCGAAATGACACCCCCTTCACCACTGCGGCCTGGGCGCCCGGGGGAATAATCACAGCACCTGTCGCCTGAACCGCTCCAGTAGGGGGCGGCAGCGACATCCGCGGCGGGCTCTCAGGTATTTTTTCCAGTAATGTATTCAGGCGCTGGTACTGTGAACGGGCAGTCACAAAACCCTTCCAGGAGCCTATCATCTGGTCGATAGGGCTCAAGGCCCTGCCCAGCAGAATCGAGCCCGCAATCATCAGGCCCGGCGTTATCTGCTGCTCAATCACCAGGTAGGCTCCGGCACCCAGGATCAACGACTGCACGGTGAGACGGAAGGTTCTTGAGAACGAGGTAAAGATGCCAGCCCTGTCACTGGCCTGCGCCTGCCAGTACTGTACCTGACGGTTCTTTTGCTCCCACCGGCCACGGATCTTATCCAGCATGCCCATGGACTCGATCACCTCGACGTTGCGCAAGTTGGTGGCAGTGGCCGCCGTGGCCGCGATGTTCTCCTGAGTTGCCTGTGACAGCAAGGGGCTGGTGAAGCGCTCATTAGCGATTGCCACAGCAGCAAGGATGAGGGCCGCCGCCAGCCCGATAAATCCGATCAGGGGATGGAACAGGAACATCACCAGCAGGTAGACCGGTAACCAGGGTGCGTCGAAAAAAGCAAACAGTGAAGAGCCGGTAAGAAAATTTCTCAGCCCAGCGAGATCCTGCAAGGGCTGCGTATCAGCCAGTGCGCCACCCGTGTAGAGCGCCCGCTTAAAACTCACCTCGTAGAGACGGCTACTCAGGAGCGCATCCATCCGGGTGCCCACTCGCACCAATATGCGGGACCTGACCCACTCCAGACCACCCATGGTACCCAGCAGGAACAGCATGAGCACAGTCAGCACCACCAGGGTAGACTCGCTACCGGTGGCCACCACGCGATCATACAGTTGCAGCATGTAAAACGTGGGTACCAGCATCAGCAAGTTGATAAACAGGCTGAAAAAAGCGACGTAAAGAAACGATTCCCGGCAGCTGTCAACGACCTTCTGCAGGCTGGTTTTTTCCGTTTTATTCAATGTTCTATATTTCACGGAATGCGATTTACCGCCAGCTTTTCCAAGAGATTCGGGGGACAAATTCTATCAGAATGCCTATTCCAAGTCGCAGAAAATATGCCCAGCGCAGGCTGTGCTTCGGTAACCTCAGGTGAATCGACGCGTCATCGTGCAAGGCAGTATGGCGCCACAAGGAATAACGACATCATCCTCGCACGTCGCCCCGGCTTTTCGCCATTATGCTGTTGATATGATTGGCCACAGGGTCCAGCGGATCCTTACTCAGTATTTGCGCTACGTAGGCAAGACCCTTGTCCCTGTTGCCTTCAGACAGCGCAAAGGCCAGCCTGTTGTAACCATAGCAGCGCACCGCATCGGGAAATCCCTGCAGATGGTGTCCTGACATTACGGTATCAAAATTGACCATGGGAGTTCGCCAGTCACCATACAGTTCCGTCAGAAAATGGTCGGGGTTTTCGGGGCGCCAGAATTCCCGACCTAGCCACTGATCTCTTACCAGGTGGTAAGCAGATTGCTTAGTCCGCCGTAACTGTTCCTCCGGCACCCTGGGGATGCGCCACACGCAGCCTATCTGGCCGTCATCCCTCAGTTCGTGGCAGCTGAGATCAACCACCAGCCTGGTCTCGCGATGGAAGAATGATTGAAAATTGGAATAGCCCATTTCGTTCGGAGCCAAACCAAATTCCGGCGCCTCAGACAGGGCCTTGAACGCTTTTTGCCAGTCGCTCCCCGGCGGCAGCATGATATCGATATCCTTGTCGTGAGCGAGAAACCTGCCCTCCCGCCACCAACCCAGCAGCGTACCGGCCGTCGGAAAGGGTTGCAGTCCCTGGTTCTCCAGTAATCTGATCGCATCCGACAGAGCGGCCTGCGGTGCCTCCGGGGGGACCTGTGACAGAGCAGCCGGCATACTGACCGTCTGGCGGGGTATGCCATTGGCGGCACAATCCAGGATAACCTCGGCAAAACTGACCAGCGCCAGCGAGTAGTTCGCCATCTGCTGGTAAATACAGCCCTGCCTATACGGCCACAAACGCCGCCACTGCGGTGACCAGGGCAGCGCCCGGGCCTGCTGGATAACAGCCAGCCCCAGCCCGAAATCCCGC
This sequence comes from Haliea sp., assembly GCA_031431315.1. Lineage (GTDB taxonomy): Bacteria > Pseudomonadota > Gammaproteobacteria > Pseudomonadales > Halieaceae > Marimicrobium. Next base: position 22,864 of record JANPDE010000415.1, read on the forward strand.
GTCAGGGAACAGCAGGTCAACAGTGCCTTCCACGCGTCGACCCGGGTGCGATCGCGCTTGATAGCCTCCCGGAAATACCCCTTGGCCGCTTCCAGCCGATGCAGTCGCTGCAGAATGAGGCCCCGAAAATAGGGAGCCCGAAAACTCTCCCGGTCAACTTCACCCAACCGGTTAACCCAGTCGTTGGCCTGCTGTATCCGCCCCAGCTCGAGTTGCAACGTAATCAGCGCCGTATACACACCCGCTGCCACTGCGTCCTGCAAAGGAGCCGCAGTGATCGGCAGCAGTTGCTCAATCGCGCTCGCTTGCTGTGACTGCTGTTGCTTACCGGCAACCCAGCTGGACAGCAGGGCCAGATCGGCCGGATTGTGCTGCCACTGTTCGAACGCTACATCTGCCACAGTGTCGTTGTCTCTCGGGTGATGAAAAGTAGGTTGGTCTAAAACAAAAAAACCACACCGGCTTCCCGGCGTGGTTTACTTGTGACGCTCGCTCTGTCAGGAGCTCACAGCATAGGCTTTAGCGGTGCTTATTAAACAATCGCTACAAAATCACCCGCTTCCATGGAGGGAACACCCGTCATTTTGATCTGTAGGTCGAGGCCGTTCAATATGCCATTGCCGTCGTCAACCCACAGTGTGCCATTGTTGTTGCCATTACCCTGCTCGTAGACGATTTCGCCAGTGCTCTGGGTGAGCACACTCTGGGCCGTACCGAAAGCCTGGTTACCCAGGAAGTCAGTGCCATCTACAGTGCCGCCATAGAGCGCAGTGAAGTCAATCAGATCGTTCCCGGCTTGGTCAAAGTCGGTGATGGTATCGACGCTGCCATTACCACCTCTCGACTGATTGGGGTCGGCGTACACGAACGTGTCATCATTGGCGCCACCGGTAAGGTTGTCAGCATCATTACCACCAGTAATGGTGTCGTTACCTGAACCACCCACCACGGTATCGGCGCCAACGCCCGTGATAATCGCATCATCACCCGCACCGCCGTTGACAGTGTCAGTGCCGCCACCACTGGTGATGTTATCGTTACCGTCATCACCATTGACCGTGTCATTGCCACTGCCCGTATCGATAATATCGTTACCGCTGCCGCCATTGACACTGTTCGCGCCGTTGCCAGCAGTGATACTGTCATTGCCGAGACCGCCATTGATGGTGTCGTTACCGCCGCCGGTCGTGATGGTATCGTTACCCTGACCACCCGTCACGACGAAGGGGTTATTACCCGCGCCGGTAAATGTCAGATCACCTGGCAACGCCACGCCGATGGGGTCGACCAAGAGACTGGCGTCAACCGTCATCTGGCCAGTGTTAGTGCCGGCCGTCGTCGTGATCGTGGCGTCTGCACTCCCGTTGAAGAGCACGGTTATCTTATCGATCCCGGTTACGTTATCCGTCAACGCTGCCGTGCCATTGTCGGCGGTCATGATCAACTCATCACCGAGGCTGGTACCGCCCTTGAGGGTATCGCCGTTAAAGTCGGTCACATTACCGTGGATTTTCAAAGTAGCCAGGTTGTTGGTGGTGCCACTGGCGTCGATATTATCCGCCGAGCCGACCGGAGCGAGGTAGACGTTCAGCGTACGTGCATAGCCCGACCCGAGGGTTACCGTGTCACTGCCGCCACCCAGATAGATGTTGGATGGGCCGTTCTGGTTGGCGATATCATTCAGGGTAAGATTATCCGTCCCGTTTGACAGTCTCAGTGTCTCGACATTCTGCCAGTTGAAGAAGAAGTCATCGACTATCGTGCCTAAAGCGCTCTCTACAACTACCTCGTCGGCCCCGGAGCCGCCATCGATGCTGTCGAAACTGGTCAGCTCGCCCGCAGCAAAATTGGCAATATCATCGCCCGCTCCAAGCTTGATGTTATCGTTGCCACCACCGGAATTGACTTCATCATTACCGTCGCCGGCATCAATGGTGTCATTCAGATCATTGGTATCGATCTCATCGTTGCCACCGCGAGTGCTCACGTCATAAGCCGTGGCACTATCATTACCCTCGACGTAATCGCTGCCTGCGCCCGTGTCGATATTAATGACTGCCGCGACGTCCGCAAGGGTCATGTAAACAGCCCCGACCATATTGGTGCCATTGATCGTGGCCAAGGACCCAGCAAAAACGCTGTCACTACTGGCCAGGTTGATGTTCGCGTTACCAGTCAGATTCACCGTGGTCAGGTCGGTATCGCCGTTGAAAGAGTTACTGCCGAAATCAATCGTGGCGGTTGAAAAATCGGGGAAAATATTATAATCACCCGCAGTGATATTCAGGGTGCTGGTATCCGTAATGTAGACGTCGTTAAAGCCACCCGATCCGAATGCGGCCGAAAGAGAAATATTAGCAGTGCCGCCCTCGGCGTCATCCAGATCTAACTCCAGAGTCTCGCCACTAGCATTTTGAACGTCCATGGAGAGATTCACACCATCGGACAAATCAACCAGGTCATAAGAGTGGCTGACAGACCCCGTGGACACGTAGTTAATAACACCCGCGTCATTGGCACCGGTAGTGATGCCATCAAATGTTACGTCGCCCGAACCCTGCCCGAACGAGAGCGTTTCAAGGCTAGTGACGCCGGAGAAGTCATTCGCATCGTTGACAACTTCCAGTGCATCCGTGATGAGGGTATCATTGCCATCGCCGAAACTGATGGTATCGGAGGACACTACGCCACGCCCATTGGTTTCCAACGTATCATCACCGCCATCGAAGGTGATATTCGCCGAGGTGGTGCTCACGCCCGTGATATCGGCGTAGTCATTACCCCCGCCCAGATTGGCGATGAGTTCATCGCCTGAGCTATTACTGGCAACCAGGCTGTCGGCTCCCGAGCCGGTGGTGATGTTTGCCACATTTTCAAAGATGCTATTAAAGCCGTAGTTGATATTGATGTCATTGTTACCATCGCCCAGAGTGGCTGTTATGTTTTGGCCGACGGATGCATTGACTGTGTCGTTACCGGCACCTGCGTTAACAGTCAGAGTGCTGCCCACTGTAACAGCCCCCTCATCACCCAACGAGTTATTACCGGCACCCAATTTAGCAAACAGGTTTCCGCCTACACTGCCAGAAATAGAATCAGAACCCTGTGCCGCCCCAACGGTCGCACTGCCGGACACATCCATATCCAGCGTATCGTTACCTTTGCCCAAAAGGGCGTTTGTTAGGTTACCGCTAGTATTCACATAGGCGTCGTCACTGTTTGCGCCCGTGGTCAAATCGACATTGCCCTGTATAGCACTCTCATCACCAAGCGACACTGTGTCTTCGCCATTACCCGACTGAACAGTGACGTTTTGAAAATGATCCGCTTCGATGTAATCTGACCCGTTAGCCGTCTTAATGAACACGTCACTTAAGGTCTCAGTGAAAAGCGCCGGACTCCCATCTGACTGGGGGGACAAACCCCACAAATAGAGCTCGTCATCGCCAGCAATGGTGGTCACAGTGGCGGGGCCGGAGCCTTGATTTTGAGCAATCTGGGCATCCAGCTCGAGGTTACCCGCAAAGCCGGTGGCGTCGATGGAAGACAAGCCCTCGCTGAAGTAGTTGTAATCTTCCTGACTAATTTCCAGGTCGCTGGCGTTACCGGTAATTGTCCAGGTGTCCTGGCCCTCGATATCCAGCTCGAGATCGGATTTGGCGCCGTTGGCGATGATATTGACGTGCTCGATCCGGCCAGCGTCCTCGTAGTCGTTTAACTCGATATCGGCGTTGGCATCATTTACCTCTATGTCCACGCTGTCGTTATCGCCCTGATACAGGCTGTCGTTGAAATTGAACCTGGCCTCGGCCGGATCCCCATTGGGGCCACCCGTGACCAGGATATCGGCCGCGTTCTGAATGTTTTCGACATTAGTCTGGCCGGTGGTGTTATCCAACCAGAAGGTGTTGGTGCCCTGCACATTGATGAAATCCAGGTCGAGGGTGTTGCCGGTGCTGAAGTTGCGAATCTGAGCAATCTCGACCGCATTCATCGTGAAACCGACACCCGAGGGGCTTGGACCCGTGGCAGTCACGCGCAGCATATCCTCGCCGCCTCCGCCATTGATCACATCGGACGGGTTCAGGGTATTCAGCCCGGCATTGCCGCCGTCAGCCAACTCACCAAGGACGAGATTTGAACCGCCGGTACCAACAACATTGTCGGTACCGCTGGTCAGTGGGGTTGTAGTTGCAAAAACGATATTTTCAATGTCAGACATTACGGCAATTCTCCATTCATTTTTTAGTTTGTTGCTTTGAAACTAGAATCG
>JANPDE010000416.1:0-2947 GCA_031431315.1 Haliea sp.
GCCTTGTCAGGCGCCCCGGTACGCGGGTAGATGCCGTCTTCGTCAAGCCGGGGGTCGTTATCGGCGATTTCACCAGCGTGCTGCTGGATCCGGTGCAGGTCAGTTTTGCCAGTAATTGGGATCCAAACCGGGGTGTAAGAAATCCGGCTGCGCGCCTGAATGCCAGCGACGTGGCCGCGATACAGACTGGATTGGCCACCATGTTCCGCGAGACGTTCAGCGCCGACCTGGCACGCAGCAATTTCCAGTTGGTGGAACAGGCCGGACCGGAGACGCTGCGGGTCAGTGCCGCTATTGTCAATTTGTTTGTAACGGCACCGGACACCATGACGGCGGGTCGTAGTCGCACCTTCACCGCCAATTCCGGACAGATGACGTTGGTTGTCGAATTGCGCGACTCTGTCACGGGTGAACTGCTGGCGCGCGCGGTCGACACACAACGCGGGCGGCAAGCCGGTTCCATGAGTTTCACCAACAATGTGACGAATACGGCAGACGCGCGCCGCGCCATCAATACATGGTCAAGCGCACTGATCCAGGGCCTCAACGATTTATACAACAGGACCAACTAGCGCGAACTGTTTGACGTTGGGATGCGGCTGCAGGCGTTGCGGCGGCCGCCTGGTCGAGTGGCTGTGGGCGACTTCGCGTGAATATTCTCAAATGGACTTAAGAAAATGGTGAATTCGACGCTGCAATTCATGCGCCAAACGAAACACATCCCTGCCAGGAGCCCGGGCACTGTTTGTCAGTGGGTCATCGCGGGTACATTCGTCGCGACCTGCGGGCTGTCGATGGCTGCGGCGGCATCCAGCGAGCCCGATCGCAGTGTGCTGCCGCTGGCCGAGCCACCCCGGCAAACGTCGAACGTACTTGATGTCCGTGATGCCACTGCGCCGCCGCAGTTTGAAGTCAAAGCGCCTGCCGGTGCCCCGAATGTCCTGCTGATCATGATCGATGATCTCGGTTTCGGAGGCACGAGTGAATTTGGCGGCGCGGTCAGCACGCCGAACTTCGACAAGATTGCCCAATCCGGGATTAAATACAATAACTTCCATACCCAGGCGACCTGCTCACCGACCAGGGCGTCGCTGCTCAGCGGGCGCAACCACCACGTTGCCAACATGGGCGGCATCGCCGAAGCAGGCACCGCATTCCCGGGCAACACGACCCAGATTCCAAACGAGGTGACGTCCATTACCCAGATGCTCCGGCTGAACGGCTTCAGTACGGCGGCATTCGGCAAGTGGCACCAGACGCCGCCCTGGGAGACCAGTGTATCCGGGCCCTTCGATCGCTGGCCGACGGGTCAAGGCTTTGACAAATTCTATGGCTTTATCGGATTTTCGACCAATCATTGGTCGCCGGCCATTATCGATGGAACAGCACGCATCGAACCGCCGCGCAAGCCTGGCTACAATTTCCTGACTGACATGACCGATCAGGCGGTGGACTGGATCAGTTTCCAGAAGGCCATGACACCGGACCGCCCGTTCTTTGTGTATTTTTCCCCCGGCGCTGTCCGCGCTCCACACCATGTCCCCGAACAATGGAGCCAGCGCTGGAAAGGCAAGTTCAATCTGGGCTGGGATGAAATGCGCAAACAACAGCTGGCGCGTCAGATCAAGCTTGGCGTTGTTCCAGAGGGCACGCGATTGGCTCCTCGTCCTGCTGCCTTTCCAGCCTGGGATTCCCTCACGGCTGATGAAAAACGCCTTTTTGAACGACAGGCGGAGGTTTTCGCCGGCTTCGTCGAATTCACCGACCACGAAATTGGTCGCGTGATCCAGGCTGTACGGGAGACTGGCCAGCTCGACAATACACTGGTGCTATTCGTCGCAGGCGATAACGGCAGCGGTGCAGAGGGCGGGCGCAACGGCACTGCCAATGAATTTACCTACTTCAATAATGTCCAGCCAACCGTTGATGAACTGCTCCCCTATCTCGATGATTGGGGCGGACCGACGACACTTCCCCATATGGCCGGTGCCTGGGCGCAATTGTTCAACACGCCTTACGAGTACGTAAAACAGGTGGGCTCGGATTACGGCGGAACCAAAGTCGGCATGGCGGTCAGCTGGCCGCAAGGCGGCGTTCCAGTGAACGGCGGTTTGCGCACGCAATTCGCCCATGTCATCGATGTAGCGCCCACCATACTCGAGGCCGTCGGCCTGCCTGAGCCGACCGCCGTGAATGGTACGAAACAGCGGCCAATGGATGGCATCAGCATGTTTTACACATTCAAGGATGCCGATGCCGTTGGGCGTCACAAGACCCAGTATTTCGAGATGTTCGGGAACAGGGCAATTTACCATGATGGCTGGCTGGCCCGGGTTGTGCACAACGCTCCGTGGGATCCGCAGCCGCGAAGCTCTCTGGAAGACGGTACCTGGGAACTCTACGACACCAATAAGGACTTTAGTCTGACCAATGACGTGGCGGAACAGAACCCCGAGATGCTCGAAGAGCTGCAGCAGTTGTTCATGGCGGAGGCTGGCCGTAACTTTGCCTTACCACTGGATGATCGCACCCTGGTGCGCGCGGTGCCTGCTCTGGCCGGGCGTCCGGATTTAATGGCGGGTCGCAGCTCACTGTCATTGGTCGAAGGCATGACGGGAATGCCTGTGAATGTTTTCATCGACATCAAGAACAGGTCTTTTTCCATCACGGCCGATGTTGTGATTCCTGACAATGGCGGTAACGGCGCCATTCTGGTCCAGGGCGGCCGTTTCGGCGGCTGGGCTTTGTACCTCAAGGATGGCGTCCCTGCGTTCCACTACAACTTCCTCAACAGTCAGCGCTATACCATCGCAGCCGACAAGCCGGTGCCAGCCGGGAAGGCAACTATCCGTTTTGATTTCGCCTATGATGGTGGCGGCCCGGGCAGGGGCGGTAAAGGTAGCCTCTATGTCAACGATAAACGGGTTGCCGATGGCCGCATCGAAAG
>JANPDE010000417.1:0-15369 GCA_031431315.1 Haliea sp.
GCCAACTCCGCAAACGAGTCCCGGGTACCTGAGGTTGGTGGCGGCCCTAACACTTCAATTTTAGTCGCTGGCAGTGTTGCGTCTACATCTTTCCAGGTTTTATGTGGGTTTGGGACAAGGCTGCCGTCCGGGCCAGGAATATCCTTGGCCAATGCCAGGTAAATGTCCTTCAGGCTCAGCTTAAGCTGTGGGGCTTTGCTGGAGTTGGCGATGACAATACCATCGTAACCGATCAATACTTCGACAACATCGGCCACGCCATTGAGCTTGCAGGTGTCGTATTCAGCCGGTTTGATACGACGGGACGCGTTTGCAATATCGGGCGTGTCCGTACCCGCTCCGCTGCAAAACAGCTTCAGACCACCGCCAGTCCCGGTTGATTCAATTTTTGGCGCCTTAAAATCGTTGGCATTGCGTCCGAAACGCTCGGCCGCAACGGTAGCAAATGGATACACTGTGGACGAGCCCACTATGCTAATGCTATCGCGACTTGCCGCCTGCGCCGAATTTAGGCCCCCCGCGACAACCATCATTGAAACTGCTCCGATCAGAATATTTTTCATGTGGTAAGTACCCCTCAAAAATGGCTGCCTGTGATGTGTAGTCTTGCCCTGAATTCAGAGCGAATTTTAGGTTCCGTTTGTTACGGTAGTGTTACAACCGAGTAGCAGAATACGCCCTACTCGTTAAGATTCGAAGATGGCGATCTATTGTCATTAGGGGCCTGTGAGCTTTTCGTTCAGCTCGTCCCTGAGACCGCCGTGTCTGACATCCAAGCCTTTGACCAGATACACCACATGTTCAGCGATATTGCAGGCATGATCGCCGATTCGCTCGAGACTACGTAATGCCCACATTTCATTCAGGATAGCGCCAATATTGCGTGGATCTTCAACCATAAAAGTCACCAGACTGCGCATGGCAGTATCATACTCCATGTCCACCTCAACATCGCCTTTCACCACTTCGACGGCCTGGCTCACATCAAGCCGGGCAAACGAATCTAGGGCCTGGCGCAACATGATGGTCACGCGGGCCCCAATATGCCTGATTTCAATAAAATTACTCTGCGAAATGCTCTGTTCTGATAGCCAAACCGCCTGCTTTGCAATCTTGGCGGCCTCGTCGCCAATACGCTCCAGATCCCTGTTTACCTTGATGATTGATATAACAAGACGCAAGTCACTGGCCGTCGGTTGGCGCCGCGCGAGCAGGGTCGCACATTCATCGTCTATGGCCATTTCCATCTGATTGACTTCGCTATCCCTGCTCACGATGAGTTCGGCCGCATTGCTGTCCATTTTCACCAGTGCGTCCAGGGCCGAAGAGAGCTGCTGCTCAACCTTTCCACCCATCGCCAACATGTGACTGCGCAGAGCCTCTAACTCTGCATTGAATGTTCCAGAAATGTGCTGCTGGTAATCTTCCTTTTTCAACATGTCATTAACCTCTTGTCGGAAACACTAAAGTAAATGCGCTACCTTTGCCCAACTTACTCTCTATCGTTAATTTTGCGCCATGCGCTGCTGCTGCATGCTTTACTATGGCCAGCCCCAGGCCGGTGCCACCCGTTGCAGAGCTGCGGCTGTCGTCTACTCGATAAAACCGCTCAGTCAACCTGGGAATATGCATCGAGTCTATACCAATTCCACTGTCGCGCACTTGTAACAGGCACTTGTCGCCCTGCGAGAGCCAGCTGATCCTCACAGGACTGCCAGCAGGGCTGTACTTGATGGCATTGATCGCCAGGTTTGAGATGGCACTGTACAACTGTCGATAATCGCCATAAACCTTTTGGTCGGTGGCGAGATCCAGCTCAATTGCAGACTCAGGGTACGCCTCCGTCAACTCGTCCCGCAACTCTTGCAACAGGCCCCTGATATCGAGAAACTCACGCTCATCTTCATGTTGCTCGGTCTCTATACGCGACAACCACAGCAAGTCCTTGAGCAAATGCTCCATGCGCCGTGCCTGTTGGTCCATTTGCCGTAGCGGCTTTACATACCGCTCAGGAAGTTCCTCCGTATTTGTCAGAAACGTCCCGAGGTAGCCGCTGATCACAGTCAGGGGTGTACGCAATTCATGTGACACGTTCGCGACAAAATCCCTGCGCATTTGCTCCATGCGCATAGCACCACTGACATCGCGGATGAACAGCAGTCGCTCACTCTCCCCAAAACGCGTAATTTCAACGCGCAGATAGATTTTCTCACTTTCGCCAACGGCCATATACTGCAGCGGTGTTGTGTAATCCATTGAGAGAAAATAACGATTGAACTCAGGCACACGCACCAGATTCGTCAGCGTTTGTCCCGTGTCCTCCGGGTAGCGCAGCCCCAACAAAGGCTCTACAGCATGATTCAACCATTTGATTGCACCCTGCTCATCCACCATTACGACGCCGTCGCGCATAGCCGCAAAAGAATCCTCTAGATAGTCTACTGTCGATTGCAAAAGCGCCTGAGCCTCCGAATTTGCTTTCTGATTTTTGTAAATACGTAGTAGAAGTTCTCCCCAGATGCCATAAAGCTCGGGCAGTGGCTGTTTAGGGTCATTCAACCACCGCCGCACACGTTCCATCTGGTACAACCAGAATCCGGTCAACCCCAAAAGCACGAGGATTACCGCTTCCAGTGGGCAACCATAAATTTTTCCCAGCGCAGCGGACAGCGCCACAAGCAGTACTACTCGGCCAGTCGCCGCAAACCAACTCATGTCGAGTCAGAGCCTCCAATCAAATTAGGCCGCGCGAGGAAAAACGATACCCCGTCCCACGTACCGTCTGGATCATATTGCTGTAATCTCCCGAGGTCGATTGCAGTGCCTTACGCAGGCGCCGTATATGTACGTCCACAGTCCGCTCTTCCACATAAACATTGGCGCCCCAGACCTGGTCCAGCAACTGACCACGGGTATAGGCTCGCTCCTGATGCGACATAAAGAACTGCAAAAGATTAAACTCCGTCGGCCCCATTTCCAGGGGCTGGTCCGCGATAAAAATACGTTTGCTCTCGGCGTCCAGCAGAAGATCCGCGACCTGGATTTTCTCTCCCTCCATGCTGCCACTGGAACGCCGCAACAGCGCCCTGATTCGCGCTATCAATTCACGCGGTGCAAAGGGCTTGGTGATGTAGTCATCAGCGCCGACATCAAGACCTTGTATGACATTGTCTTCCGCGGTCTTGGCCGTCAGCATGATCACTGGCATATCGCGAGTCAGTTCCTCGCGCTTCAGTCGGCTCATCAGTTCCAGACCGCTACCACCGGGCAGCATCCAGTCCAGCAGTACTATAGCGGGTCGAACATCCACAATTAGCTGGTACGCCTGCTGAATATTTTCAGCCTCAATGCATTGAAAATTGGCCAGTTCCAGGGCCATGCGCAGCATATCCCGGATGGCGAACTCATCGTCGACGATCAACACGGTATGTGTGTTCATAAACCCAGAAACCCTCGATTTCCAAAATGCGATTATTAAATGAGGGAAGTGTGACAATTACATGACAACAAGCAGGCACAATGCAACAAATCTGTAAAAATAAGGCCGGCATTGCACCGGCATCTGGTCGGGGTACTACGAGTAAACCTAGCGCAGGCTGGCGTTGATGTTCAGTAACATCTTATTGCCCGGGCACAAATCCGCCTCGTCCAATTGGTTAAGGGGGCGCTGCGAGGTCTCCAACACTTCGTGAAGATCGCGAGAGTCCTTGTTCATATAGATCAAGCCGGTCAGGATACTGCCTGAACAGCGATGATCTTCCAGAGCGGTGATAGCCGAGCGCCGGTCGAAGGGATTGAGCGATTCGTCAACCTTATACAGATGTATGGAGGAACCATCGTGCATGGTAACTTCATGGCTGTAGCCAGGCTGATATTCAGTGGTAATCTCCTTGCGCAGCGGAACAAAATCAATCGTTCCCGTGGCCTCGGAATGCTCGCGCACGAACTCATAACTCTTGGTGGACTGCGGATTGTTGTTAAAAGTCACGCAGGGTGATACCACATCAATCAGGGCGAATCCGCGATGCGCAATGGCGGCTTTGATCAACGGCACCAGTTGCTCCTTGTCACCCGAAAAACTGCGGGCCACAAAAGTGGCACCCATTTGCAGTGCCGTGCCACAAAGATCAATGGCGCTGTAGATGCTGGGGTCGCCCTTTTTACTCGCCGAACCGCGATCAGCCGTAGCGGAATCCTGCCCTTTGGTCAGTCCGTAGCAACCGTTGTTCATAACAATATAAACCATATTGAGATTGCGCCTGGCCACATGGGCGAACTGCCCCATTCCGATGGACGCAGTATCCCCGTCACCGGACACGCCCAGGTACAACAGCTCCCGGTTAGCCAGCGCCGCGCCAGTCACCACAGAGGGCATACGGCCGTGTACCGAGTTAAAGCCGTGTGAATTTCCCAAAAAGTACGTCGGTGCCTTGGAGGAACACCCAATACCGGAAAGTTTGGCAATTTTGTGCGGTTCAATGGACAACTCATGGCACGCCCGCACGATAGCCCCACTGATGGAGTCGTGACCACAGCCCGCACAAAGCGAGGAAATAGCACCCTCATAATCCGCTTTGGTATAGCCCAGATCATTGACTGGAAGCTGCGGGTGTCGAAATTTAGGAACCTGGTAACTCATCGAGACTCTCCCGCGCGAACCAAAGCGGTTTTGCGATGCAGTGGCAACACATTGTCGCCATTAAGGTGTGTTTTGATTTGTTTGCGGATATTGCGCGCGCTGATCGGTGAGCCGTCGAAACACAGAACGGATTTCAATTTATCCGGACCAAACTCAAACTCTGCCATCAGTAAAGTGCGCAACTGCGCATCCCGGTTCTGCTCTATCACGAAGACCTGGGAGTGTCGCTCAATGAACTGGCGCACTTCCTGGTTGAACGGGAAGGCGCGTACTCGCATGGCGTTCATATAGACACCTTCCGTCGACAGGTAGTCCAGCGCTTCCCGGGATGATTCCTCACTGGTACCGAAATACAGCACGGCGAGCTTCGTTTCCCTGCCGCAATCCGTGGTGATGGGTGCGGGGACATGCTCATTGATCGTGTCCCATTTGCGCAGGAGGCGCAGCATATTCGCTTCGTACTCTTCGCCTTTTTCCGTGTAAATCGCGTACTCATTCCGGGACGTACCGCGGGTGAAAAATGCTCCCTTGGTCGGATGGGTACCCGGATAGGTGCGGTAGCAGATGGCATCGCCATCAACATCCAGATAACGGCCAAATTCCACGCCATTCTCCAACTGTTGGGCAGTAATCACCTTACCGCGATCATACTTGCGCTCGTCATCCCAGGACAGCGGTTCGGACATGTTATCGTTCATGCCAAGATCGAGGTCGCTCATCAGGATAATGGGTGTCTGCAGGCGTTCCGCCAGATCAAAAGCCAGGGCACCAAAATCAAAGCACTCCTTGGGCGTCGATGGAAATAACAGGACCTGCTTGGTATCGCCGTGCGACGCATACGCACAGGCCAGAATGTCTGACTGCTGGGTTCGGGTGGGCATTCCGGTTGATGGCCCGGCGCGCTGCACGTTGAACAATACTGTGGGAATTTCAGCAAAATACGCCAGCCCCAGAAACTCACTCATCAGGGACACACCGGGTCCGGATGTGGCGGTGAAGGAGCGCGCTCCATTCCAACTGGCACCGATTGCCATGCCGATAGCCGACAACTCATCCTCTGCCTGCACAATGGCGTAGTTGCGCCTCCCAGTACCCGGATCAATCCTGACCCGCTTGGCATATTTCTCAAACGCATCGACGACGGACGTGGACGGTGTGATCGGGTACCACGCCGCCACAGTTGCACCACCGTAGAGTGCTCCCAGTCCCAGGGCAGTATTGCCGTCGAGCAAAATCTTGTTACCTACCTTGTCACTCTTTTCCACCCGTATGCCAATAGGACACTCAAAGTTGGCCCGGACGTAATGGTGTCCCAACTCCAGTGCATGAATATTGGGCAGTACCAGGTTTTTCTTGCCCTTGAACTGATCCTCCACCAGCCCGGTCAACACCTTGAAGTCCATATCGAGCAGCGCCGCCAGGGCACCGACGTAAATCACGTTCTTAAACAACTGGCGCTGCCGCGGGTCGTCGTACTGTTCATTGCAAATACGAGTCAGGGGTAAGCCGATAATACTGATGTCGTTGCGCAGCAGGCGATGATCCAGTGGCTTGGTGCTGTCGTAGATGAAGTAGCCGCCCGGTTCTACCTCGCGGATATCCTGGGCCATACTTTGCGGATTTACCGACAGTGCTATATCGATACCGCCACGACGACCCAGGTACCCTTTATCATTGACCCTGACTTCATACCATGTCGGCAAGCCCTGGATATTGGAAGGAAAAATATTTTTGGGTGACACTGGCACACCCATGCGAAAAAGCGCCTTGGCAAACAGATTGTTGGCACTGGCCGAACCGGTGCCGTTCACATTGGCAAACTTGATAACAAAGTCGTTGACGGATTGTATATTCTTCATGCTACCTGCCCCGCCTGACGTACGTTGTAAAGAAACTTTTGCATATCCCAGGCAGTGGTGGGACACCGCTCCGCGCACAAGCCGCAATGCAGGCAAACGTCCTCGTCCTTGACCATCACCCGCATGGTCGGCAGGTCGGCTGATATGTAGAGATCCTGTGCCAAATTTCCCGCAGGTGCCGCCAGGCGGGTACGCAAATCCTGCTCTGTGCCATTGCTGATAAAGCTGATGCAATCCGTGGGACAGATGTCGACACAGGCATCACACTCGATACAGCGCAACTCGTCAAACACCGTCTGTACATCACAATTGAGGCAGCGTTCTGCCTCTTTGTATCCGGTGGCAACATTAAACCCCAGTTCTACCTCTACCTTACGGTCCTTCAGGGTTTTTTCCAGTGGCGCCATTGGCACAACGTAACGCTGATCGATCGCCACGGCGTTGTCATAGCTCCACTCATGCACACCCATTTTCTGGCTGGCCAGAGTCACGTGTGGTGGTGGCCGTTTGCGCACATCGTCGCCACGACAGAGCAAGTCGATACTGACAGCGGCCTGATGTCCGTGGGCAACAGCGGTGATGATATTTTCCGGACCAAAGGCGGCGTCACCGCCGAAGAATACCCGTGCATTCGTCGACTGGAATGTCACCTTGTCCACCACAGGCATATCCCACTTGTCGAATTCTATGCCCAGGTCCCGCTCTATCCAGGGGAAGGAATTTTCCTGGCCGATCGCCATCAGCACATCATCGGCTTCCATGAAGACCAACGCTTCACCGGTGGGCACCAGGGTACGCTTGCCGTCCTCGTCGTACCGTGCCTCGACCTTCTCGAAGGTCATACCTTTGAGCTTGCCGTCCTCAACCACAAATTCCTTGGGCACATGATTATTGAAAATCGGGATACCCTCATGTGCGGCATCCGCCTTCTCCCAGGGAGAGGCCTTCATATCCTCGAAGGGACTGCGTACCACAACGCGCACATCTTCGCCGCCCATGCGCCTGGAGGTCCTGCAACAGTCCATCGCCGTATTGCCACCGCCCAGTACAAGAACGCGCTTGCCAATTGAGGTAGTGTGTTCGAAGGCCACGCTGGACAACCAGTCAATGCCCAGGTAAACGTTCGCTTTGGCATCTTCCAGGCCGGGTAGATTCAGGCCCTTGCCGCGAGGCGCTCCGGTCCCGACAAACACCGCGTCATAATTTTTGTTCAGTAACTCTTTCAGGCTGTTTATCTGGATATCAAATGTGGTGGTCACACCCATGTTCAGGATATAGCCCACTTCCTCATCCAATACCGACATGGGCAAGCGGAAAGACGGGATCTGGCTGCGCATCATGCCGCCCCCCGCGAATTGATTGTCATAAATGTCGATGCTGTATCCCAATGGCGCAAGATCACGGGCGACTGTGAGCGAAGCGGGACCGGCGCCGATCAGGGCGATACGCTTGCCGTTTTTAGTCCTGGGAATGACGGGCAGGCGATCAGTGATATCGGCCTTGTTATCCGCGGCAACCCGCTTGAGCCGGCAAATTGCCACAGGTTCTTCTTCCACTCTGACACGTCGACAGGCGGGTTCGCAGGGTCGGTCGCAGGTACGGCCGAGAATCCCGGGGAAAACATTGGAGTGCCAGTTGACCATGTAGGCATCGGTGTAGCGCTCGGCGGCAATCAAGCGTATGTACTCTGGCACAGGTGTATGTGCCGGACAGGCATACTGGCAATCCACCACTTTGTGGAAATATTCGGGATTTTTGATATCAGTTGGTTTCACTGCTTCTGCTCATGATTGGGACACTATCTTTGATCGCGCGACGACCGGCCATTACAGCCTGCCGATTGTGTCACAAGTCAAGTTGGTTTTCATTAGAATGGGGAAGGAATTTGCGTTAATTTTCCGGCACTTAGCGGCAATTAGTGGGAGTGGACCCCCATCTTGAACCAGCGCCTGTCGCCCCTGTTCAAAACCAATCGAACATGCCGCCGCTGCTTTTGAGCTGCGCTTCACAGCCCGGTAGCTGCGCCTGATAACTATTGGCCTTGTCCTGAACCTTGTGCGCCACACTCATCAACCACTGCTTCTGCAGGTAGGTCGCACGGTTAAAACCGCCGTGCCCTTCATGATAGGCGAGATAAAGCGCGTAGGTATCCTGCAGGGAAATCCCACTGCGTAATTGCGATTGCCGGTTATACCAGCCCACAAAATCGATGGCGTCGGCAAATTCATCGCGGTCCGCACCCCAGCGGCCCGCTGCGCGCTTGTATTCATCCCAGGTCGCCGTCTTAGCCTGACTGTACCCGTAGGCGCTGGACGGCCTGGGTCCCGGAATGAAGCCGAATATCTTCGTGCGCGGGGGCCTGGCGCTGGCTTCAAAACGCGACTCCTGGTAGATGATCGCCATCATCACCGGTATGGTGCTACCCCAGAGATGACTGGCGTGGGCAGCATCCTCATACCAGTCATCTTTTTCGCGGAAGATCGCGCAGACATTGTTCACATCCCGCGGGGGGCTAATCGTGCAGGCACTGACGCAAAGGAGCAGTACTACCAGCAGAATGTACTTCAAATTTCAACCCGGTGAGTTGCCAGTAACTTAAGCAGGGTTTGCTCATCGATCACTTCCACACCCAACTCCCTCGCCCTGGTGAGTTTGGAACCAGCGCCCGGCCCCGCCACCACGCAAGTGGTTTTTACCGATACACTGCCTGCAACTTTTGCTCCCAGTAACTGCAAATGCGCCTTGGCACCGTCTCGCGTGAGTGCTTCGAGGTTACCTGTGACCACCCAGGTTTGGCCGTCCAGAGGCAAGCCCTGCTCGGTCAGGCGTTCGACATCAGGCCAATGCACCCCGGCATCAAGCAGCGACTGGACAACACGTGCATTTGCAGTGGAAGCGAAAAATTGCAGCAGATGATCCGCCACCACCGGCCCAACATCAGCGACTGCCAGCAGTTCCTCCTCGGTAACCGCCGCCAGTGCGGACCAGTTACCGAAATGGCGCGCCAGGTTGAGTGCAGTAGCCTCGCCGACTTCCCGAATGCCCAGGGCAAATATAAAACGCGGTAACTTGGTCTGTTTGCTCTTCTCAAGCGCGGCCAACAGCTTGTCCGCGGACATTTCTCCCATGCGGTCCAATTGCAGCAATTGATCCTTCGTCAGCGCGTACAGTCCTGCCACATTCGCTACCAGGCCCTCGTCCACCAATTGTTCGATGAGCTTGTCACCCAGCCCAGCAATATTCATGGCGCGGCGCGAGGCAAAGTGCTTGATAGCCGCTTTTTGCTGGGCGGCACACACCAGGCCGCCCCCACAGCGCAAGGCCGCCTCCCCGGGTTCGCGCCCGATGGCGGACTGGCACACAGGGCAACGGGTAGGAAACACTATGGGGGAGGCATCGGTGGGGCGGCGCTCAAGCACCACGGAAACCACCTGTGGAATTACATCGCCCGCCCGGCGCACGATGACCGTATCGCCGATCTGTAGACCCAGACGTTCGATTTCATCACTGTTGTGCAAGGTGGCATTGCTGACGGTGACACCGCCGACAAACACCGGCTCCAGCCTGGCGACCGGGGTGATCGTCCCTGTGCGCCCAACCTGAAACTCCACATCCAGCAAACGGGTCATCTCCTCCTGCGCAGGAAATTTTCTGGCGATGGCCCATCGGGGGGCACGCGAAACGAAACCCAGGCGCTGCTGCAGCGCCAATTCGTTAACCTTGAAAACAATTCCATCAATATCGTAAGGCAGGCTGTCGCGACGCTCGCACAACGCTTGATAATACGCATCGCAGGCCTCGATTCCGCGCACTACCGCCGACTCGGCATTGACCCTGAGTCCCCAATCACGCAGGCGTTCCAGCACCTGAGCATGATGATCAGGAAGAAGGCCCCCCTCCACCTGACCGACACCGTAGCAACACATTTCCAGCGGGCGCTGGGCTGTCAGACGGGCATCCAACTGACGCAAGCTCCCGGCGGCGGCATTGCGGGGGTTCACAAAGGTCTTTTCGCCGCGTTCACGCGCGCGGTCGTTCAGTCGCGCGAATCCCGCCTTGGTTAGATAGATTTCACCGCGCACTTCCAGCAATGTGGGAAATCCCTCGCCGCGCAGGCGCAGGGGTATGGAGCGGATGGTCCGGACATTGTGGGTGATATCTTCGCCGGTGGTGCCGTCGCCACGCGTAGCGCCGCGCTGCAACACACCCTCCCGGTACAACAGGCTAACCGCTATCCCGTCGAGCTTTGGTTCACACGCGAATTCCAGTGGCTTTGCGTCTTCGCCCAGTCGGTCCAGCAGGCGCCGATTGAAATTTTGCATGTCCTGTGCGTTGAAGGCATTGTCCAGGGACAACATGGGCAGTTCATGGGAGACTTGCATGAACTGGCTGAGCGGCTGCCCCCCCACCCGCTGGGAGGGTGAGTCGGTGCGAAAGTACTGGGGGTGCTGTGCTTCCAGCTGCAACAGGCGCTGCATACAGCGATCGTACTCTGCATCCGGAACCGAAGGCTGATCCTGCACGTAATACTGGTAGTTCCAGGCATCCAGTTGCTTTCGCAGGAGTTCGATTTCCTGCTCAGGGTTTGCCGATGGCATAGTGCCTTTTAGCGGGCCTTCGCCAGCAGGCGCCGTTCGAGTTCACGGATTTGCTGTCGACTGTGCTCCATGGCCTGCCGCGTCAATACGCTGCGCGACTCGTCCAGCACATCAGCACCCAGGTTGCGGGCAACCGTCTGTGCTGTCTCCAGCATATAGTCAAAAGCCTTCATCATATCTTCGGGCCCGGGCAGAGTAAGAAAGAACACCAGACCGGGAGTAGACATATCCGCCATGTTATCGATATCAAACACGCCGGGCTGCATCATATTGGCGACACTGAACTGAATGGCGCCACGACCAGCCTCAAACTCGTGGCGATGAAAAAAATTCATGTCGCCAAAGCGCAGGTCACAGGCCAGCAAAATGTGCAGGATATCGTCGCCACGAAAGCCCTGGTCGCTGCGCGCAACCACGTTAAGCATAAAGACTTCAGGGGCCTCGTAGCGGGGAAGTTTACCCGGTGCGGGTCCTGGCGCAGGTTTTGATTGCGTTTCCTGTGACACCAGGCCATCCAGCCAATCCAGGTTTTCCGCTTCATCCCCGGGACCGTTGGACGTCATGCCAGCAACCAATTCGTCCTCATCCTGCTTTGCCGGCCGCCTGCCTGAGGATTTTTTTGCCGGTCTGGCAGCAGAAGTCGCCTTCCCCCTGGCTCGCCCGGATTCTGCGGCCCTGAGAAGATCGCCCCTTTCCACCACCCGGGCACCCCCATTGGGCAGTTCACGAAAATGTCCAATATCGTCGACCTGCGCGGCTGGAAGTTCGTCAGGATTGACCAGCTTCATCTTCAGCTTGGCCGTTGTTTCGCGACGAATCCGGCGCCAGGCATCCACCAATACGGCCACAATCAGCAGCACGCCGACAATGACCATCCAGTCTCGTATTGTTAATTCCATCAGTCCCAAATCGCTCAACCCGCTTACTCGTCTGCCTGTTCAACTCGCGGCCAGTGCCGCTGCCTCTTGCACATCTACCGACACCAACCGCGATACGCCCGGTTCATGCATGGTGACGCCCATCAACTGGTCGGCAAATTCCATGGAAATTTTATTATGGGTAATATAGATGAATTGCACCTTGTCCGACATCTCTTTCACCAGGCGCGCATAGCGCCCGGTGTTGGCATCATCCAGCGGCGCATCCACCTCGTCCAGGATACAGAATGGCGCGGGGTTCAACTGAAAGATGGAAAACACCAGCGCAATAGCCGTCAGCGCTTTTTCGCCTCCCGACAGCAGATGAATCGTCGCGTTCTTTTTGCCTGGAGGTCGGGCCATAATGGTGATGCCGGTATCGAGTAAATCATCGCCTGTCATTTCCAGGTAGGCACTGCCACCACCGAACACACGGGGAAACAGTTCACGCAGTCCGGTGTTCACTTTTTCAAAGGTCTCGCGGAAACGATTGCGTGTCTCCTTGTCAATCTTGCGAATCGCCGATTCAAGGGTATCCAACGCAGTCACCAGGTCCTCGTTCTGCGCATCCAGATATCGTTTGCGTTCCGACTGCAGGTTGAACTCGTCGATAGCAGCCAGGTTGATGGGGCCAAGGCGAACAATGCGGTTGGCTACCCTCTCCAGGGAGTTCTGCCACTCGGGCTCATTGGCCCCCTCGGGCAGGGTATTCAATATCTCTGTCAGGTCGCGTTTGCCTTCGACCAGTTGCTTGTGGATGGACTGGCGCTGTACTTGCAGGGTCTGGTTGGCGATACGATGTCGCTCCAGGTCACCGCGCACCGTTTCCGCCCGCTGCTCGATAGCGGCGCGCAGCTGCTCCGCCTCGCGCAACTGATGCTCCACTTCGGCCACCAGCTGCCGCGCCGCACTCAACTCGCTTTCGGCCTGCAGGCGCAGCTCCAATTGCTGCTCGAGGTTGGCGTGTAATCCTGGCAGTGGCTCATCATTTTCGCGCTGCGCCAGGGTCAGGCTGTCCTGACGTTCGCGCAATTGCGCCACCTGGCGGTCGGTGCGCTCGATCGTTTCACGCACCGCGTTCAATTGTGTATCGATAGACTGGTGGCGCATGGCCACATGGTGCGCGCCGTCTTTATCCTGGCGTGCTTTCTGGCGGGCACTGTCGAGTGTCGAGCGTATCTGGTCACGGCTGGACAGCAAATCCTCGCGCCGCCGGGAGTCAGTCTCCATGCGCTCAATGGACTCTGCCAGCACCCGCCGGGCCTGCGCGATAGCTTCCTGTTCCAGCCGGAACTGCGCTCGCGCCTCGTCGATTTCGGTATTGATACGCTCGTTGCGCAATTTGATCTGTTCCGCCTTAGCCTGACAGGCGGACATGCGTGCACTCACATCGGCATGCTGGCGTGTCGTCACCTGTAGTGCGCGCTGCCCCTCCTGCCGTTGCTCCTCCAGTTGCTGCAGCGCATCCTCGCACGCCTGCAAGCTACGCGTCAGCTGCGCTTCCCGCTCCTGCTCCACGGCAAGGTTCGCCGCCAGTGACTCCAGTTCCTCGCGGCGCTGGATCACGCCGCCGTCGCTGCTGGACAAGCGTGCGACCCGCAGCCAATTTTTACCCATCCAGATACCGTCGCGGGTAATAATGGATTCATGCGGGAGAAGCGCGGCACGCTGCTGTAGCGCCTGGCCCAAATCATCAGCGGTACGTACGCCGGCCAACAGTGCATCCGCACGACCGCCACTGCGCACCCTGGACACCAGCAGATCAGAGGCCCCGGCTGCCTCAGCCCCTGCTTCCACCAGCAGCAGATTGCCCTGCTCCAGGTTGTTCAGGTAGCTCCCAAGTTCGCCGATATTCTCCACGCAAACGGCCTGCAGGTAATCGCCAAGAACCGTTTCCACGGGGAGCTGCCAGCCCTTTTCGACCTGCAACATCTGCAGCAGTCGCGATTTATCGGACAATTGCTGTGCCTGTAACCACTCTCCGACGCCCTGGTTACCGTCCTCCAATGCCGCTTGTTGCAGGGCCTCCAGAGAGGCTCTGCGTCCGCGCATCTGTTGCAAGTACGAGCGCACCTGATTAAGTTCACTCGCCAGGCGGGTGCGGTTGTCGCGAGCCCCTGCCAGAGTCTGCACCAGCGACTCACCGCTCCGCTCATGCTCGGCCAGTGTCGCCTCGACCTCGGCCAGTTGCGTACCCAGATTTTCGGCCTCTGCATCGGCCGGTCCTGCCGCCAAACCCCGCTTCTCCTCCTCCAGCTGTCGGGTTCGCTCCTGCAGTCGCTGTAACACCTGCTCCAGGTGCTGGATACGCGATTGCTGCACTTCGGCCTGCTGACGTGGCTCCGCCGCATGCTGGTTGAATTCATCCCACTGCAGCTGCCAGTCGTGCATGGCCTCTTCTGCCTGCACGAGCGCCTGTGACGATGACTTTTCGAGTTCCTGCAGCCGTTCCAGTTCCGGGCTCAAGGCGAGTATGTCGCTCTCCCAGGTGGCCAGCTTGGCGCGATCATCACACAGGTGGGTCTCCGACTCGGACAGGTTCGCCCCGGTCTGTGACAAATCCACCAAAAATTGCCGGCCTCGTTCCTGCTGATGCTTGATAGTCTGTTCGATGCGGGACACTTCTGAGCCCAGCAGGTAATACGTTGCCTGCACCT
Source organism: Haliea sp. (assembly GCA_031431315.1). Lineage (GTDB taxonomy): Bacteria > Pseudomonadota > Gammaproteobacteria > Pseudomonadales > Halieaceae > Marimicrobium. Next base: position 14,671 of record JANPDE010000417.1, read on the forward strand.
TGTTGAACGCGTCCGTACGGTCGGTGTGATCTACGCGGTACTGCTCAATGGCGGTGTCAACGTGCTGGTGTTCCGTGTGCACGGCCTCAAGCTTGACCTCCAATTCACCCACTGCCTGTGTCGCCGCTTTTATCTGGCTGTCCAGCGCCTGGCATTGCAGGGCCAGGAGCTGCGCCTTGAGGTCGCGCTCTTCGGTTTTCAACTCGGTATATTTTTCCGCCGCCTGTGCCTGGCGCTGCAAATGCTGCAATTGCCGTTCCAGCTCATCACGCAGGTCAGTGAGACGCTCGAGATTTTCATGCGTGCGCCGCATGCGGCTCTCCGTTTCCTTGCGTCGCTCTCGGTATTTCGAGATGCCCGCCGCCTCCTCGAGGAAAACCCGCAATTCCTCCGGCTTGGATTCGATCAGGCGGCTGATCATGCCCTGCTCTATGATGGCGTAACTGCGCGGACCCAACCCCGTACCGAGAAAGATATCCGTGATATCGCGGCGCCGGCAGCGCGTGCCATTGAGGAAATACTCGGACTGTCCGTCGCGAGTGACCTGGCGGCGAGTGGAGATTTCGGCATAGCTGGCGAATTCCCCACCCACCCTGCCCTCGCTATTGTCAAACACCAGTTCAATGGTGGCCTGCCCCACTGGCTGGCGATTGACTGAGCCATTGAAGATCACATCCGCCATGGACTCACCGCGCAGAT